>JBPPMD010000340.1:0-8695 GCA_051305875.1 Desulfuromonadales bacterium | reverse complement strand
CTCGATATCCAGTCACGGGAAGTGCTGCTCGAAGCGTTGAAAAACTTCGCTGGTACCGTGATCCTGGTCAGTCACGATCGTCATTTCCTGCGAGAGCTGGTCTCGCGGGTGTTCGCAATCGATCATGGGCAGATGATCCCCTACGAGGGAGATTACGATTATTATCTGCACAAGAGCGGGCATGAAAATTACTGAGGCTGGAGGCTGGAGGCTGGAGGGGTGAAGGTTAAAACTTTAAGTTATCCACTAAGGCTTCATGGCCGTTAAGATAGGCCCCAGCGTTAACGACTGCGTAGATAGTTTTCGAGTACGCAGACTATAAACGCCATAACACCTGGCGCAAGAAGTGCCATCCGCAGGAGCAAGCCTTTTTGCTTACTTTTTTGGCGTTGAAAAAAGTAAGGCGTCTGGCGGGACGCGACCCGCCGGTTTTGCTGTTGATTTTGATTTCATAACGAAACCTGAAACCAAAACTGCGAGGTTGCGCCCCCGAAAGCTGGAGGCAAAATTCAGGACAAGTTTACTCACTGACAAGCTTTTCTATAGTAAAGTTTATGTGACACAGAAGCCCTGAGGGAAATCTTTCCCTGGGCCGCAACATGCAAGCGATAAGCATATGACCAGAGGTGCGCGCATATTGATCGGCTCGATCTTGCTGGTGCTGCTGTTGGCAACTGGCGGACTCTGGCTCGCTGCCGACCGACTCCTGGACGACATTGTTCGCCCCTGGTTGACCGCACGGGCGGCGGCCGAACTCGATGCCGAGGTGGGACTCGAGAAACTGGCCTATGCCGACGGCAGCTTGCGCCTGACCGGACTGACCTTTGTCCGGCCGGGAGAACTCAGGCTCGAAGTGGCAGCCATCGACGTGCAGTTTGCCTGGTCCGGCCTGCTGCAGCGCCGGATCAGCGTACTGGTGATTCGCGAGCCGCAGCTGATCTGGATGGCCTCTGCGCAAGAGACGGCGACCGAACCGGCAATCTGGCCACAAAGCGCACCGCTGCACATTGATGCCTGGCATCTCGAAAACGGCCATGTCGAGCTGAACTGGGGCGACCGTAAACTGCTGTTAGACCAACTGACTGCCGAGGGTGGTCTGGGCCATCAATTTCCGTATGCCTTGACAGCCAACGTGGGCATTGCTCCCGGTGTGCCGGTCAGCCTGGTTGGTAGCGCCATCTGGCAAGACGGCCTCGCATTGACTCTTGATGAACTCACCTGGGATGAGAAGAACCTGCTGGCCCAGCCGGTGTCGGTCGCACCGGGAGCCGACATGGCCCTCGGCGCGAAGCTGAGCCTGGAGAAACTCGATGACGCGCAGGTCGGTGAACTACTTGCCGCACTGGGTGAACCGGTTCCCTGGCCGGCAGACCTGCATTGGCAGTTGACGGTACCTGCCCTCGAACTGCGCTTTCGGGGAGGACGCCTTGAAGCCAGCCTGCACACCGGTGAAGGTTTTCTGCAGATGGCTGATCAGCGTTGGCCTTGGCAGAATATGAGCGTGGGTCTGCAGAGCGATCCGGACCGTCTGGAACTAGGTGGCAGTGTCAGCCTGGCCGGTGCCACAACCCTGACTTTGAACGGGATCTGGGCCGACCAGAAGCTCAACGGCAGCTGGAGTGTGGCGGCGGAGAGTCCTGCAGCATTCTTGCAAAGTATCGGCATGGCTTTGCCGACAGCAACTCCCGCGCCAAGCGATCTGAAGATGCAGGGTCTGATTGAGGCGGATCGGAATTCAGTCCGGATCAGCAAGACACGGCTGGTGAGCAACTTCGGTAAACTCGGTACGCTGGCGGGTGATGTGCGTGGCGAGTGGCGTGACCAACGGCTGACGCTCGTCTGCGACGGCCTGACACTCACCGCCCGGGATAGCAGGACCTCGTTGGCTGAGGCAACGCTGTCTCTGGTGGGAACTCCGGCAGAGTCCGACTGGCAGGGGAATTGGTCACTGCTGGTGGTCGATGTGGCCCGGTTGGCACTTAGCAGTGGCTATCCTTTGCCCGCCGGCCAGCCCGGGCTGCAGGAGCTGTCGCTGCAAGGCAAGCTGCGCTTGCAGAATGACCGCCTGAGCCTTTCGGGAGTGGATCTGTTCGGCAAGTTGACCGGTGCGGGCTTCTCCGGACTCCTGCATGGTCGGCTCGCATTGCAGACGGCTCCCGGCATGGATTTGGCGGTCATGCTTGAAGCCATAACGCTGGGCGCTCTTGATTTCCAGGCTGAAGACGGCATGTCCGGGCTGATTGGCGGCAAACTCGATCTGAGCGGTCGTCTCGAACTGGCCGGTGAGCGCGTGCGCTTTGACCTGTCCGGGCGTGCCGGTGCCGGTGAGGCTCTGCTGGATAGCTGGTATGGCAGTCTGCAAGGATTGCCCGTCAACTTTGTCGTCAAGGGGAATTGGTTGGGCGAACGGCAACGCCTGGAGCTGACATCTGCCGTTGTCGACCTGGCCGGCATAGTCAACGGGCACTTCTCCGCAGTCTATGCCGAAGGTGAGACAAGCCTGCGTGGACAGGTCGAAGTACCAGAGATGCAGGGTGATTTCCAGCAGACGCTCCAGACCTTGGCCGGTGAGCTGCTGCCGGGTATCGATCAGGCCTCGCTGAGCGGTCGGCTGATGCTTGAGGGTGTCGCCCGCCAGCGAGTGGGCAGCTGGGGCCTCGACCTGAACATCGTACCGACTGATGTGACCGTCGCCTGGGATCAGGATGTCCGAATTGACGGGCTGCACGGGCGCCTGCCGGTTCACTTGCGACAAGGCGCTGCGGCCTCAGACGCGTTGGCTGAAACTGCAAACCTGCAGTGGACCCGCTTACAGGCTGGTTTGCTCAATTCCGGACCTGGCCGGCTGCAGCTGCAGGCGGCCGCCAATCGCTGGCGGCTGCAGCAGCCACTCAAGCTGACCGTCGCCGGCGGCGAGCTGAGTTTGACTGTCCTGCAACTCGACCTGCCAAACCTGGTGCCGCAACTGCGGGCGTCGCTCGCAGTGCAGGATGTCGAGTTGCTGCAAATTTCCAGGAGCCTGGACTGGCCGGAAATGGGCGGTCGGTTGAACGCTCGTCTGGAAGAAATTCGTATCGCCGGAGACGAGATCAGCACCGTCGGTGACGCATCAATGCACGTCTTCGACGGCGACTTCTCGATCAACAATATGCGTGTGGAGTCGCCTTTCTCGCGTTTTCCGACCTATCATGCCGATGTCGATTTCACCGGTATTGACCTTTACCAGCTGACCAATACCTTTGAGTTCGGTGAGATAAATGGCATTGCCGACGGTTATATCCATAATTTACGCTTGTTTGACGGCACGCCATCGGCCTTTCGCGCGAAATTTGAGACACGTTCAGAAGGTACCCGCAATATCAGCGTCAAGGCGATCCGCAACCTCAACACCCTCAGCATGGGAGGCCTGTCGGCAGCCCTTTCCCAGGGGATTTATCAGTTCATCGATTTCTATCGTTACCGCAAGATCGGCATTGTCTGCTGGTTGCAGAATGACCTCTTCCATCTTCAAGGGACCGCTCGTGAGGGTTCAGACCACCACCTGATTTACGGTGGCCTGTTGCCGCCACGAATCGATGTGATTGTTTCCACACCGACAATTTCATTCAAGGAAATGATGCGTCGTCTCAAGCGCATCGAGCGTGCTGATAATTGAGTGTGTTACCCGGAGTTTCCGGATGGCACGACCGCATTTTTCAATCTGGATGTGAGCAATTTTTCGCAAGGCCAAGGAAATCAAGTCCGCAGATTGATGCAGAGATTGCGGAAAAGGGCCGTTTCCGGACGAAAACTAACTACGTATCGTGTATAGTCACGTGATATAGTGTTTCTGATAAAAACGACATCGTATCCATGCATATCTTGCGAATAGACATGACTCAAGCACACTCTGACCGGAGGTATTAAATGAAACGTCTCATCCGAGGATTTGGACTGCTGGCGATTGGCACAGTGATCTCCTGCGTAACCATCAATATCTACTTTCCTGCCGAGGAGATCCGCGGTGTTGCCGACCGCATTGTCGACGAGGTCTATGGCGAGAAAGCAAAGCCCGCAGACACGCCGCCTGCCCAACCCGGGAGCAGCTTCTACCCGATTTTCGCGCCTACAGTTGCTCACGCCGCTCAGGACCTCAATGTGTCCACCCCGGAAATCCGTGCCATCAAAGCAGACATGACGGCGCGCTTCGAGCAGCTGACACCCTTCCTCGACTCCGGACAAATCGGCATCACCCGCAACGGTCTGCTCGAGATCCGTGCCGCCGAAGGGCTCGGCATGAAGGAGAAGGCCGAACTCAGCCGTCTGATCAAAGTCGAGAACCAGGATCGACTGCGTCTCTACAAGGAGATAGCCACGGCCAATGAGGTCCCCGACAAGGCTGACGAAGTGCAGGCGATCTTTGCCGAATCCTGGCGTGAAAAGGCCCGGCCGGGCTGGTATCTGCAGGGAGACGGCGGCAGCTGGCAGAAAAAATAACAATAAAAGCCTGGAGATTTAAGAACAAAAAAACCGCAGCACGGATGATCGTGCTGCGGTTTTTTTGTGTGGATAATGCCCCAGCTCTCTGTCAGTTATTGAGTGCTTGCTGCATGGCTGGCAGGGCGACGCCAAGCTTGATGTCGGCACCCATGTCCCCCAGAACCGATTCGAGTGCGCCGATACAGAGCAGGATGTTTTCAGCGCGGCTGGCATGCCCCATAAGACCGATGCGCCAGACTTTGCCTGACAGGGCGCCAAGGCCGGCACCGATCTCCAGGTTGTACTCGTTGAGCAGACGACTGCGCACTGCAGCATCGTCAACACCCGCAGGGATGGTGACGGCGTTCAGCTGCGGCAAACGGTCAGCCTCCTTGACGATGAATTGCAGCCCCATGGCTTCCAACCCCGCCCTGAGCGCCAGATGATTCTTCCGGTGACGGGCCCAGGCGTTTTCCAGGCCTTCTTCCTGCAGGATCAGCAAGGCCTCGTGCAGGGCATAAAGGGCGTTGATGGGTGCGGTGTGATGGTAGGCACGTTTGGAGCCGGTCCCCCAGTAGCCCATGACCAGGTTCAGATCCATAAACCAACTCTGCACCCTGGCCTTACGCTTGCGAACTTTCTCCAGGGCACGCTCGTTGAAGCTCACCGGTGAGAGGCCGGGGGTGCAGGAGAGGCATTTCTGCGAGCCGGAGTAGACTGTGTCGATTTCCCATTCATCGACCTTGACCGGCGTCCCGCCCAGAGACGTCACCGCATCGACAATCGTCAGGCAATCATGGGCATGGGCCAGCTTGACCAGAGCGGCCACATCAGATTGCGCCCCGGTGGAGGTCTCGGCGTGCACCATGGCCACGATTTTGGCGTCACCATGAACCTTCAATGCATCTTCAAGCTTGTCGATATCGATCGCCTCTCCCCAGGTGTCCTCCACCATCACCGCGCTGCCACCGCAGCGCTCGACATTTTCTTTCATGCGGCCGCCAAACACACCATTCTGGCAGACAATCACCTTGTCGCCCGGTTCCACCAGGTTGACGAAACAGGTCTCCATGCCCGCCGAGCCCGGAGCTGAGACCGGCATGGTCATGGCATTGCCGGTCTGCAAGGCGTACTGCAGCAGCTCCTTCAACTCGTCCATCATGGTTATGAAGGCCGGGTCTAGATGGCCGATGGTCGGCCGGGAGAGCGCTTCAAGAATGCGCGGGTGGACGTCAGAGGGGCCTGGGCCCATAAGGGTGCGAACGGGTGGATTGAAAGAGCGTATCTGCATGTGGTGAGCCTTTTCATTGGGGGTTTCTGATCTGCGGAACTATGAAGAATAATACCTGCTCCTGCCGGTCGGTCAAGAAAATCCTGTCGCGCTTTTCACTTCCTGCATACCGTATCCGTCACTTCATGTCCAACGGACTCAGCACTCCCCGCGCGCCCTGATTGAGTACATGCGTGTAAACCATGGTCGTGCTCACATCCTTGTGGCCGAGCAGTTCCTGGATGGTGCGGATATTATAGCCCGCTTCCAGCAGGTGGGTCGCGAAGCTATGCTGAAAGGTATGCGGCCCAACCGGCTTGGTGATTTTGGCGGCCCTGGACGCATACTTGACCGCCTTCTGCAACACCGATTCATACCGGTGATGTCGCCGGACCTGGCCACTCTCCGGGTCTTTTGAACGGCGCGAGGCCGGGAACACGTACTGCCAGCACCACTCCCGGTCAGCATGCGGGTACTTTCGCGACAGGGCCCCCGGCAGCCAGACCTGTCCGTAGCCGGCTTTCAGGTCGCCCTCGTGGATGGCCTTCACCTTGAACAGATGCTTGGTCAGCGGTTCGACAAGGCTTTGCGGCAACATGCTGCGACGGTCCTTGTCGCCTTTGCCTTCCCGGACCACCTCTTCGCCCCGCGAGAAGTCCAGGTCCTTTACGCGCAGGCGCAAGCACTCCATCAGTCGCAACCCCGAGCCATAGAGCAGGTTGGCCATCAACCATTCCTCTCCGTGCAGATTTTCCAGAACGGCTTTCGCTTCATCACGCGACATGACAACCGGCAGGCGTTTCGGTTTCCGGGCGCGCACAACGTCACCGAAATCCCCAGGATCAACTTTCATGACCTGGTGATACAAGAACACCAAAGCATTCAAAGCCTGGTTCTGGGTGGCCGCAGCGACGTTCATGGTCTCGGCCAGCCAGCTCAAAAAGGCGTTGATCTCGGCAGCGCCCATATCTTTCGGGTGGCGCTTGTTATGGAAGTAGATGTAGCGCTTGATCCAGTGAATGTAGGCTTTTTCTGTGCGGAGACTGTTGTGGCGGACGCGGCACGTTTGACGCACCTCGTCCAGTAGACGTGGTTTCTGCATGATCCCTCCAGTTTAATCAAATGAATAACATTGCATAAGGCATTAACATTGACTAAGATATTGAAATTGAATGTGTTTGTCATCTGTAAATAGTGACCTGTAGTGCAAGGGGGCAATAGCAGCGTGGCGAGCCACAGACAGAGAGGGAGCTACTTAACCTTGATTTTGTCTGTGGTTATTTTGTTTGGATTGAAGAAAATAAGCTGAATGTTCAGGAGCTTGATTCGCCAAGCATAAACCTTTACCTGTGTAGCGATATTCACCAATTCTGCAAGTATAATCAAATGTTATGCATACACATGAACTCGAAACTTGAGAAATCCCAAGATGGCTTCTTCAAAAAAGAAGCAAAGTTCATGGTGGGCACGATCATTGGATTGATTGTTGTGGTGGTTCTTGCTGCCTGGCTTATTCCGTTTCTGTCTCACCACATTGAAGTCGACCGCTGTTTAGATTCTGGCGGGGCTTACGACTACGAAAACAATGTGTGTCTCTTCTCAGACAAAAAGGCCGGAACCAAGTAGTGCCTCGGTGCAGTATGCATAACCACTCCCAAGAGCTGACTGCGAAACAGGGGCGGTTCGCGTTTGACATTCTACATGCCTGAGTCGGCGCAAGTGGCAGCTCAGGTCTAAACCGTTAGGCGTTAATCAAATCTTGTAATTATCTAAAGAGAGCTACAGATGGCAATCGGCGCAACATTTTCAAAGTTTCGAATTTTAATATTCTTAACATTCCCTGCGCTTACAAGTTGCGTTTCAATGGGCTTAGCAGGACTTGAGACTTACGCAGTTGGGGCTACGGTTACAACAGCAGCAGTTATTGCAGCAGATAACGACAGGGATGAAAATGTAAAAATATTCGGTAACTACAATAATGATTATGGATTTTGGTTCGACAAAGAGAAGTTTAACATCTATGTCGTAGCCAACAGCCAAGACGAATCAGAGCGCATAGCAAGAGAGTTATCAAGCGAATCATGCCAGAAAAGAGAGAAAATTTTTTCAATTCTCAATCTAAACAACAATCGCGAAAGACCTCCATTTGCCTCAATATTCGATAGCAAATACGCCACTGAAATCCAATTTAAATGTACTTTTGAATCAGCAAAATCAGATCCGTCTTCCATTTTCGTTACAACTGAAGACCAAGGCAACTCTGAGCGCCTTGCGAGAGAACTGGCAAATGAGTCATGTCAAAGCAGAGGGGAAAATATTACCATCATCAAGGTTGACAACTATCTTAGACCGACCTCGTTACTGGTATTAGACAAATGGTACGCCAGCGATATCACATTCAGATGCTCTATTAAGACAACTGAAGGAGATATTAGAGAGACTAACGAGCCCCAAAGTACGCCTAACAACTCAATCAACCGGACGGGAAATACGTTTGAGAAAAATTGAAAAGCAAAATCTAAATTACGGTGGGTCACGCAAGCTCGCGTCGCCGCCGGTTATCATGAACCGTTAGGCTTCGGAGCTACCCGTAAGAAATAATATGTCATATGCACGCATTGTTGCGCTTACATCACTAGCCATGATTGCGTTTGCGGGGAATTCACTCCTGTGTCGTGTCGCCCTGAAACACACAGGTATCGACGCCGCGAGTTTTACGACAATCCGTCTGCTCTCCGGCGCGATAACTCTTTGGCTCGTGGTACGAATGTGGAACGGCACCTCAAGCGGTCGCGGCAACTGGATATCATCATTTGCATTATTTGCCTACGCTGCCGGATTTTCTTTTGCCTATGTGACTCTACCCACAGCGACAGGTGCGTTGCTGCTCTTTGGTGCCGTTCAGGCAACGATGATTGGTTATGGGTTTTGGGTTGGTGAGCGCCTTCTCAAACGGCAAACCATTGG
>JBPPMD010000339.1:0-6870 GCA_051305875.1 Desulfuromonadales bacterium | reverse complement strand
TTGTCACTCTGGGATTGAATGCTGAGAAATGTATCGGTTGCGGGATGTGTGCAGAGGTCTGCCCCCACGGCGTATTCGCTATCGAGGGACAGAAAGCGCTGTTAGCGGATCGTGACGCCTGTATCGAGTGTGGAGCCTGTGCCGGCAATTGCCCGGTCGATGCCTTGACGGTAAAAGCGGGGGCCGGCTGCGCCAGCGCCATCATCAGCGGCTGGCTGACCGGCAAGGAGCCGAGCTGTGATTGCGGTGGCAGCTGCTGACAACCTCGAGTCCGGTTGCAACGGCGCTGCGGAAGGAGTTAAGGAGATTCCCCGGCCGCCGGGGCCGGGAGAGATTGCACAAAGATCTGCAGGCTTAATATTAATTCTGTTCCTGGTGACACTCAACAGCTAGACGAAAGCCCTTGTGCAGCGACGAATTGTCGAGCACAAGGGCTCTTTATTTGCAAGAATCAAGACTCATCATGTTCAGGAAAGCGTAAAATCAGGACCCACCCACCAAAGTCTCCACTTCTATACGCACATCATCGATATTGACCCGCACGACCTTCTCGCCTTCCCGCTCAGCCCGAACCAAACCTTCTGAAACCCACTCCATTAACTTGCCGAGCTGGATCCCGAACTTATCTGCTGCCGCTTCAGGGGTGTACCAAGTTTTAACCAGTGACATAAGAACCTCCCACGTCCAGAAAACTGCCAGAGATGGCAACCAATTCATTATAGATCAATTCACGCTTCAATTATACCGGCAAAAACAAAGATAATCTGAGCTGTTCATCATGGAGCACAAAAATAGTCCATAGATCTGTATAGCGGGGCCACTAAGGTTGAAAAGCTTTATTGTCGGCTGGCCACGATCTCAGCGTACCAGGCAATGGCTGATTCCCCAGTGTTGTCGGTATCTGTCATAATGGCGATTGCACCTATGGCCGGCGGGTCCTCGCCAAAAGCCCGACGGTAATCATCGACAATATTGCGCCGTTCAGCTCGCCACTCACCGACATGCTCAGCGCCGCTTTCCACGGCGATCATCACGGCACTGCTCAGATAAGCGTTGGCCTGAACGGCCTCTTTGGTCAGGCGGTTGGCCCAGATGTAATTGAGCGTTCTGGTCTTCGGGAAAAACCAGTGCGGGAACACCACGTAAACCCGGGCGGCGTAGTCGTCGCCCGCTTTGATGCGGCTGTCTCCCCTGGCAATGATATTGGCCACCTTCCAGCGCCAGGACAAAATCGGATAGTCCTCTGCATCGTATTCAATTTCAAAAACAAGCCCGGAGGCACTGCCCTCACTTTTGGCCTGCAGCACTTTGAGCCCCGCATCTTCTACAATGCGGTACGCTGTTTTACCCTTGAAACTTTTTTCAGACCAGCCTTCCAGGCCCGATTCGGCAAAGCTGCCAATCCGGATAAAGCTGGTGTCTGCCGATACGGCCGTGACCAGCATGAACAGAAAAAACCATTTCAGGAAGTATTTCATAATTCCACCCAGCCTTAAGGTCCGCCATGGAAAGCTGATCGTTTGTGACGGCTCTCACCCTCGTTGATGATGCGAATAACGCTTGCATGCTTAATGATAATGCCCTGTCGGATCCTCGACAGACTGCAGAACCGGGGTAATCTTACCAAAGTTCTGCTCATAACGACCGATATTAGCCTCGAGTGCAGCAACCAAACGCTTGGCATGCTGAGGGGACAGGATCACCCTTGAACGCACTTTCGCCCTGGGGGTTTGCGGCTGGACAAATATGAAGTCTACCACGAACTCAGATTCATTATGATTGACGACCGCCAGGTTAACATACGTTCCCTGGGCAACCTCTTCGTCAAGCTGGATCTCCAGTTTAACTTCTTTTGGTTTCTTTTCTTCCATAGCTTCAATCCCCTTTTCTGTTTGCTTAATCCCTGAATTCGTGAGTTTGATTTGGCTCTGCCGATTTCAAGCCCTTTTGCAGACCCCAGCAGGTGAGGCGTAAGGGGCGAGGCGTAAATCTTCAGACGGAAACCGGGCCTTTGGTTTCTCTCCTCACTCCTCACTCTTCACCCTTCACTCCTCACGGATTCAGGTAATCATTACACTAATTGAATTTCCGCGCCGGGTAAATCGTTACAGTAGCAATAATCGAGCAACCTTGACTGAATCCTGGGGTTCCCTATACTGATTCAATTATCTCTTCCTTCGGCAACAGCTCCAGGAGACGCCATGCAAGAGTTCATACTCGCGATAGATCAAGGGACAACCGGCACCACTGCCCTGCTGGTCGGCCACGACTTGCGTGTCCATGGGTATCGCACTGTTGATTTTCCTCAGCACTTCCCGAAGCCTGGCTGGGTCGAGCACGACCCCGAAGAAATCTGGGCCTCCGTGCGTCAGGCAACCCTCGAACTGCTTGAGGCGACCGACACCGCAAGCAGGCAGATCATGGCAATCGGCATCACCAACCAACGTGAAACCGCTCTGCTTTGGGAACGCACCGACAACCGTCCGGCAGCCAACGCCATCGTCTGGCAATGCCGACGCTCAGCACCAATTTGTGAGAATCTCAAAAATCATGGGCTGGAGGAAATGTATCGCCGTCGCACCGGCCTGGTACTCGACCCCTATTTCTCCGGCACCAAGCTGACCTGGCTGTTTCAACAGTCATCGCATCTGAAACAGCGGGCCGAAGACGGCCGTTTGGCATTCGGCACCATCGACAGTTTTCTTGTCTGGCGTTTGACCGGCGGCAAAATCCACGTGACCGATGTTGCTAATGCCTCGCGCACGCTGATGATGGACCTGCAAAGCCTCGATTGGCACGATGACCTGCTCATACCACTTGAGGTGCCCCGCAGCATCCTCCCTGAGATCGTGCCTTCATCACAAGTTTACGGTCACACCTCCGGGCTCGACTTTCTTGCCGACGGCATACCGATTGCCGGCATGGCAGGTGATCAGCAGGCAGCCCTCTTTGGCCAGGCCTGCTTTGAAATCGGCCAGGCGAAATGCACCTATGGCACCGGAGCGTTTATTCTCGAGAACATCGGTGACCAGCCTTTGCCCAGCAAGCACGGGCTGCTGACCACGGTTGCCTGGCAACTTAACGGCAAAACCTGCTACGCTCTGGAGGGCAGCGCCTTTATCGCCGGAGCGGCGGTCCAATGGCTGCGGGATGGACTTGGCCTGATCCACTCTTCCGCGGAAATCGAAGCCCTGGCTCAGCAAGTCCCCGACACTGATGGCGTCGTCTTTCTGCCTGCACTGACCGGCCTGGGTGCGCCACACTGGCGTAGTGAGGCACGCGGACAGATAACCGGCTTGACCCGCGGGACGACGGCAGCGCAT
Organism: Desulfuromonadales bacterium; assembly: GCA_051305875.1. Classification (GTDB taxonomy): domain Bacteria; phylum Desulfobacterota; class Desulfuromonadia; order Desulfuromonadales; family BM103; genus M0040. Next base: position 3,547 of record JBPPMD010000339.1, on the reverse strand, counting down.
ATTGCCCGTGCCACTCTGGAAGGGATCGCCCTGCAGATCCACGATCTGGTGATGGCAATGGCTGATGACCTTGGCAAACAAGCTTCGATTCTCAAGGTTGATGGCGGGGCCGCCCGAAACAACCTGTTGATGCAGATGCAAGCCGACCTTATAAACCGCCCCGTCTCCCGGCCAAAGACCGTGGAAACCACCGCTCTTGGAGCGGCCATGCTTGCAGGGTTGGCCATCGGCTTCTGGAATAATACTCAGGAGCTTGCCGCAAGCTGGCAAGAAGAGCGTTGTTTTGTCCCGCTGGCAGACAACTCCTGGCGCGAGTCTCTGCTTGAGCGATGGCGGGCTGCCATCAACAAGCTTTGACGGGAAAGATATCAGATCAGTATGCCAGGAGAGGCATTCTTCGTACTTGAACGGCAGAATCTGCTGACGGGTTCAATCCGGAGTTTGTTTGCCTGAACCCCAGCAAACATCTATCAATCGGCCAACGTTGCGTGCTCTTGGCCCTTTGCACAAATACATCTGAACAGAATCATGGAGGCCTTACTATGAAAAACTGCTGGCGCATCGCGGGACCGACTCTGATCGTGTTGACTCTCCTGGCGACAGCCGCACGGGCAGAGACACGCTATATCTCTGACCAATTGATTGTCACCTTGCGCGAACAGCCACAGCAGAATGCTCAGTCAATTACCCATTTAAAGACCGACACACCGGTTGAGGTTCTTGAGGATGCGGGTGATTTTGTCAAGGTCAAGACCAAGGCAGGGGAGATTGGCTATGTCCAAACGTACTACCTGTTACCAGAAACACCGAAGGCAATCATTATCAGACAGTTGCAGCAGGAACGTGATCGCCTTGCTGACAAAGTCGCGGAGATGCAGCGTCAGCTGGCTACGGTAACCTCTCGAGGCGACAAGACGCAGCAGGAGCTGGCCACGCAATTGGCTGAGAGTGACAAGCAGCTCAATGAGTTACGAGAAAAGCTTGAAGAAAGCCAGACCACCCTGACCCGCATCAGCCAGGATTACCAGACGTTGCAAAAAGACGCAGAGGATGTCGTAAACATCGCCCGCGAGCGTGATCAGCTGCGAAAAACCAACCAGGAACTGACAACCGACGTCGCCAGCCTCAATGACAAAGTGAAAGATCTCACAATGTCCGCTATCATCAAGTGGTTTTTAGCCGGGGGCGGAGTGCTGCTCCTGGGTTGGATAATCGGCAAAACATCAGGCGGCCGTCGCCGCGGCACATTCTGACGGCAAACCGATATGTGCTGAGAAGCAAGTCTTCAGTCATCGTTCCGAGTGAAGCTGCGGAGGCGATAAAGGAACAGGATTATGACCAACAACGATATTTTGCGACGCATCCGATACATCCTCGACCTGAGCGATTCGCAAATGATCTCTATCTTTAGCCTGGCTGATCACCCGGTAACGAGGGAGCAGATCAGCGCCTGGTTAAAAAAAGATGATGACCCTGCCTATCAGAAATGCAGCGATACAAAACTCGCGATTTTTCTGAATGGTTTAATCAACGATAAACGGGGGAAAAAGGAAGGGGCTCAACCGGACCCGGAGAAGCGCTTGACCAATAACATCATTTTCGTGAAATTAAAAATCGCGCTGAATCTCAAAGCCGATGACATCTGCGAAATCATGGCCCTGGCGAACTTCCCCGTAGGCAAGCACGAATTAAGCGCGTTTTTCCGCAGACCGGATCACAAACACTACCGCGAGTGTAAAGATCAGATCTTGCGTAATTTCCTGAAAGGCGCGCAACTTAAATATCGCAGCGAAGAGGTTTAAAGATCATTCAGCAGGCGGTAGATTTTCTGCTGAAGTTCCCAGGTTGCATCAGCCTGCGCATCGAGACCTTCTACCTCCTCAAAGATAAGACGGGCCTTATCGAGGGTGTCATGGGCTTTAAGCAGGATCGGCGTCAGCTGTGATTCAAGACGCATACGGGGGATTTCACCGACTTGATCGACCCATTCCTGCAAACCTTTGCTGGCCTTTTTAACAACCCGCGCTCCTTGCTCAGCGCTGGGATCACAACTTTTCAGTTGTGTACGAAACGCAGCAATGTCTTTTGCAATATCACGAAAGCGGTTGGAAATGCTCATCCGCCATATCCTTTCAAATCATTTTTCTGGCGAACGGTGTCAGAGCCAGTGCCTGTCCCCGTTTTAGCCCCGGAAAGCGTAATCATGACGATTCGCCGTTCCCTGAAGAGCACATCCTAGTCGAACCCTGACAGCAAGACAACCGAAAAGGCGGGTTTGCTGTTGACTGGATGCGAAGTAGCCTGATAATCTTCAAGTGCTGACAAAAAGAAAGTTTTACGCCCTGGGGGAGTAGTTTCTACTGAGAGTCTGCACAGCAGACGACCCCTCGAACCTGATCCGGATTATACCGGCGTAGGAAAGCGGCGCAATTTTCGGGAACTTACCCGGAAAGAGCCGCCATGTGCGGCTCTTGGTGTTTTATGCAGATCAAAGTCAACGAACAAAGCTACACTTTTGAGGAGAACACAGCTGCCGGTGCGGTCAGAGATCGTATCAAACCAGACGCTGACCTGCTGATTGTCAACGGGTTCCCTGCTTCTGCAGAGACTCTCTTGAACAATGACGACCGGGTGATCCTGATCCGCCGTGGAGAAGTGCCTGACGCTGACGAGCTTGACGCCTTGCTTACGGCTCGTCACACTCCGGGTGTTCATGAGTCTGTCAAAGGATCCACCATCGGCATTGCCGGTGTCGGTGGGCTCGGTTCAGCGATAGCGATTGCGCTGGCCCGCACCGGCATTGGCCACCTGATTATTGCCGACTTTGATATTGTCGAGCCATCCAATCTCAATCGGCAGCAGTTTTTTATCGATCAGATTGGCCTGCCGAAGGTCTATGCGCTGCGCGATACCCTGGCACGCATCAATCCGAACGTGCGGGTTACAGCCTGCCATTTGCGCTTGACCCCGGCCAACATTGCAGAGATTTTCGGGCACGCTCAAGTTCTGGCAGAGGCCTTTGACCAGGCACAACAGAAAGTCATGCTGATCGAAACCTTTGCCGCCAGGTTCCCGGATCGGCCCATTGTAACCGGCTCCGGCATGGCAGGTTACGGCCCGGCCAACACTGTCCTGACACAGCAGGTGGCCAACAACCTTTATCTCTGTGGTGACGGCAGTACGGCAGCAGCTCCCGGTACCGGTCTGATGGCACCCCGCGTGGGTGTCGCTGCACATCATCAGGCCAATGCGATACTGCGGCTGTTGCTGGGTCACAACCCTGCAACTGAGGAAAAATGATCAATGGAAATAATTTTCAACGGCAAACCCCGTGAGATACAGGCCAGCATCAGTATTCAGGAATTCCTTGACCAACAGCGGCTCGACTGTCTGCAGGTTGTGGTCGAACATAATCGCAACATCATACCACGGCAGAGGCTGGCAGAAACTGTTTTAAACAGAGGCGACACCCTGGAAGTGATTCACTTCGTCGGGGGGGGATAAAGGCGGAGGCTGGAGGCTGGAGGCTGGGGACTTGGGGCTGGAG
>JBPPMD010000302.1:0-4800 GCA_051305875.1 Desulfuromonadales bacterium | reverse complement strand
TGCTTGATGCCCTGATGACAAGCTATCTGGCAGAAATGGAATATTACCGTCTCAGCTCCGAATATATGCGCAGTCTGGCCTGGCTGGAGGCAGAATCGACTCTGCCGTTAATCGGCCCGCCGTTGCAAAATATTGATCTGCAGACATCTGACTTTAGCAAATAAGCAGGTAAACACTGAATTCCGAGGACACCATGAGTCAAAGCAAACGTTCAATCCGGATGATCGCCCTGGTCGGCATCATCTCCGCCATCGGCCTCAGCCTGGCTTTGACCGGCTGCAACAGCGACAAGCCGGTCGCCGGCACAGACCAGGCAACGCCGGCCTCTGTTGAGACAGCCGAACAACCGGTCCAGCAGTATACCTGCGGTATGCACCCGATGATCATTACTGATGAGCCCGGACAGTGCCCGATCTGCGGTATGGATCTGACACCTTTAAAATCCACGGGAGGTACGGCCTCAGCAAAATCTGCCGGTGAGCGCAAGATCAAGTACTGGGCGGCACCGATGGATCCGACCTATATCCGCGACGAGCCCGGGAAATCGCCGATGGGCATGGACCTCGTGCCGGTCTACGAAGATGAAACCGCCACGGGCTCGACTATTTCCATAGACCCGGTGACCTCGCAGAATATGGGGGTCCGCGTGTCGCCGGTTGTGCGCAAAGACATGAGTCGGACGGTCAGTACAGTTGGTCTGGTGGCTTACGAAGAAACAAAACAGTATTCCATCAACAGTAAAATCGACGGCTGGGTAGAACGCCTCTATGCCAACGAAACCGGGCAGCTTGTCAAAAAAGGCTCGCCCTTGCTGGAGATCTACAGCCCGGCCCTGGTCAGCGCCCAGGAGGAGTTCCTGCTGGCCCGCAATAACAGTGTCTCGCTTGCCCAATCCCAGTTCCCTTCGATCGCAGAGGGGGCCAGTCGCCTGCTTGAAGCTTCGCGGAGGCGACTTAAGCTCTGGGACATCAGTGATCGGCAGATCGCCCGCCTGGAAAAAACTGGCGAAGTGGCCAAAAACCTGACGCTGTATGCACCCTACGACGGCATCGTGACCATGAAAATGGTTAAAGAAGGGCAGTTCATCAAGAGCGGCATGGAGATGTTGATCCTTTCCGATATCTCGAAAGTATGGGTGTACGCCGATATCTATGAATATGAGCTGCCCTGGGTCAAGGTTGGCCAGAAAGCCAGGATCACTCTGCCTTATGTCGGCAGTAAGCCGATCGAGAGTGAAGTCAGCTATATTTATCCATTTGTCGAGCCAAAAACCCGCACTGTCAAGGCCCGTTTCGACATCGACAACCCCGATTTCACCCTGAAGCCTGACATGTATGTCAACGTCCGTCTCGCATCGGAATTGGTGAAAAACGCCCTGAGCGTTCCTGTTGAAGCGGTTCTGCATTCCGGCGAGAAGCAGACGGTTTTTGTTGCTCTCGGCGACGGCAGGTTCGAACCGCGTCGGGTTAAAACCGGGGTGCAGAATGAAACCGGAGATATTGAGATTGTGCAGGGCTTGCTCGAAGGTGAAGAAGTCGTCACCAGCGCCCAGTTCATGCTCGACTCGGAGAGCAAGCTGCGCGAGGCGATCGCCAAGATGCTGGAACCGAAAACCGCTTCACCACCGGCTGGCAAGGAGCAGGGAACCGGCGAAAAAATCGATGATCTGTTTACGGACGGCAAGGCCAAAGATCAGTCCGAGGAAAAGCTTGATGATCTGTTCAAGTAAACCGGCAGATGCCAGGAAATTTTTTGCGGATAAGGGACTGATATGCTAGAGAAAATCATCGATTGGTCGATCTATAACAAATTTTTAGTGGTCATGCTGACAGTGTTCATCGTTATCGGTGGCACCTATACCATGCTCAACACACCGATTGATGCGATCCCCGATCTTTCCGATGTGCAGGTGATCATTTTTACCGAGTTTCCCGGGCAGGCCCCACAGGTGGTTGAAGACCAGATCACCTATCCGTTGACGACCCAGATGCTGGCGGTTCCCGGAGCGAAGACCGTCCGTGGTTATTCCTTCTTCGGCCTGTCGTTCGTGTATATCATTTTCGATGACGGCACCGACCTCTACTGGGCCCGTTCGCGGGTTCTCGAGTATCTTAATTACGCGGCCGGCCGGCTGCCTGCCGGGGTGACGCCTAGTCTTGGCCCGGATGCGACCGGAGTCGGCTGGGTTTATGAATACGTTCTGGAAAGTGACCAGCACAATCTTCAGGAACTGCGTGCGATCCAGGACTGGTTTCTGCGCTACGAATTGACCAGCGTCAAGGGCGTTGCGGAAGTTGCAGCTGTCGGCGGTTATGTCAAACAGTACCAGGTCGAAGTTGATCCGGACCGGCTGCTGGCCTACCATCTCACCATCCCGCAGATCAAAAACGCGATCCAGCGATCCAACAATGATGTCGGCGGACGTTTGATCGAGATGGCCGAGACCGAATTTATGGTGCGGGGCCTGGGTTACTTGCAGTCGATTCAGGACATCGAGAGTGTGGTCGTCGGCACCGACAGCCGTGGTACGCCGATCCAGATACGCGATCTGGCACGGGTGACCATCGGCCCGGAGTTGCGGCGGGGTCTGGCCGAACTGGATGGTGAGGGGGAAGTGGTCGGCGGGGTGGTCATCATGCGGGTCGGTGAGAACGCCCTGGATACCATTGCGGCGGTCAAAACCAAACTGGAACAGCTCAAACAGGGTCTTCCCGAGGGCGTAAGGATCAAGTCGGTCTACGACCGCTCCGGGCTGATCGAGCGCGCAGTTGATACGCTCACGGAGAAGCTGATCGAGGAGAGTATTATCGTGGCCATCGTCACGGCTCTTTTCCTGTTCCATTTTTCCAGTGCCCTGGTGGCGATCGTCACTCTACCGATTGCGATCCTGTTTGCGTTCATCATCATGTATTTCCAGGGGATCAACGCCAACATCATGAGCCTTGGCGGCATTGCCATCGCCATCGGTGCCATGATCGACGCGGCGATCATCATGATCGAGAATGCCCACAAGCACCTCGAGCGTGATCGCGGCAAGAAGCCGCACTGGGAGATCATCGCGGATTCAGCCAAGGAAGTGGGGCCGGCACTATTCTATTCGCTATTGGTCATCACCGTCTCTTTCTTCCCGGTTTTTGCTCTCGGTGAACAGTCGGGGCGGATGTTCAAGCCGCTGGCCTATACCAAGACCTATGCCATGGCCGGTGCGGCCCTGTTGTCAATTACCCTGGTGCCGGTGCTGATGGGATGGTTCATCCGCGGCAAGATCCCTGATGAAACAAAAAACCCGATCAACCGCATCATGATCCGCTTTTATCATCCGGTGGTTGATTTTGTCCTCAAGTGGCGCTGGTCGGTATTGATTGTTGCGCTGGCGATTACCCTGACCAGCATCATCCCGCTGAAAAGGATGGGCAGCGAATTCATGCCGCCGCTCTACGAGGGGGATCTGCTCTACATGCCGACCACCCTGCCGGGGATTTCAATTACCAAGGCAAAGGAGTTGTTACAGCAGACCGACCGTATCATCGCGCAGTTCCCCGAGGTGCATCATGTCTTCGGCAAGGTCGGCCGGGCGGAAACCGCCACTGATCCGGCCCCTTTGTCCATGCTTGAAACGACTATCATGCTCAAGCCGGAAGACGAGTGGCGAACGATCCCCAGAGAGCGTTTCTACAGCAGCTGGTCTGATTTCTGGGAATGGCCGAAAAAGCCGCTGCGCTGGATCTGGCCGGAAGAATCGACCATCACCATTGAGGAGCTGAAAGCCAAGCTGAACGAGTCCATTCAGTTTCCCGGCTTGACCAACGCCTGGACCATGCCGATCAAAACCCGGATCGATATGCTGGCGACCGGCATCAAAACGCCGGTCGGCATCAAGATCATGGGCGATGATCTGCAAGTCCTGTCGGCGCTCGGTGAAGAGATCGAGGCAATTGTCAGGGACATTCCCGGGACGTTGAGCGCATTTTCCGAACGGGTGGTCGGCGGCAATTATCTCGATTTTGACATAGACCGCGAGGCCGTGGCGCGTTACGGCCTGACCGTCGGTGACGTTCAGGATATCATCAAGAGCGCCATCGGTGGCATGAACGTCACCCAGACGGTTGAGGGGCTGGAGCGTTATTCGGTCAACATTCGCTACCAGCGCGACTATCGCAACGACCTGCAGGCGCTGGAACGCGTGCTGATCCCGATTGCCGGCGGCAAGCACATTCCTATCTCCCAGGTTGCCAAAATCAACATCAAGAAAGGACCTCCGGGCATCAAAAGCGAGAACGCCCGGCGCACTGCCTGGATCTATGTCGATCTAAAAGACATTGATGTCGGCACCTACGTCGCCAACGCCCAGAAAGTCATTGCTGAGAAAATCACCCTGCCGGCCGGCTATAACATCGTCTGGAGCGGTCAGTACGAATACATGCAGGCGGCGGCTGCCAAGCTGAAAGTGGTCATTCCTCTGACCTTGCTGGTCATCCTCGTCATCATTTATATGAATACCAAGAGTCTGATCAAAACCGGGATCATCTTTCTCGCCCTGCCGCTGTCACTGGTCGGCGCCTTCTGGTTTCTCTATCTGCTCGATTACAACACCTCCGTGGCGGTCTGGGTCGGGGTCATCGCCCTGGCCGGGATTTCGGCCGAAACGGGTGTGGTGATGCTGCTCTATCTCGATCTGGCCTACGAGCTCTGGGTGAAAAACGGCCGGATGCAGAACTTCGGCGACCTCACCCAGGCGATTCACCACGGTGCCGTCAAACGTATTCGCCCCAAGGTCATGACCATCTGCGTCATCATCGC
>JBPPMD010000177.1:0-8555 GCA_051305875.1 Desulfuromonadales bacterium | reverse complement strand
CCTTTGCCGGAGACTACCTTTCAGCAGCGTCCTTCCTCGGCATTTGCGGCATGATCGCCACCGCCGGTTTCGACGGCTGGATGTACTCCATTGGCTATTTGGCCGGCTGGATGGTCGCCCTGTTTCTGGTGGCTGAACCGATGAAGCGCCTCGGCAAGTACACCTTCACCGACGCTCTCGACTCGAAATTCAACTCCAAGTCGATCCAGCTGATGGCGGCCATCTCAACCCTGGTCGTTTCGGTCTTCTACCTGATTCCACAAATGGTTGGCGCCGGCGTTCTGGTGCAACCGCTGCTTGGAATGCCGCACTGGGTCGGCGTCTGCATCGTCGGCGTGGTCGTCACTATCATCGTCGCCACAGCCGGCATGGCCTCCACCACCTACGTGCAGTTCTTCAAGGGCGCCCTGTTGCTGATCTGCTCCACCATCGTCGTCGGCCTCGTGCTGTTCCGCGGGCTCGGCACCGATCCCAACCAGGGCGACACCAAGGAATACCATCAATTCCAGAATTTGCAGGCGGAGGTTGCCAACGGTCACCTGCAGATCGCCGGCTACGATGTGGTGGCCGGACTCGACTCGGAGTTCGGCAAGGCCGGCTTTATTAAATTGGCCCAGGATGGTCTGGAGACTGTCTGGCATCTCAAAGAAGCTGCCACGGGTTACGAGCTGGTCGAGGCCCTCTATGTCACTGAAATGGCAGACGGCACCAAGCTGTTCAACGGTGCTCCCAAGGAAGACGGCAAGTTCTTTGCTGTCGGTCACATCAAAGAGATCACAGTCAATGGCGAAGAGATTGCCCAGACCGGCGCAGTCGGCCCTCTCGAGTTCCTGAACCGCTTCAAGGACAGTACCGTGGTGCTGTGGGGCAAGAAGTACGTCAAGGTCGGCGACAGCACCACGACCATCTACTACCAGAAGCCGACTCCCGGCAGCCGCATCCTGCGTCCCGGCCTGAAATTCAAGGTTGACAACGCCAGCGGGCTGGACAAATTCAACTTCATCTCGCTGATGCTCGCACTGTTCTGCGGTACCGCCGCCCTGCCCCACATCCTGATCCGCTACTACACAGTACCGAGCCAGGCGGCTGCGCGCAAATCAACGATCGTCGCTATCGCAGCCATCGGTTTCTTTTACATCCTGACTCTCTATCTCGGCCTCGGCGCCATGACTAACGGCGTCATCAACATCACCGACAACAACATGTCGGCGCCGCTGCTGGCCCTCTCCTTCGGGGTTGTCCTGTTCGCCGTGATCTCGTCGCTTGCCTTCGCCACGGTACTCGGCACCGTCTCCGGCCTGATCGTCGCTTCGGCGGGTGCGGTGGCTCATGACCTGATGGACAACTTCCTCGGCATGAACATGACGGACAAGGGCAAGGTCAGGGCCGGCAAGATTTCGGCCATGGTCATAGGCGCCATAGCCATTTATCTCGGCATCATCTTCGAAGGCATGAACGTCTCCTTCCTGGTTGGTTGGGCCTTTGCCGTAGCGGCCTCGGCCAACCTGCCGGCGATCCTGATGATCCTGTTCTGGAAGAAGGCCACCGCCCAGGGCGTGGCGGCCTCGATCCTGGTCGGTTTGACTTCTTCCCTCGGGCTGATCCTGGTTTCGCCGGACATGTGGGTCCGTTACGGTCTGCTGCCGCAGGATGCGCCAGTGGCTTTCAACAGCCCGGCAGCCATCTCCATCCCGGCCAGCATTCTTACTCTGGTCGTCATCTCCCTGATAACCCAGAAGAAAGGTGCACTGGTTGAGGACGCCGCGGAAGCCTGATCCTTGCCCAGAGTGAGACAACCTGTTAAATAAAGAGAGGGGCCGCCCCGGCAGCCCCTCTCTTTTCGTTTCTCTTAACCGATTATCAACGGATATATTCCATGCGTCGTTTCCGCTATACCCTGATCGCCGTCTGCCTGGTTCTGCTTTTCCTGGGCGTGACTGACCTGATTCTCTGGTTCAACAACCAGACACCACAAGCCGTCACTGTTGAGACATTGGAGCAAACCGGGACACCCCAGGAGTGGCTGATCGTCACAGGAGGCTATCAAGATCTTGATCGGGGCGTCTCAACATCCGGATCGCTGGAGATGGAAGCTCTGCTGGTTCCTCTTCTGTCGCATCCTGATCAGGAGCAGATCAGGATCATGGTTGAGACTCGCAACCCGCAGCTCTTGAAACTCTTTCAGGACTATCACTTTTTAACCGATACAATCCCCGACAAGCAGCGTTTCCGCCGTGAACATAGTGATGAATTCAAGGGGCAAAGGGATATTACCGGCATGCTGGTTGCCGGTGTCATTGCCCGCGGCAACCAGCAGAAGTTGTTAAAACTGGCCAAGCAGACCGGTCTGGATATAGCGGATGACGTGATTTTTTTGAGCGAAGGCAAGCAGCCTGGCAAGTGGCGTGGCGTGTTCTTTACTGTGGTTGGCCTGCTCGGTCTGCTCAAGGTCCTCACCCGAAAGAAACAGGCAATATCCAACACCCGGTAAGAGCCAATAGCAACCCGGCACCAATAGTCAACCTGCAACTGCAGCGGTTTTTCTTGCAAACTGCTGCAGAATAAGGCCGGCCACAATCAAGATCAGTCCGTAAAAGGTTGAAGGCAGGATCTCCTCACCGACAAGAAAATGAATCAGGATCAGAGAGATAAAGGGTGAGATAAAGATCAAGCTGCTGACCCGCGATGTACTGGCGGTGTATTTAAGAGCCTGCAGCCAGAGAAAAAAGGAAATCCCCATCTCAAAACAGCCGACATAGACAGCGCCAAGCAAGCCGCTCGCATCGGGAAGCTGCATATCTGTAAAGATCAGGCAATAGAGAAAAATCATCGGCAGCGCACAGAGAAAACTCATAAACAAGCCGGCCAGAGGTGCCCTGTCATCCCTGGTGTTGAAAATCCAGTAAAGTGACCAGACTACTGTACTGCCCAGCGCCAGAGTGACACCATACGGATCGGAGAAATTCAGCCCGACCAAGTCACCCCTGGTCGAGATCACCAGCACACCGCTGTAGCTGACCAGAATAGCCGCAATCTCACCCAGGAACAGACGCTGTTTGAGTAGCGGCACAGCGAGAAGCGACAGGGTAATCGCCCAGGTATAGTTGAGCGGCTGAGCTTCTTGAGCTGGCAGCAGGGTAAAAGCTTTGAAAAGTATCAGGTAATAAAGAAAAGGATTAAGCAGCCCCAGGCAGGCCGAGCGCAGCAATTCCTGGCGGTTTTTCGGCAAGGCCAGGCCGAGTTCACGGCGACAGAGAAGAATGCCGCCAAGCAGCAGAACGGAGACAAGGTTGGCGTAAAGCAGCAAATGGGCCGGCGACAAGCTACGCAATGATATCTTGAACGCCGAAGCCACTGTCGACCAGATCAAAACCGCTCCGAGAGCGTAGATATAGGCTTTACGTTGATTGACCATCCGGTCAGCCGCCGAATTCAGCCGAGGTGTCCGGCACCGATCGCCCAACGAAAGTAAGGACTGCCAACCCGGAAAAAATCAGGCCGATACCGGCAAACGAGAGTGGATTCAGATGCTCTCCCAACACCAGAAATCCCAGCAAGCCAGCCGTCAAAGGCTCAGCCAGACTCAGCGTGACTGCAGTCGCCACCTGAACCCGCTGCAAACCACGGACAAAGAACCAGTAGGCAAGCGCCGCTGTCACCAAACCGAGATGCAGGATCACCGTGATACTGCGCGGTGCGGCCAGCCATGCAACGTCACGGCCGATCAGCAGAGGGGCAAGCATCAGGGCACCGATACAAAAAATTACGGCAATAACCGCGTCCGGCTCATGTTTTTCCAGAAGCCCCTTTATGACCAGCGTATAGGCCGCATAGGAGATGCCGGCACCGATTGCGAGGGCAACACCGACCGGGTCGATGCTGACGTCCCCTCCACTGCTGAAGGTCAGTACAACGCAACCGCAAATTGCTAGCGCAGTCGCTACAAACCAGGGTCGTCCCGGCCGCTCATTTCGAAAGAGATAACCGAGGACCCCGCCGGCAACCGGTGCGCTGCCGATGCCGACGATGGTGCCGACTGCTACCCCGGTTTTGGCGACCCCGGCAAAGAAACAGGCCTGATATAGCGCAGTAAAAACCGCAGCGACAAGCGTCGCCTTAAGTGGCCAGCCACGCAGCTGTGACGTGCCACTCCGTAACACCACCATCAGCAACATTGCGCCACCACCAAGTGCCAGGCGCAGGGTGCCGATCACCATCGGGTCGAACCCGGCAGGTGCAAAAGCCTGGGATGTTCCGGTTGTTCCCCACAAAACCGCAGCCATCAGAACAAACCAGACCCCGCTGCGGGTGTTGTCTTCCTGCATCAAAAGCTCCGTAATAGGGTTATCAAAGAATGGCAGCGCTGCGACGCAGTACACCGGCGCATGGCCGGCACAGGTAAAGCAGTGCCAGACAACGACCAAGCAGGTAGGCAAGCGCGGCAGAGGTTACTCCCGGAAGCATTGAGTATAGTATAAGCAGAGCCAGAATCGAGAAAATTCCCAGAGCTTCAATCACTGTCGCCAGGATTACCGGCAGCGTGACGCCGACATCGATCAGGATCGCCCGCTGGTAACCAATGGCGACCGTCAGGGCCGGGAAAACCGCCATGATCTGCAAGGGCGGAATCGCCAGTCGAACCAGCTCGACAGGCAATCCGGAGAGGGTTGCGAACCAGAAGACATTCAGCGGCGTAAATGCAATCAACGACAACCCTCCACCCAATGCCATCGCCAGGATGATCGCGAATTTTCGAATCACGCCGCGATTCTGCGCGCCATTCCTTAGCGTGGCAATGGCAACTTCAGGGAAAGAAAGTCCCAGGGCGCGAAACAGGAATGTCAGCGCATAAAGGACCGGCATGATTGCCAGAGACTCAAGTGCCCTGTGACTGTGACCAAGAAAAAACGTGACAACCGGATGGATGCTCAGGCCGATTAACGGCGTCATCGCCAGAGGCAGATAAAAGCGGCTGAGTGCAGTATAGGAGGGCATGACAATATCCATCCCTGACTCTCCCAGCGAGATTGCGATTGCCCTCCGGGCCAGCCAACGGGTTGCCAGCGCTTCGGCAACCACCCCGGCACTGAGGGAGCAGGCCCCCAAGCTTGCTCCGTCCAGTGTTTCAAAGGTCAAGAGCGAGAACGCCGTCGCGGACATGGCGAGCAGTCTGACAATGGTGCCAACGGCAACCCTGCCCGGCTGATGATGGGCGATCAACACCCCCTGGTAGAAACGACGCATACCGATGGCCGCCGGCCAGGGAAGAAGCAGCCACAAGGCCTGGTGAACATGGCGGGCAACATCTGCAGACAAGCCGAGCAGAGTGCTCGTCAAAGGGGTAAAAATCGATGGAGACACCAACAGCAGCAGCAACAGCGTGACGATTGCGCACATGATAATTGAGAAGGCTCGCAATCGCAGATAATCGCTACGCCCCAGAGCAAGCCGCGTCGCTGCGCTCAGCAGCATGATTACCGGACCCTCGGCGATCAAACCGAAAGCATAGGCGATACCGTAGGCCGCCAGATTGGTAGCACTATCAGCCATGCGGGCAATGACAGCCGCCAGGAAGGGTCCTTCGACAGCCATCATCAGCCAGGTCGCGGCCAGCGGCCACCAGAGACGGTATACGGTTTTCAGGGTTGCCTGTCGAGCCATTCAAACACCGTTAAAACGTCTCTGAGTCAGCAGGCATCTGGATTGCCGCCAAGTCACCAAAACCCCGGGAAGTACATTTTCAGGACAAAAGCCAACAATTATTCTTTGCCGTCTCAAAGACACAAATGCTATTTTTTGTTTTTGATCCCGAAAGAAAATACATGAAAAGGGGGAGATCAACAAGCGATCATCCCCCCTTCAGGGTTTCATCTATGGAAACTCCGGATAGCACAAGCAAAGTTTTCGATCCGGAAAAGGGCCGTTTCCGGACGAAAACCAACTACATGCCAAGCATCTGCTTCAAGGCATGCCTGGCGATACTCGGATTCTCTTTGAGGCGACGCTTGGAATACGGCAGCCACGACTTGCCAAAAGGAACATAGATGCGCAGACGATGCCCTTGCGCAACCAATAGGTCGCGTAACTCAGGATCAACGCCAAGCAGCATCTGAAACTCGTACTCGTGCCGTTTCAGACCAAATTTGCTGATCAGCTGCTGCGCCTCAAATATCAGCTTTTCGTCATGCGTGGCGATGCCGACATAGGCCTTCTTCTCGAACATCTTCTCAAGGCAACAGACAAAACTGCGATTGATGATTGCCATGTCCTTGTAAGCGATCGATCTCGGCTCATTATAGATGCCCTTGCAGAGCCTGAAATGCAGCAGACCGTCACTCAAACTTTCGATATCGTCCAGGGTTCGACGCAGGTAGGATTGCAAGACGACACCGACGTGTCCCGGGAACTCTTCGCGCAGGCGGCGAAAGAATTCGAGGGTGTCATCAGTACAGGGATGATCTTCCATATCGATGCGTACGAAATTATTCAGGCTGGCCGCCTGGGCAACGATTTCACGGATGTTTGCGAAAGCGAACTCCTTGTCGAGCTCCAGGCCCATCTGAGTGGGTTTGAGCGACAGGTTGGCGTCAAGGCCTTCCGTGTCGATCCCGTTCAGGATATCAAGGCACTGCTGCTTGAAATAGGTCGCCTCTTCCCTGGTCTTGATGAACTCACCGAGAATATCGATAGTCGCGACCATCCCCCTGTGATTCAGATTCCGGGTGGTCGCAACAGCCGCGACGAGATCCTCACCAGCAATATAACTTTTGGCAAAGAAACCGACAATCGGACCGGGCACATGCATGATCGTTTTTGAGACAAGAAAATTAAACAGAGACATTGATTCCTCCACATTCCCTATTATTCGGCGTCCATGAAGGGATATTCAAAGCTCGAAGGTGCATCGAAAGTTTCCTTGATCGTTCGCGGCGAAACCCAGCGAACCAGGTTCAGATAAGAACCGGCTTTGTCATTGGTGCCAGAAGCCCGGGCGCCGCCGAACGGCTGCTGGCCAACCACGGCACCGGTCGGCTTGTCATTGATATAGAAGTTGCCTGCGGCGTTTTCCAGTTTGCTGATGGCAAGGCTCACAGCCTGTCTTTCCGTGGCAAACACGGCACCGGTCAGGGCGTAGATCGAGGTCCGGTCGCAGACGTCAAGGATTTCTTCGAACTTGGTATCGTCATAAACGTAGATGGTCATAACCGGCCCGAAAATCTCTTCTTCCATCGTGCGGAAGTGTGGATTACTGGTCAGAATCACGGTCGGCTCGATGAAATAGCCTGTGCTGTCATCGTAACCGCCTCCGATGATGACCTCGGCATCCTTGGCGTCCCTGGCATAATCGATAAATTCGGTGATGGTCGCAAAGGCTGACTTGTCGATGACCGCGTTAAAAAAGTTGCTGAAATCATTGCTCGGTCCCATCTTGATCCTGGCCATGTCCGTCTCTAGAATCTGGCGAACCTGCCCCCAGATGGATGCCGGGATATAGCTGCGCGAGGCTGCGGAGCATTTCTGACCCTGAAATTCGAAGCCACCACGGATGATAGCGGTGGCCAGCTGCTTCACGTCGGCACTCTGATGGGCAAAAATAAAGTCTTTACCGCCGGTTTCGCCGACAATGCGGGGGTACGACTTGTATTTGGCGATATTGCTGCCGACCGTCTGCCACATCTGGTGAAAGACGCCGGTCGAGCCGGTAAAATGAATACCGCCGAGGTCGCGATGATCGAGACAGATCCTGCCGACCATCGAACCGGGACCCGGTATGAAGTTGATGACGCCGTCGGGCATCCCGGCTTCCTTGAGGATCTGCATGAACAGGTAAGGCGTATAGACACAAGATGATGCCGGCTTGAGCAGGACTGTATTGCCCATGATGGCCGGAGCCGTGGCCAGGTTGCCGGCGATCGCGGTGAAATTGAATGGAGCAACGGCAAAAACAAAGCCTTCGAGAGGCCGTTGCTGCACGAAGTTCCAGAGGCCTTTTGAAGAATACAGGGGCTGATCGGTATAGACCTGCTGTGCGTAGTATACATTGAAACGCAGGAAATCGATCAGCTCACAGGCCGCATCGATCTCAGCCTGGAATGCAGTCTTGCTGGTTGACAGCATGCTGATAGCATTCATCATGTAGCGATACTTGCCGGAAAGCAGTTCGGCCGCTTTCAGGAAGATGGCGGCGCGCTCTTCCCAGCGCAGATTTGCCCAACCCGCTTTGGCAGCCATAGCGGCATCGATCGCCATGTTGATCTCTTTTTCACCGGCCTGGTGATACTCGCCGAGGACATGCTGATGATCGTGAGGCATAACGATTTTACCGAGCTTGCCGGTGCGCACTTCCTTGCCGCCGATAATCAGGGGAATTTCCACTTGCTTCGAGGTAATCTCGTCAATAGCCGCTTTGAGCATGGTGCGTTCCGGCGTTCCGGGTGCGTAGCTGTAAACCGGTTCATTGACAGGTGTCGGGACTTTCAGGATGGCATTGTTCAGCAGGTTCATGATTGTCACCTTTCTTGTTCCGTTTATTTGAGGTTGTCAGATAAGGATCC
>JBPPMD010000221.1:0-2680 GCA_051305875.1 Desulfuromonadales bacterium | reverse complement strand
CATCTGCTCGGGCTCTCGACCCACGCCAAGATCATGACCCTGCAAAAAGAGTACGCCGACGCCCACTTTGCCGCCATCGGTCAAGCCGGAGAGAACTGGCAGAACAACTACATGGGCGCCGTCGCCCTGTCCACCGAGAACCAGCTTAAATCGCATGAAGATAAATGCCGCTTCGCCGGGCGCGGCGGCATGGGCAGCCTGATGGGTTACAAGAATATTCTTGCCCTGGTGGCGCAGAGCAGCGACAAAGTCGGTAAAATCAGCGATGCGGTGAAGAAGGTCAATATCAACGTCATCAAGGGCGGCGGATCGGCCCGCATCCAACCCCTGAGTCGTGGCGGCGGCGGTGGAACCTGGGCGGCCTACGACGTGCTGCAGGAATTCCACGCCGTGCCGGTCAACAACTTCCGCCCGCAGGACAACGATCTTCCGGAGCGGCTGTTCCGCGTCAATGTCGAGCGCGACTACCACATCAAGTCGGAGGCCTGCTTCCGCTGCGGCATCACCTGTCACAACAATGTCTCGGAGAAAAACGCCGACGGCAGCAAGGGCGAATTCCTCGCCAAGTTCGACTACGAGCCACTCAACCTGCTCGGCACCAACCTCGGCATCCATGAGGCCGGCCAAGCGGCACGCCTGATCCAGCTCGCCGACAACTACGGCATGGATGCCATTTCCCTTGGCGTCACCATTGCTTATGCCCTGTCGTACAACGCAAGACATCCGCACCAGCGTATTCTCAATGGCGCGACCTTTGGTGATTATGAAAAAATCAGGGAGCTGGTCATCCAGGCCGGAGAAGGCCGTTTGCCGGAAATCGGCAAGGGTTCCATGCGCCTGTCGTCAAGTCTCGGTGAAACCGCCTATGCCTACCACGTCAAGGGGCTGGAGATCGCCGCCTACCAGCCGGAGACCAACCCCGGTTACGCCTGGGCGATCGCCGGCGGGCACATGTCGATGGGCACCTACGGGCTGCTGACCCGTGAAGGCAAGTCGGATCTTGAATCCTGGGTCAAAGGGATTACCGAGGACAAGCTGCACATCGTCGGTTTCGATATGATCGGCCTGTGCAAATTCTTCGACATCGCCAAAGGCATCGGAACGCAGATGGTGGTCAACTGCCTGAAGAGTGAATGCAATCTGGATGTCAGCATTGAAGAGATCCGCGCTGCTGTACGTCGGGCCTTTCTGCGCGGCCTGGCCCTGGAACTGCGCCAGGGCTATAGTAAAGCAGAGTTCTGTCTGCCGGCCGAAGTGTCCGAGAATCCTAACCCGAACATCAAGCTGCCGAACATCACCAGCCCGGAGTTCATCGAAAAACTGGAGAAGCGCGTCTGGGAGATCTTTGAACCGGAACTCCAAGGGCTGCTGGACTAGCAGCCTGTCGGACTTCCATGAGCCGGCTGCAAATCCGGCTGTTTGGCCCATATTTCAGCTCCTTTTTGGTCCATAGCTACGGCTATGAACCTGCAAATGAGCTAAAATCTGTTCTCAATCATCCAAATTTTCGCTTCGGCCCGTATAGTCCGACAGACTGCTAGAGGAATCATTTGACTGACTGAAAGGAAAAGGATTTGTACAATGGATAAAGAGCCCACCGATTTGGCGGGCTCTCAACCTTCAGTTATGCTCATCCGGGTATTCCGGATGGCCACAAAGTCATCGTTTCAGTCTTCGGTCAACAACACCGCTTCGGCGACTTCACGCAAAGACTTGCGTTTATCCATAGCCAGTTTCTGCAGGCGCCTGAAGGCCTGCGGCTCATCCATGCCACGCTTCATCAAAACCCCCTTGGCACGATCAATCACCTTTCTGGATTCGAGCGTTTCCTGAAGCTTGGCCACTTCCTCGCGCAGACTGGACAGTTCAACGAACTGATGAATAGCGAGATCCACAGCGACAAACAACTGTTCGGCACGCACCGGTTTGACCACGTAATTCATTACTCCGGCCAGGCGTGCCCGCTCGATCGTGTCCGCCTCGGTACTCGCCGTAACCAGCACAATCGGCAATGGTTTGATCTTGCCTATTTTTTCGGCAGCTGTGATGCCATCCATAACAGGCATGCCGACATCCATCACCACCAGCAGAATTTCCTGGTGGGTCGCGATTTCAACGGCCTGAACACCGTTTTCGGCTTCGAGGATCTCGTCAAACCCGTAGCCAGCAACGATTTCCGCAACCTGACGCCGCAATAACGCTTCGTCATCAACAACCAATGCTCGCCTCATAACACGCAACTCCTGTAATTATTTAAGAAAAGTATATGAGATGGTTGTGCATCAGCGATGCCAAAACAATCGATAAACCATTTGGCACTCTAACTGCAATGACGATTAAAAGCTGCGTTCTTTTACCATAGAGACCGTCACTCTCATTGTGCTGTTTATGACAAACATGTATTCGACATCAATGAACCGCTGCAACCTGCCACCCTGGGTGATTGCATCGCGACATTACAACCGGTACCCCAAGGAGTTGGAAATTCAGGGGGCGCGCCATATTGGTCGGCCCTTGTTCGAAAAACTTGCAGAACAGGACGATCCGGAGATTCGCGGAGCCCTGTTCCACGATTTCATGGATGTACGCTTCCAGCTGCACCAGTGGCAGCAAGAGGAGTCGCCGAGCAGTCGCAAAAGCCTGAAGAACAGCTATCTGCGTTTTTTGCGCGGCTGGCTGT
>JBPPMD010000210.1:0-6648 GCA_051305875.1 Desulfuromonadales bacterium | reverse complement strand
AGCGGAGGCGCCCTCGAGTCGCTGGCGGTTGGCATAGTCGATCAGTACCAGGGAGTCGTTGACCACGACCCCGGAGAGGGCCCCGATCCCCATCATGCTCATCAGGCTGAGGCTGTAGCCCCTGAGCAGATGGCCGAGAATGGCACCGACCACGCCGAACGGGATCGCCAGCATGACAATCATCGGTTGGCTATAGCTGCGGAACGGGATCGCCAGCAGAAAGTAGATGGCAATCATGGCCAGAATGAAACCCTTGAACAAGCCGCCGGTACTCTCTTTCATGCTGGCCTGGCGTCCCTGGTAACCGTAGGTTAATCCCGGGTAGTCGCGGGCCAGCTCGGGAAGAATCTGACTGTTCAGTGTGGCAAGGATCTGACCTGTCTGACTGAGTGGCTCGACATCGGCGCTGACCGTTACGGTCCGGCGGGCGTCGCGGCGGTTGATGGTCGTATAGGCGCGGCCGCGTTCGACTTCAGCAATTTCGAAAAGGGGAGCGAAGGTTCCGGCAGGGGTGCGGATCATCAGATTCTCAATACTGAATTCGCTGCTGCGTTCGCTTTCCGGCATGCGTACCCGGACCGTGACCTCGTTGCGTCCACGCTGCTGACGTAACGCTTCGGTGCCGGAAAAAGCGTTGCGTACCTGGCGGGCGATTTCACTGGAAGTCAGGCCGAGACTCTCGCCGCTCGGCTTGATACGGAAGTCGAGTTGTTCTTTGCCAAGGGTGACGCCATCGTCGATATCCTTGACGTTGGCAAATTCATCCAGTCTCTCCGCCAGTGCGCTGCTGGCCAGGTCGAGAACCTCGGTGTCACGATGCGAGAGTTCCACGGTCAGGGCTCCCCCCCCTCCGGGGCCGCCGCGATCTGATTCGTAACGCAACGATTCGAGACCAATAATCGGACCGACTTGTGTGCGCCAGAGCTGGGTGACCTCGCCGGTGTTCAGCGGCCGGATGCCGGGCGGCGTCAGGTAGGCCGTCACTCCCACCTGGCCCTCATCGACCATGGCGAAGACCCCCTGCAGCAGCTCTTCACCACCATTGGCTGCGGCCACGTTTTCAATGCCGGCAACCAGAAGCTCTTGAATCCGCAGGGCTTCAGTCAGTGGACTTCCAGCCGGCAGGACGGCGGTAACGACCGCCTGGTCCGATTCCACCCGCGGCATCAGGATCATGCCGATGCGGCCACTCATGACAAAGCTGAGAACGATCATCAGCACAGCCAAGCCGATGGCAACGGTCAGAGCGCGCCAGCGGAGACTCAGTTCAAGCAGCGGCCGGTAGCGCCTGTCGATAAAGCGCGAGACGCCCGCACTGAAACCCTGCTGCCAATCGTGCAGGCGGGCGGTCAGTTTGCTGGAGGGGGAACTGCGGGTGTGGGCGAGGTGGGCCGGCAGGATAAACAAGGCTTCAACCCACGAAACGATGAAGACGGTAATCACCACCACGGGGATCATCTTCCAGATCTTGCCCAGGGTGCCGGGGATAAAATAGAGCGGCAAAAACGCGACGATGTTGGTCAGAATGGCATAGGTGATCGGTGTGGCCACATTGCGGGCGCCGAGGATGGCAGCCTTGGCCATGCCATGACCGCGCTGGCGGTATTCATAGATGTTTTCTCCAGCTACGATGGCATCGTCGACCACGATCCCCAGGGCGATTATAAAAGCAAACATCGACATGATATTGATCGACACGCCCATGGCGGGGAGGAACATCAGGCCGCCGAGGAAGGAGATCGGGATGCCCATGGTCACCCAGAAAGCCAGCTTGAATTCAAGAAAGAGACCGAGCAGTAGCAGCACCAGAGCCAGACCCAGGGCGGCGTTCTTCAACAGCAGGTTGAGACGCTGCTCGTAGACCTGGGAACGGTCGCGGTTGATATCCCAGTTGATCCCCGTCGGCAGGTCGGCCTCGATTTCGCTCATGGCGTCGCGAACTGCCCGGGAGACACCGATCGGGGTCTGATCGCCAACCCGGTAGACGTCGAGACCGATGCTACGCTGGCCGTTGTAGGTGGCAAAGCGATTACTGTCTTCGAAGGTCTCACGGACGGTGGCAAGATCCTCCAGCAGAACCACCGTGCCGTCTGCGGTGCTGATGATTGGAATGCGGGCAAATTCTCTGGCCCAGTCACGGCGATCGGTAACACGCAACATGATATCGCCGCCACTGGTTTCTACGGCTCCACCGGGAATCTCGGTTGAAGCCGCCTCAATGGTCCTTGCGATGCCGTCGAGAGTGAGGTTGTGGGCGCGCAACTTCTCCTGCGGTACGTCGACGTGAATCTCCAGATCACGTGCTCCCGAGAGATCGATCTGGGTGATCCCGGGATCCTGCAGCAAGCGGTCACGAACCTGCTCGACCGTCTCGCGCAGAGCGGCTTCCGAGATGTCGGCGTAAAATTGGATATTAAGGACTTCACGTCGGCGGGTCAGCAGCGAAACCTGCGGTTCCTCTGCATCGACCGGAAAGGTGCGAATCCGGTCGATCTCCTGCTTGATCTCCTGGTAGACTTTTTGCTGGTCGGCGTCAACCTGGAGTTCGATGCGGATTGATCCGCGGCCCTCCGCCGCAGTTGCTGTCAACTCCTTGATCCCTTCAAGACTGCGCACCGCTTCTTCGACAACCAGTATGATGCCGTGCTCTACTTCCTCCGGGCTGGCTCCGGGATAGGCGACACTGACGGTGACCAGATCGAGCTCGTACTCAGGGAAGACCTCTTTCTTGATCTGTCCCGAGACGAAGATCCCGCCGAGCAGCAGGGCAATCATCAGCAGGTTGGGCGTGACCCGGTTATAGGTCATCCAGGCGAGCGGGCCCCGCTGCCAGAATTCTTTACGCGAAGGCTTCATGGCTCAACTTTCTTTGCCTCAGCGGGGTTTGTGGTCTCACTGTCCTTGAGCCTCAGGCTCATACCCTGTACCGGCGAGGGCAGGTTGGATGTGACCAGAAGTTCGCCGTCGCGGATTCCGCCGGTGATCAGAACCTTGTTCTGGCCGCGAAAGGCAATGTCCACAGAACGGATGTCGAGAGTCCCCTGATCATCCATAATCCAGACATGGTTGCCGTCGTGGATCAGATCACGCTCGATCGCCGCAGCGTGCGGCAAGTTTGCCCCTGCGATTTCTACCCGGACATAACTGCCGAGCAGCAGTACTGGCTGTCCCTTTGTGGAAGCCTGCAGGGCAAGCGGGTCGCTGACTTCAACCAGCAACTTGGCCATACGCCCCTGCTCCTCAACCGTGGCCGTCAGCCCGATCACCTGTCCGTTCCGGAAGCGATCTGCACCCCAGGTCGCGTTATCGAAGATGCGCACCGTTGAGCCCGCGGCAATACCATCCTGACCGGTATTGATCCATTTCAGCTGACTGGCTGGAATCGGCGCTTCGATCCAGTAACTATCGCTGCCGACCAGGGTTGCCAGGGTGGTGCTTGGAGAGACGATGGTGCCGATATTGATTTCGCGGGACATGATCACGGCGTTGAACGGGGCTTTGATAACAGTCCGCGCCAGATCAAGCTGTGCCTGTTCGAGACGGGCTCTGGTCCCGTCCAGAACGGCGCGGAGATTCTCAAGCTGCGGTTGCCGGAGCATCAGTGCTTTTTCCTCCACACTGACCGTTTCGCCGAGCAATTCATATTCTTTCTGAGCAACCCGTTGCCGGCCCAGTTCTAATTGTCGGTCTGCTTCGACCCTGGCGACCTCACTGGCGAGTTGTTGCGCTGCAAGCTGGTAGTCACGCGGATCAATACTGAGCAGCTGCTCGCCCCTGGCAAAGTGTCCGCCCGGGATCAGTTTGTCACTTATCTGGATAATCCCGCCGCTGACCTGGGGTTTGAGAATGACCTCGCGCCGCGGTATGACCGCACCCATGGCGCTGACAGTTGTAGTTTGCCGGCCGAATTCGATGGGCCGCACATCCACGATGGCGGCATTGCGAACCTTGACCCGGGGCTTGGCTTTTGGACCCGACTGCATCATCCAGACCGCGATTGCCGCAGCGCAGATGACAACGAGGATCGGCAGCAGCAATCTCAGCCGGGCGGCTCTGCGGTTCTGCACGGAGGGGGTGTGGGGCTGTTGATGCTGGTCTGGACACATGCTATTCACCTGGAATGATCGGTTGTTCTGACTGTCGTGACATCTCCCAGCCACCGGCTAGAGCCCGACAGAGGTTGATGCGGTTGACGAAGAGCTCCCGCCGTGCTGAAAGCTGGGTGCGCTGCAAAAGCTGATTGGAAAGCAGCGCAGCGAGAACCCGCTGGTAGTCCTCGGCACCGTTGAGATAACGGTCGCGGATACGCCTGGAGGCTTGAATGGAAAGTTCCAGCTGACGGCTGATACTGACAAGGTACTCCTGCTGTCTCTGCTCCTGGGTCAAGGCATTCTCAACCTCTGCAAAAGCCTCGAGAACCGTTTGGCCGTAATCATGGAGGGCCTCAGCGGCCACAGCCTGGCTGCGCTCGACTTCAGCACGACGTCGACCGCCATCGATCAGCGGTGTGAGCAGATTGGCGGCCAGAGAGGCCAGCCAGTCGTCAAACAGGTTTTCGAACTGTTCATTGGTGGCACCGGCCCGATCGATCAGGCTGAGACGGGGAAAACGATCGGCCACAGCAGCGGCGACCCGTTGGTCAGCCGCCTGCAACTGCAGCCATGAGGCGCGCACGTCGGGGCGTCGTTGAAGCAGGCTGCTCTGCAGTCCGGTAGATGGAAGCGGTGGCAGTTCGCCGAACTTGCTAGAGGTCAGTGGCGGAGCTTGGTCGGGAGCCACACCAAGGAGCACCGCCAACTGGTTCTGCAGCACCTGGGCTTGAGCGGCGGCCAGGGCCCGTTCGCCGCGCCGACTCTCAACCACCTGACGTTGTTGCAAAAGGTCGGCGATACTGACCTGGCCGGTGCGAAACTGCAGGCTGACCAGTTCGAGAGCCTGCTCGTTGGTGTGCTGTTGCTGCTCGAGAATCTCGATCTGGCCAAGCTGCTCGAGCAACTGGTACCAGGTTGTCGCTACCTGGGCAGACAGTGTCAGGGCTGCCGTCTGTAAATCCTCCTCGCTGGTCAGGGCATCGAGTACGGCAGCCTCACTGGTGGAACGAATACGTCCCCAGAGGTCGATTTCGTAACTTGCGACCAGCCCCAGATTGAAACTCTGTGATGAGTTGCTGCGGGAATCGATGCGTGAGCTGCTGACGCTGCCTCCTGCTTCGCCACTCAGCTGCGGAACCAGATCGGCACCGGCCCTGCGTGCCACAGCCCGGGCCTGGTCAAGGCGGTCCCAGGAGCTCTGCAAGGTAAAGTTGTCAGCGAGAGCCTGAGCGATCAGGCGATCAAGGGCCGGATCCTCGAAGTTTGTCCACCAATGCACAGGCAACGGGGCCTCTCCGCTTGCAGAGAAAACCCCCTGTGCCTGAATGGCTGATGCCTGGTAGGTGACTGCCGGGGTACAGGCGGCGAGCAGCAGGAAGATGAGGCCACGGCAGAGCCACGCACATCGATTGTTTGGGGTGTCGTCGGGTTGTATCCGCTTGTCCAGCATGTTTTGCGACTTTCTGCGATGGTTCCGTATCTGGCTATCTCGTAAATTTCAGGCTCGCCGTATCTTAGACGAAACACTTTCGGAAAAGTTTAAAAAAAAACGTCCGCTTGCGGACGTTTTTCACTCAGATGGCCGGTTCGAGCTACTCCTTGACGCGGGTCACGTATTCGCCGGTGCGCGTGTCGATCTGGATCAGGGCGCCTTGCTCGACGAAAGAGGGTACCTGCAGGGTGTAGCCGCTTTCCACGGTGGCCGGCTTGTTGTTGCCGGCGGCGGTGTCGCCCTTGACCCAGGGGTCGGACTGGGTGACGCGCAGATTAACGAAGTTCGGCAGGGTAACGCCGATGCCACGTTCGTTATGCAAGAGGACTTTGACCTCCATGTTGTCGACCAGGAAATAGTGGTCGTCGCCCAGGACTTCCTCGCTGATCGAGGTCTGCTCGTAAGTCTTCTGGTCCATGAACACATAACCGGTTTCGTCCCGATAAAGGTACTGCATGTCACGTTCTTCCAGGCTCGCCGGCTCAAAGCTTTCGCCGGAACGATAGGTGCGGTCGAAGAGGGAGCCGGTGATCATGTTGCGCAGCTTGCACTTGTAAAGGGCCTGGCCTTTGCCGGGCTTGGTGAAATCAAACTGCACGATGACGTGGGGCTCGTTGTCGATCATCAATTTGATGCCTTTTTTCAGATCTGCACAGCTGTACATGAGAAAATTCCTTTAAGAGTTGATGTCGTGTAACTATTCAGCACATAAGCGAGTGCATGTGGTCTGCAGCCATTGCCTGCGTCAACGTTGCCACTTAACTTCCCGCAAGCAACAGCTGCAGCCCACATGCTGTGCCGTTGAGTAAGGGAACTGAATAGTTACGATGTCGTTTGTTTAGCGGTGATGATTTTATACACAAAAGAGTGGCTTGTGTCATGAGTTTTCTGTGGGAGGTGAGGCTTGAGGCTTGAGGCTTGAGGCTTTATTTGCGGAGAAGATGAAACTTTAAGCTGATACAGGATGTGAAAATCGTCAGCCTGCATCAGCTGAGCATACGGCAACCGCTGCAGCGGCTACTTGTCTATTCGAGGCACCACGACAATCCCGCTTTCCGTCACCGT
>JBPPMD010000189.1:0-11551 GCA_051305875.1 Desulfuromonadales bacterium | reverse complement strand
AACAGCAGGCCGGCGGTAAACGGGTCGGCGAAAATGGCCGCCTGAAGAATCGCGCCTATTACAACCAGGGTACCGACAACGCCGGTGACAAAGCCGGTACTTTTGGCCTCGCCCTTACCCAAAAAAAACATACCGACCGGAACCCACATCATGCAAATCAATAATAGCAATGCTAATGTCATTTGAATTCTCCTTACATCTTTAGATATTCGCAGAGGACATTTTCTTCTCCACGTATATGTTTATGATTCTGCGGTCGTCGGATCAATAACCTTGCGGACCGCGCTGATACTGTTGGCCGGGAACCCTCCCTGTGCGGCATGTTCCCGTACCATCTGCTCGTTTGGAGCGATGTAGACGCAGTAAATTTTGTCGTCGGTGACATAGCTCTGCACCCATTGAATCTTTGGCCCCATCTCTTCCAGAACACTGCAGGATTTCCGGGAAATCCCTGCCAGTTCTTCCGCACCGAGAGCTCCGGCTCCCGGAAGATCTCTTTCAATCATATATTTAGGCATTATCCAGCCTCCTGGCTCACCTTTTTAAGGTTGGTAGATATAATCCAGCCCCTCATATCCGCAGGCCGGACACTTGATAGGTTTCGCTTGTTTTTCTTTCATGCTGGCACAGGCGGTCAGCGACAAAACCAGGATCATCATAAATATTAATGACGTGAGTTTTTTCATCTTAATTCCCTTTCGTTTAAGAGATTGTTGTCAATTGGCCTCTATCCTCGATTGAATTCAGGAGTCTCGCCAAGGCTTCCTGGTGACAAGTCAGAGCTTAGAAGCTTATTACCCCACCCAGCGCAATGGTCTTGGTTTCCTCTTCGAGATCACCGATCGAGATTTCGTTGACGTTATACTCGGCAACCAGCTTGACATGGTCGTTGAGTGTATAGAAAAGGGCGCCCGTCGCTGTTTTATTCTCCCATTCGTCGGGGTTGGTCTCGAGCTTGTTGCGACCATAGGAGGCCACCACCCTGGCTGGGCCATAAGTGTAGGAGGCCTGCAGGAGATAGCCGTTGCTGTCGACTTCATCGCCATCGGCTTCAAGCAGCGGTAGCCCAAGAGTGTTGTCAACGCCAGGCCCAAGCAACAGGCCAACACCAGAGGCGTCGAAGCCCGAGGCCGACAGGCCCAGGCCGACATATTTCGCCTGGATGCCGTAAGAGACACCCTTGGAGTCAACCTCGGCGTCCGTATCACCGGCGTCTTCGGAAGTCTGCTGGAGGAAGCCTGCCCAGGCAGTTATGGAACCTTTTTCGAAAGTGTACAGGTAGGTCAATTCTCCCTGGAACTGCGGCGCACTTTCCTCGGGGACCACTGCCGAGTCAAAATTATCCGCGGTGTGGGCGGGGTCAACAATGCCGATGGCCAGCCGGAAGCCGGCCAGGACCGGCGAGCGGTAGGTGATCTGTGCGTTGGGGAACGGGTAGATGTAGCCGGTGCCGATGTTGCCGAACGACACGCCGGTGCCGTCGATCAGCCCGAGGGTGTCGCTGACGTTGCCGTAGCCCATCAGAATCTCGTCGAGGAAGATGTTGGAACGGCAGAACAGGCCGAAGTCCTTGCCGATCAGCACCTGGCCCCAGTCGCCATCCACCGTGCCATAGAACTGGCGTACGTCGATGCCGGTCTCGGTGACATTCTCTTCGCTGTCGTTGATTGTGACCCAGAACGACGAGCGGCCGCCAACTGTCATGTTGTCGAGCTTTTTGCTGAAGTTGAATCCGATGTAGTTGGGCAGGAAACCCATCTTCACCCGGGATTGGTCGCGGTCAACTCCGGAAATCTCGTTGTCGCTGCTGCTGTAGACATAGAAGGTGTTGAAGAACGCGTCCGTGGTAATCGTTGCCCCATCCTGATCGTAGAGGGTAAATGCGGCTTGAGCCGTACCGGCCGCAAACATTGATAAAACCAGCAGTGGAACGGCAATCTTCAAAAGTACTTTCCTCATCATTGGTGTGCCTCCTTAAAGTTTGTGTAGACAATTGTGCCCAATACCCGTCAGGTGTTTTCTGTACAGGACGTCCTTGTCCCAGAATGGGCATAAACAGGGAGATGTGCAGTTCTTCGTCCATCCAGTGAAGCGGAACTAACCGGTTTGTGCCGGATTCGATTGAGCCGGTTGCCGTACGACTCTATTTCACCCGGGGGAGAACTCATCTACCGGTTAAACCGTGTTTGATTCCACTACAGGACCAAGTCCCGCGGGTTCCCGTGTCCCGATGTTGTCGGCTAGTGCAACCACAGTGCCAATGCCATAAAACGCCGTTTATCGTGCTTTTTGATGCATTTTATGATGACGCCATGCTCTAAATTTCTGATTATTGTAGAGAATTAGGATATCGCCGGGGTTACGCATGGGGAAATGGATGCATGCCTCGACCGCACGGCTGGGAAGAGGGTCTGCTGTGTTTTCTTTGCGAAAGAAACGCAAGATCAGAGAGTTGGCTATTTTTACCAAAGATCTGGTAAGGGGTATTTTGGCCAATCCCTACTGGATTATGTCAGGTATTTAAGGTTATTATGAAATATGTAGAGAATCTCTGCGATGTGGAAAAAAATCCCGCTCCAGGCAGAATGGCAAAGCGGTTCGTTTGATTAAAAAATAACGATGTTTGACATTGTGGTACGGGATTTGCTGGAGGCTTAATGTGTTGATTGTGCAGGGATTTTGAGATTCTCTACAGTTTTGAAGCTTAAATTTCCCTGATGCGTATCGATGGAGAATGTAAATGTCAATTGGTTCTCAACTCCACTGCAAGTTTGAAGTTCCCGAGATTATCTTTGGCCGAGGTCTGCTCAGTCAGGTAGGTTCGTGTGCGCGCCGACTTGGCGGCAAGAAAGTTTTTCTGGTCAGTGATCAGGGACTTTTTAACGCCGGCTGGGTGGATCGAGCCATGAAAAGCCTGCTTGATGCCGACCTGTCCTTCGTTTTTTATGATCAGGTCACGTCCAACCCTAAAGATTTCGAGATCGAGCAGGGTGCAAAAGAATATATCGCCAACGGTGCTGATGTGATTGTCGGCCTGGGGGGCGGTAGCGCTATGGACGCCGCCAAAGGGATTGCCATCCTGGTCTCCAATGGCGGAAATATCTGCGCATATGCTGGGAATGATAAAATTCACCGTCCCCTGCCGCCGCTGGTGCTTTGTCCCACAACCTGTGGGACGGGCTCCGATGTGTCTCAGTTTGTGGTCGTTAATGACACCCAGGAAAGATGCAAGCTAACCATTATGAGCCGCTGTGTCGCACCGGATATCAGCCTCACTGATCCCGATACTCTGCTTACCTTACCCGACGAATATGTCGGTACAACTGCCATGGATGCGTTGACTCATGCTGTCGAGGCTTTTTTCTCCGTGGCCTCTTCAACCCTGACCGATGTTAATGCCTTGCGCGCACTGAGGCTACTTTCAACCAGTCTCGCCGATGCGGTGCACGAGCGGCGTCCAGAGGATATGGAAACGCTGGCGCGGGCAAGCTTGCATGCAGGCATGGCCTTCTCCAATTCCCTGCTCGGTATAGGACATGCATTGTCTCATCCCATCGGCGGTCTCTACGATGCCAATCATGGCAGCGTGAATGCTGCCCTGTTGCCAGAGGTGCTGCTGTACGATTTTCCCGTAGTGACCGATAAAATAGCGGAAATGGCCAGGGCTATGGGGTTCCAGGCAGTGAATGACCTCGATGGAGCGAAGGAAATGGCCTATGAAACAATCATGAGCATGCTTGAAGTCGCCGGCGCCCCCAATTCATTGCGCGAACTCGGGGTGCGCAAGGAAGATCTCCCCCTGCTTGCGCAAAGGGCGATAAAGGATATTTGTGTCATGACCTCACCTCGTGAAACCGATGAAGAGGATCTGCTGGCTTTATTGCAGAGGGCGTTCTGATGAAACAAATCAAAGCCAGAATCGTCGATGAAAAGTCTCTGGATCTCCTGCTCGGGATTGAGAGTTCAAAAATCGGCTTTTATGGCGAAGTCAAACAGAAGATACAGGAGCTTGAATCTGCAAATCTTGGACTCAGGACCAAGAAGGCAGAACTTCAGGCGGTGTTCGATTCAATCAGTGACGGGATCGTTATCTACGATAGCTCTGGTACGGTTCAGCAACGCAATCATGTTGTGCCCCGCCTTTTTCCCACGGAAACGCTGCTTGGCAAGGGCTGCAAGGCTCTTTTTCATCCAGACCGGACGACGGATCTCGAGGGGTGCCCGGTTGGCAAGGCGCTTATGGGAGAGAGCTTTCATACGTCATTTTCAATTACCAGAGGCGGAGGCGAAAACTATTTTTTCGATGTTTCTGCAACGCCTCTTGAGGGCCCTTCGGGAAACAGGCGTGCGTTGCTGTTCATCCGTGATGTCACAGAACGGCGGAATCATGAATTGCGCCTGCTCCAGGCTGAAAAAATGTCAAGCATCGGCCTGCTGGCAGCCGGTGTCGCTCACGAAATTAATAACCCGATGACCTCTGTCGCTGGTTATGCAGAAGCCCTGCAGAGGCGTCTCAAGGAGATGCCCGGATTGGCTGAAGACCCGAGGCTGAATGATTTCCCCAAGTATCTGGAAGTCATTGTCAGGGAGGTCTACCGATGTAAGACGATTATCGACAGCCTGCTCAGTTTCAGCCGCAAGTCAGAA
Organism: Desulfuromonadales bacterium; assembly: GCA_051305875.1. Lineage (GTDB taxonomy): Bacteria > Desulfobacterota > Desulfuromonadia > Desulfuromonadales > BM103 > M0040. Next base: position 6,904 of record JBPPMD010000189.1, on the reverse strand, counting down.
GGGAGTTATGGAAGAGTCAATATCAATACGATTATCAACGAGGTGCTGCAGCTGGTGCGCCACCAGGGGCGTGATAAAAAGGTAGCCCTTAAAGAGGTCTTTCTGTTGCCGTTGCCAGAGGTCTATGGTGATGCCAGTGCTTTGCGTCAGGTGTTTCTGAATCTGATTCTGAACGCTTTTCAAGCTATTGATGATGAAGGCGTGGTCAGTGTCGAAACCAACGCCAATGATACACATGTTATTGCCCGGGTTGTTGATAGTGGATCAGGAATTGCCCCTGAAGCTTTGGAGCAAATATGGAACCCGTTTTATACAACCAAGAAGGTTGGCAGCAACCAGGGCCTTGGACTTGCTATCTCTTACGACATTGTAAAGAAGCATGAAGGGACAATCATGGTGAATAGCAAGCTTGGAGAGGGAACTGTGTTTAACGTGAGGTTAACCATATGTCAGGAAAAATGATGGAAAAAAAAGCCAAAGTTCTGATTGTTGAAGATGAGAAGCCTTTGCGGGAGCTGCTCGAAAGCGAGCTTTCACGTAGTGGCTACAGTGTCCAGGTTGCTGCTGATGGTATTGAGGGTTTGGCGAGATATTCGGAAGAATGTTTCAGCGTTGTTTTACTCGACGTAAAAATGCCCGAAATGGGCGGCGTTGAGACTCTGGAACAGATGCAAAATCATTCTAATATCCCTGAAATCATAATGTTCACAGGTCACGGGGATATTGAAACAGCAGTTAAATGTATCAAGTTGGGAGCTTATGATTATCTCACCAAGCCGGTCAAGCTGGATGAACTGGAGATGATTATTGATAAAGCTCATGATAAAAACCGGCTGAGGCGGGAGAACATCAACCTGAAACATGAATTGAGCAGGCTGGAAGATCATAAAGTCGTCGGCAAAAGCCCTGCAATCCTCAAGGTGCTGGACACTGTTCAGAGGTGGGGTGCAACCGATGAACATGTGCTTATTTATGGTGAAAGTGGCACAGGAAAAGAATTGATTGCGAGGGCGGTTCACGATGCCAGCGCTCGCGTCAACAAGCCCTTTGTCACAATCAACTGCGGGCGGCTTGATGCCAATACTGCAGAGAGTGAACTGTTCGGGCATATGCAGGGGGCTTTCACCAGCGCAAACAAGGCACGGGCCGGCCTGTTTGAGCTCGCCGACAATGGCACGCTGTTCATGGATGAAATTTCAGAAATGCCACTCGATGTTCAGGTCAAGTTACTGCGCGTACTGGAGACGGGGACTTTCCGACGTTTAGGAGGCAGCAGGGACATCGAGGTTGATGTTCGCTTTGTGTTTGCGTCCAATAAAAAGCTTCAGAATTGCGTTGATCAGGGTGGATTCAGGGAGGACTTTTATTATCGCATCAATCTGCTGCCGATCAATCTCCCACCTCTGCGTGAGCGACGGGAAGATATCCTGCCTCTGGTGATGTATTTTCTGCAAGAGAATAAAAGTCTGGGACAGAACTGGGACATTAGTGAAAGAGCGATGGCGGCACTTTACGCATGCGATTGGCCAGGGAATGTGCGTGAATTGAAAAACACTGTACGCCGGGCTTGTATCCTTGCAACCGAGCCGGTCATAACGGCTGATCTGTTGCCTTTTTCCGCGCCTCTGGTGCCTTTGGCAATTAAAGATCACGCTAACGCCGATGCTATGCCAACGCCGCTCTGGGTGATGGAGCGTGAGCATATTGGCAAGGTTCTGGCAAAGGTACATGGCAACAAAAGCCGGGCGGCCAAAATCCTGGAAATTGATCGAAAGACCCTTTACACCAAACTGGAAAGATACGAGCTGGATTCCTGAGGCTCTAATAGGACGAAACCGTGAAACTTATTGATAATCAGGGTAGAAGAATTAATTATCTGAGGCTTTCTGTCACCGACCTCTGTAATATGCGCTGCTGCTACTGCATGCCGGAGTCCGGAGTTGCCAAACTCGACCATCGTGACGTTCTCAGCTATGAACAGCTGCTGACACTTGCCCGGCATGCCGTTGCTATGGGGATAGAAAAGGTCCGCATCACCGGTGGTGAGCCACTGGTACGTAAAGGCATTGTGGGTTTTCTCGGGGAACTGGCAAGAATACCCGGGCTGCATCAGTTGGTGCTGACGACCAATGGCCTGCTTCTGGAGCAAATGGCCACCGATCTGAGACGTGCCGGGGTGCAGCGGTTGAATATCAGCCTGGATTCTCTGCAGCCCGAGGTTTTCTCCCGGATTACCCGACGGGGAGACCTGAAACAAGTAATGTCTGGTATCGCGGCCGCCGAAAAAGTCGGATTTCCGATAAAGATCAACGTGGTTGTGATGCGTGGTGTTAATGACTCAGAGCTTGCCGATTTTGCTGCATTAAGCCTCGAGAAGCCGTATGCCGTACGCTTTATCGAGTATATGCCGGTCATTAAAGATGACAACTGGCAGTCACTGGTTCTCTCCGGAGAAGAGATACTGAACAGCCTGGCCAGGCACTACTCGTTCACGCAGGTTGTCAGCGGGGGGCTGAGCGGTCCTGCCCGGGAGTTCAAGATTGCAGGTGCCTGCGGCACGATCGGCGTGATTACACCGCTTACCGGCCACTTCTGCCAGGATTGCAACCGGGTTCGGATCTCGGCTTCGGGAAAGGTCAGAAGCTGCCTGTTCTCTGATGAAGAGTTTGATCTGAAGCCCGTGCTGGCGACCGGAGACCTGGCCTCAATCCAGGCCGTTCTGCGCAACTTGGTCATGTCAAAGCCGGCAAGCCATGGGATGACGCAAACGTCATCCTCACATGCTCCTTTCGCCATGTCGCAAATCGGTGGCTAGCATTTGCAGTCAGGTTGAGCGGGCGCACAAAACCTCGGGCACCTTCTCCATATCTCATGCAGTCATCCTGTCCCGCTGCGTCAAATCTGTAGGTAAATTACACACTGTAGAGAAAATCAACAGTTGGCTTTGCTCGAAGATTCGTAGCGTTACGTCCGCTTTGTCCATAATTGTCACAAAAAGTTTTTCTGCTTAACCGCTTCGTACCGGTGACGCTGTTGCGGGCACACCAAGTGCTGCAGCTCATCAATCCCCTATCATGCGCAATCCGGATAACCGGATTTTATTTTATTTTTATCTTTTCTGGGATCATTCGCGATCAATTCAGAGCTGCACAAGGTAACAGTCGGGGGGAAATTCCCCAGTGTGGATAATATCCATAGCCATGGCAGACGCATTCAGTACATTTCTCCGGTTTTTTGTTTCATATTTCCCCGCCCTGTCTTCCCGTCCTGTTTCCTGAAATCATAAACCCTTGCATAGCTGCATTCTAAACCGGTGTTTGTAATTGGCACTCGACTTGCTATTAACATCGATCAGGGAGATTGGATTCACCTGTAACATATCGAAAACAAGAAGATAATGAGTTGCCAAAAATTAAACATGGTTATCGGGAGGTGATCGAAGAGCAGTAAACGAAGTCAGGTTCCCCAGGTCGTTAATTGTTTCTGGAGTCAATATCCAATCGGTTCTTTGATGATAACAATGGCATTGAAGAGTCAAAACCACAACTAACAAGGAGGAAGTAAAAATGTCACACAACAAAGATGTCAAGCGGACCCTCAAGAATGAAAGACTGGAATACCCGATCAAAATGATGCATGCTTATCCTTCCGTCAATGTCGGATGGGGCGCTCACACCATGGTTGGCAATGACGCCAAGGCGCTGGGTATGACCAATGCCCTGATCGTCACCACCGGCCTGCGCGGCACCGGTATCGTCGAAACAGTCCAGGGTGTGCTGAAGGCTGCCGGAGTTAATTCCGAGGTCTTTTCCGGCGTTACGCCGAATCCGAAGGACCATGAAGTTATGGCCGGTGCCAAGATCTTGGCTTCGGGTAAATTTGATGGACTGATCAGCCTCGGTGGCGGTAGCTCACACGACTGCTGTAAAGCGATCAAGTTGGTTCACAGCCATGACGGCCAGGATGTCAGAAGCTTTGAAGGTGCTTTCAAGGCGACCAAGGCCAACACGATTCCTCAGCTGGCAATCAACACCACCTCGGGAACCGGTTCGGAAGTTTCCTGTTTCTCGATCATCAATCACACCGACAAAATGTACAAAATGGCCCTGTTTGATCCCAACTGCACGCCGAGTAAGTCGGTCAATGACCCGTTGATCCATCAGTGCATGCCTGGCGACCTGGCCGGTTACACCGGTATGGATGCTCTGGCTCATGGCGTTGAAGCGATTACCTCCCGTCTGGGTGTTGTATCTGCTTACGGTCCTGGCCTGAGCGCCATCTCCCTGATCTTTGGTAACCTGCGTCAATCGGCCATGAACCGCAACAACGACAAGGCAATCGAAGCAATGGTCTGGGCTGAAATGGCAGCCGCCTACAGCTTCAACAGCGCCGGTCTCGGTCTGATCCACAGTATGGCACATGCACTGGGCGGTATGTACGATGCACCGCACGGCCTGTGTAACGCCATCGGCCTTGGTCCGGTCATGTCGTTCAACCTGCCGGCCTGCCCGGAGCGCTTCAGGATGATGGCTCAGGCTGCTGGTATCGACACCGCCGGCATGTCCGACATGAAGGCCGGCCAGGCATTTATTGATGCTTGCCTCGAGCTGAAAGCAGATCTGGGTATCACCAAGACCTTTAGTGATCTCGGTTTGCTTGAAAAAGACATCGAAGGCTTGTCTAAATTCTCGGTTAACGATATCTGTACCGAGGGCAACCCGACCGATACCGGTCTGCAGGACATGATCGGCATCTTCAAGCAGTGCATGTAACACCTGATTGAACTCCTGAGTGAGTGCCGCCGATCTCCGCAGATGCGTGTTTTTGTGCGGAGGTCGGCGGCCTCTTTATCTCTATCTATGCTACTATCAATAAATAAACCGACAATGCGAGGCTGGTATGGTAAGTACGATTACCCAACAAACGGTTTCGGAACTTCTTAAAGCCAACGGCTATATTGCCGATGAAGCGATTGCCACCGCCGTTTTCCTGGCTATTCGCATGGAGAAGCCGATTCTGATCGAAGGCCCTCCCGGGGTAGGGAAGACCGGTCTGGCCAAGGCCCTTTCCGGTGCATTGGATTTCCCTATGGTACGGCTGCAGTGCTATGAAGGAATCGACGAAGGGAAAGCGCTCTACGACTGGGAATACGGCAAACAGTTGCTCTATACCCAACTCCTGCGCACCCAGCTCGACAACTATCTCTCTGTTTCTGCCGACCTGCGGGAAGCCGTCGAGCGCCTTTCTTCTGAAGAGAGCCTGTTCTTTTCCAAAAATTTTCTGGTCCAGCGACCAATATTACGCAGCTTCATGTCGGAAAAGCGGTCGCTGCTGCTGATCGATGAAATCGATCGCTCCGATGATGAATTCGAGGCTTTGCTGCTGGAATGTCTCAGCGATTTCCAGGTCTCAATCCCCGAACTGGGGGTCATTACCGCAAATCGAAAGCCGTTGGTGATTCTGACCAGTAACGGAACACGGATGATCTCCGATGCGTTGCGTCGGCGCTGTCTGTATTTGTACATTGGCTACCCCGAGTTGGAGCGTGAAGTCGCAATTGTCCGGGCAAAGTTCCCTGAGCTTTGCGAAGTGCTCGCACGCCAGATGGTGGAATTCCTGAATAAGGCTCGCGAACTGAATCTACGCAAATCGCCGAGTGTTTCAGAGGCTCTGGACTGGGCTCAGGTCCTGTCCATCATGAAGGCTAATCAGCTGACCCCCGAGATGGTTGCCAAGACCGTTGGTGTGATCGCCAAGCACCAGACAGATTTGCAGAAAATCACGGATTTGGCTGTTCAGGAATTGGCCTCTTAGCCATGGAACGGATTGTCACACGTTTTGTTGCCACTCTGCGTGAAAACGGCATACGCGTATCCCCCGGCGAGAGCCTGGATGCGGTTCAAGCTCTGGGGACCTGCGGCATGCAAAGTCGCAGGAAATCGCGGACACTGCTGCGTCTTACCCTGGTAAAAAATGTTAACGACTTCCCAACCTTCAATGAAGTCTTCAACAGCTTCTTCAGTCGCTACCAGTTTGTCGACCCGGAAGACGATCTTCCGGCATTGCTGGATGCTGTGATTCTCGAGATGGATGGTGAATTTACCTACCTGAACGAGGTGAGGGATGACCACGATGACGAGCAAGGTCCCCTGATCAAGATCGACAGCGAGATTAATCCGGAAGATTTGGCTGAACTGAAAAGCCTGACCGAGATCGATCCCGACGACACCGATGGCACTGAACTTCAGGTGCAAATGAAGGGCTATCGAGAAAAAGCGAAGAAGCCTCCCCGGCCGACCCGTCGATATACGCAAAACCCTCTCGTCATCGAACTGGGGAAGGGACACAGCTACGAAAGCAGTGTTACTTTTACCGCGGAAGAGCAGGCCGCCATGCAGGAGGTCGTATCAAAGATGATGCTGCGTCTGCGTAAAGACATGAAGCGGATGAAGAACAATCAGAATCGCGGCAAACTGCACGTTATCAGGACGATTCAAAAGAATTACCGTCACGATATGGTTCCGTTTCAGGTCATCATGCGCCGCAAACGCCGTGATAAACCGCGACTTGTTGTGTTGTGTGACGTCAGCTTTTCAGTGAGCCATGCGTCAAAATTCATGCTGCTGCTGCTTCATACATTACATAATCAGTTGCTCGATGTGCGCAGTTTTATCTATAACCGCGATCTTGCGGAGATAACCGAAATGCTGGCCAATATGCCGGTTAATGATCTGATGAAATCGATCGATACCGGAGATATTATTGATCTCGATGAAAACAGCAGCTTCGGCGAGGTTTTTCTAAAATTCAAAAAAAATCATCTCGAAAATCTGCGCGGTCGACCAGCCTTCATCATTCTGGGGGACGGGCGTAACAACTACGGTGAGGCCAACGACTGGGTCTG
>JBPPMD010000148.1:0-10720 GCA_051305875.1 Desulfuromonadales bacterium | reverse complement strand
ACCGAGACGTTCACGCTGGTCGGCATCTTTGGCCAGAGCCCAGGGGGCGGAGTCGTCGATATATTTGTTGGCAGCGCTGACCAGTTCCCAGATTGACTGCAATGCTTTATTGAAGGCGAGAGCATCCATGTGATCATCAACCACGCCGATCTGCCGGATGAATTTGTCCTGCAGTATTTTGTCTGTTTCTGTTGTTATTCCAGGAGTTGTCAACTCACCGTTAAAGTATTTGTTGAGCATTGCTGTAGAGCGGCTGACCAGGTTGCCGAGATCGTTGGCAAGGTCGGAATTGATGCGATGCACGAGGGCGCTGTGGGAGAAGTCTCCGTCCAGGCCAAAGGGGACCTCACGCAACAGGAAGTAGCGGATGGCATCGACTCCATACTTGTCGATGAGCATGTTCGGTTCGACCACGTTGGCCAGGCTTTTGCTCATCTTCTGTCCCTCGACGGTCCACCAGCCATGTGCAAAAACCTTTTTTGGCAAGGGAATGCCGGCCGCCATCAGGAATGTCGGCCAGTAGACCGTGTGGAAACGCAGGATGTCCTTGCCGATGACATGGACATCACAAGGCCAGAACTTCTTGAAATTACCTTCGCTGTCATGCGGATAGCCGAGAGCGCTGATGTAGTTGGTCAGGGCGTCGAACCACACGTAGATGATATGCTTGTCGTTGTCCGGGACCGGAATTCCCCAGGAGAAGGTGGTCCGTGAAATTGAAAGATCGCGCAAACCCTCGCGAATAAAACTGAGAATCTCATTGCGCCGACTTTTCGGCTGGATGAAATCAGGGTTGGCTTCAATGTGCGCCAGCAGTTGCTCCTGATACTTGCTCATCCGGAAGAAATAAGACTCCTCCTTGAGTTTATCGGTCGGTCGACCGCAGTCCGGGCAGTTGCCGTCGAGCAGGTTGGTTTCCGTCCAGAACGTTTCGCAGGGAGTGCAGTACCAGTCTTCATACTCGCCAAGGTAGATATCGCCTTTGGCTTCAATATCGCGAAAAATCTCTTGAACGGCCAGCTTGTGACGCTCCTGGGAGGTGCGGATAAAGTCGGTGTTTGATATGTTCAGCTTTTCCCAGAGTGATTGAAAGCGCTTGACGACCCGATCGGCCAATTCCAGGGGTGTCTCTCCCTTGGCATGAGCCGCTTTCTCAACTTTCTGGCCGTGTTCATCGGTGCCGGTCAAAAAACTGACTTCATAGCCACGTGCGCGTTTGTAACGCGCCAGGGCATCACAGGCCAGGGTCGTGTAAGCGTGCCCGATATGAGGCACGTCGTTGACGTAATAGATCGGGGTTGTCAGGTAATAATGTTTATCGTCCGACATGAACTATTCTCCCTGCTTGCTCGGGTCTGGTTTGCGACCACTGCGAGGTCTGCGTCTGCTGCGCCGCCTGCGATTGGTCGGACTCTTGCCGTCGGTTGTTTCACCTGGTGCCTGCTTTAGTTGCTGCTCGACAGGTTTAAGTTGTTCTTCGGTCGTTCTATCCGCAGGTCGCGGCTTTTTGTTGACCTGCTTTTGCGGTGGCTGCTGAGTCTTGCTGGCTTGTCTTTGGGGCTTTTGGTCCCTGTCGACTTGCTTGCGGGGCTGCTGCCTCTGTGGTCTGCTCTTGGTCAACCGGCTTGCATGTGTCTCTTCTTCGGGGTTTTCCTGTGTGATCGGCTGACTGGCCTGACCGGTACGAAGCTCTTCCATTGTCACGCGGCAGCAGGTTCCTTCACGGTCTCGCAAAGTCACTTTCTGTTGCAGGACATCCTGAGATGTAACTTCACATTCACGATTCTCCCACATGACCTTTTTGCCACACTTCGGCATGCCTTTCCGGAGTTCGCCGTAAGTCTCGTATTCGTAACCTAGACAACAAAGCAAACGTCCGCATTGTCCGGAGATCTTGGTCGGATTTAGCGCCAGGCCCTGTTCTTTGGCCATCTTCACGGAAACCGGGCTGAACTGCGTGAGAAAGCTGCAGCAGCAGAGCTCACGCCCACAGATGCCGAGCCCGCCGACCAGCTTCGCTTCATCGCGTACCCCGATCTGACGCATTTCAATCCGCGTGTGAAAATGATGGGCAAGGTCTTTGACCAGTTCACGGAAATCGATACGTCCGTCAGCGGTAAAGAAGAAGATGATTTTAGACCCGTCAAAAGCATATTCAGCACGAACCAGCTTCATTTCCAGTTTGCGCTCATGAATGCGTTCTTTGCAGAAACGATAGGCGGTCTTTTCTCTGGCGTGATTGGTCTCTGCCAGGGCCAGGTCTTCTTCTGAAGCAATGCGCAGGATGCTCTTCAGCCCTTCGGGCGCTTCATCCTCCTGTATTTCGCGCGGCGGGATGACGACTATGGCCATCGCCCGGCCACGATCGGTTTCAACAATCACCTTGTCGCCAGCCTTGAGTTCCAGGGATAGAGCGTTGAAGTCATATTGTCGACCAGCTTGCTGAAATTTGAGTGGAACAATTCGTATCATGAGATCACTATTTTCGATTATGTAAAGATTGATGCCGCGATTAACGTCAACTTAAGCCGCCAGCTTCAGGAGAAGAACCTCCATGGCCAGTTGGCGGTTCACATTGCGATCCAACTGACGACGAACTTCGATCAACGCATCCAGTTTGGCGAGAATTGAAGTGACACTCTCGCGGCCTGATACCCTGCGGATTTTGTCCTTGAGATCAAGGTTGACCAGCTCTTCGTCGCTACGCCCTTGCAGGGTCATCAGGACGTCGCGGTAAAATGCCTGAAAAATCTCCAGGATATCGGGAAGAATGGTCTTGTCTGCAGCTAATTGCTCAGCAAAATCCAGAATGGGCAAGATACTTCCTGAGGATAACCCCGTCAAGGTTTTTAGCAGCTCCCTGCGCTGTCCCAGATAAAGTTCGCGATCTTTGCCGAAGGCTTTTTTGAAACTGCCTTCAGAAAGGGCGGCAAGAACATGAGACTCTGTAGATTCAATACCAAGCTGCTTCTCCAGTTCTGTCTGAATCCGGCTGTTCGGGTGTCTGGCAAAGGGCAAGGGCTGACAGCGGGAGCGGATCGTTTCGAGCAGGCGGTTCGGTTGTGCACTCAATAGCATCAGCAGAGTGTCACCTCGTGGTTCTTCAAGGGTCTTGAGCAAAGCATTCGCTGCTCCGGCCGTCATCGATTCCGCCTGTTCAATCAAACAGATTTTGCGCGGTGCTTCCAGCGGTTTGAGATTCAACTCTCGCTGGAAAGCCCGGATTTGTTCAATCTTGATTGAGTTGCCGTCCGGTTCAAGAATGTGCAGATCAGGATGGTTCTGGTGGTCAATTTTGCGACAGGCCAGGCAATGGCCACAGCCGCGTTGTTCGAGGCAGACGATGGCACGTGCCAGCGCCAGCGCCATAAGTCGTTTGCCGATGCCGTCTGGCCCGGAAAAGAGATAGGCGTGAGCAAGCCGGCCATTGGCGAGGGCTCTGCTCAGGATGTCCTTTTGTCGGTCATGGCCGAGGATCTGGTCAAAAGTCATAAAGGTTTTCATTATGCAAAAATGATCGATATCAGAGGCTCTGCGTTCTGTCGCGAGCTCCTGCGCTATTAAAAGTCATAAAGCAAAAATAAAACAATGGGTTGGATCGAAATCCAAGTAATTACTGTAAGTGTTGGAAACCAATCGGCATCCTATAATGGTTACCAGGCCTGGCGCAATTGATATCTGTGAATAAGTAGTGTAGCATAATTGAATTTTGTGCGGAAAGTTTCAGGATAAACGGTCGCGCACTTTAACCTCTACAGCATATCCCGCTTATGAAACTGTCTGCTAAAATAGTCCAAGAGAATTGGCAAAGCCTGGAAGAGTCTTTGGGATACTCCTTCAAAGAGCGTGCCCTGCTTGCAGAGGCCCTGACACACAGGTCTTATGCCAATGAATTTCAATCAGAAGTTTTACCGGACAATGAACGACTGGAATTTCTTGGTGACGCGGTACTCGACCTGGTTATCAGCCAGCACCTGATGGAAACGCTGCCAGAATCTCATGAAGGTGACCTGACACGCATCAGGGCGGAAGTTGTTGCCCTGCCAAGCCTGGCAAGTCTGGCCAGTTCTCTCAAGATAGGCTCGTGCTTGCTGCTGGGCAGGGGAGAAGAGAGCAGTGGCGGCCGCAATAAGCCCAGCTTGCTGGCTGACGCCCTGGAGTCTTTGTTCGGTGCTGTCTTTACAGATGGTGGTTTTGAATCAGCCAAATCGGTTATTATGCCTTTATTCGTGCCCCTGTTGCAGCAGGCTGCAACCGATGAAGGACAGGACTTTAAAAGTCGTCTACAGGAGCTCTTGCAGAGCACACGCCGTGAGCTGCCCGTCTATACATTAATCGAAACCACAGGACCCGCTCACGAGCGTCTGTATCGAATTGATGTGCAGATTGATGGTTGCGCCTTCGGCTCGGGTCAGGGGCGCACCAAGAAAAGCGCGGAGCAGGCTGCTGCGAAAGCGACTTTGTTGCTATTGGACGAAAATTCGTGAGGATTTACCCGGTATTCATTCCGCATGCAGGATGTCCGCATCGGTGCTTATTCTGTGCTCAGGATCGGTCCACCAGTCAATCTGTTGTTGCCGATTTCACGAGTGTCGCCAATTTCCTTGAAGAGGCTCTGCCACAACGGGGCGATGGTGAAATTGCCTTTTACGGCGGCACCTTTTCACTGCTGCCGTCAATACAGCAGGATCAATACCTGACAATCGCAGGACGTTTTGTTGCTTCCGGACAAGTTGCCGGAATACGGATTTCAACGCGCCCGGATGCGCTCGATGATCGATGCATTGCCCGCCTGCGGACCTCTGGCGTTACAACGGTCGAAATCGGCTGCCAGAGTTTCAGCGAGTCTGTCCTGACAGCATCCGGGCGTGGGCATAACGCTTCAGACAGCATATCTGCCGTTCGCCGTTGCCTGAATGCCGGCCTGCAGGTCGGTGTGCAGTTGATGCCCGCTCTGCCTGGTGGCGATGCCGAGGAAGCCTTGATGTCGTTGCGGCAGGCACTGGAACTCAAGCCGTCATTCGTGAGAATCTACCCGACCGTTGTGATTGACGGCACGGCGCTCGCGGATTTTTGGAAATCCGGTGGTTATCAACCCTGGACGCTTGACGAAGCTGTTGATCTCTGTGCTGATATGCTGCTTCTTTGTCGTCAGGTGGAGATGCCGGTCATTCGTCTGGGCTTGCAACCTGATCCTCAATTGGAAGAGAATCTTCTCGCCGGACCTTATCATCCTGCTTTCGGGCAACTGGTCCGCTCTCGACTTTGGCGTCGTGCGCTGCATCATGCCGGCTCACATGGCAAACAAATCTACGTCAATCCCAACGACCTGAGCGATGTCATGGGGCATCGCAACGAGAATCGCGATTGGCTCAAAAGGACCAGACCGGCAGTTTGCGTGATAGCTGATAAAGCTGTTTTTCGAGGCTTTTTGCGTATTTCTGGCCGGCAAGTGCCATTAATCGATCTGTCTGCCCAGGGAGGGCATTATGACTGAAAAACACATATTCCGGTCAGGGTTCGTGGCCATTATCGGCCGGCCGAATGTTGGCAAGTCGACACTGCTGAACCGTATTGTCGGGCAGAAGATTGCGATTACTTCGCCCAAGCCGCAAACCACCCGCAATCGTATTCTCGGGATTCAGAATACGGACGATGCCCAGGTGCTGTTTGTCGATACCCCGGGGATTCATGAGGCTCGTTCCCCATTGAATCGCTATATGGTGGATCAGGCCCGTTCTGCCTGCCTGGATGTTGACGTGGTCCTCTGGCTGGTTGAGGCGGACCGCCCGGTTGACAGGGACCCGATGATCCCGCGTCTCCTGGAAAAGAGTAAAAATCCGGTTTTACTGGTCATCAACAAGATCGACACTGTTCCCAAAGATAAATTGCTGCCGTTGATCGATGCTTATAGCAGAATCTGCCCTTTTGCTTCGATTGTGCCGGTTTCGGCATTGAAAGGCGATGGCGTTGACGCATTGATGGGAGAAATCCCTGCCTTGCTTCCGGAAGGACCACGCTACTATCCCGAGGATCAGCTGACGGATGTCCCGGAACGGTTTATCGTTGCCGAAATGATTCGTGAACAGATCCTGATGCGTACCAAGGATGAAGTGCCTTACGGCGTCGCTATCGTGGTGGAGAGGTTTGAGGAAAACCCGGCACGCAACATGATCGGCATCAGCGCGGTGATCAATGTTGAGCGTGATTCGCACAAGGGAATTCTGGTCGGCAAGGGCGGCACAATGATTCGCCAGATCGGCCAATCTGCCCGCAAAGAGATGGAGCGCATGCTGGGCGTCAAGGTGCATCTGGAACTTTTTGTCAGGGTACAAAAGAACTGGACCAGCTCCGGGCGCATGATGAAGGAGTTCGGCTATGAATAGACCTTCTGCGCCAACCCGCGTCGTCGTCACCGGTGGGGCGGGATATATCGGCAGTCATGTCGTTCTGGCCCTGGGTGAGGTCGGCTATGATGTGCTGACCTATGACAACCTCTCGACAGGCAATCGCGATGCAATTCTCTCCGGCGAACTGGTGGTTGGAGACCTGGCCGACAGGGATCATTTGACCAGGGTCCTCACAGAGTTCAACCCGGCCGCGGTCTTGCACTTTGCTGCTTCGATAGAGGTCGGCGAAAGTGTCACGGATCCACTCAAGTATTACCGCAATAATTCTGCCAATGCGTTGAATCTTCTGGAAGCTCTGCGGTCTTCCGGGACCGGGAAGATGATCTTCTCTTCGACCGCGGCCGTGTACGGCAATCCGGTGCAATTGCCGGTGACTGAAGATGCACCCTTGCAGCCGATCAATCCGTACGGCGCATCCAAGATGATGACCGAGCGTTTCCTGGCCGATCTTGCCCGGGCGAATACCGACTTTCGTTATGTTGCCTTACGCTACTTCAATGTCGCCGGTGCTGATCCCGAGGCCCGCCTTGGGCAGGACTATGCCAACCCGACGCACCTGATTACCCGGGCGTTGAAGACGGCTCTGGGCATTTTCCCGAAGCTGCAAGTGTTTGGCACAGATTATCCGACCGCGGATGGCACCTGCATCCGTGACTACATTCACGTGGCTGATCTGGCTCAGGCGCATCTGGATGCCTTGAACTATCTGACCGTCGGTCATTCGTCAAGCGTGTTCAACTGTGGTTACGGTCATGGTTTTTCTGTCAGTGATGTCGTTGCTGTCGCCAAGAAAGTGACAGGTATTGATTTCCCTGTCGAGGAAACCGCTCGCCGCGAGGGCGATCCTGCTGAACTTATTGCCGGTTGTGGTAAAATTCGTAAGCAACTTGACTGGCAGCCGCGTTTTGATGATCTTGAGGTCATTCTGCGTACGGCCTGGGAGTGGGAGAAAAAGCTCGTGAGATATAGCGCATAACGATGAAACCGCAATAGCCAGCCCTGTAGTGGAAATGATCGGGCTGACATGACAAATATGAGCTGATTCCCGCGTCACGCGTCAGGCGTAACGCATTACGGAGTAATTATGAAACTTGCAGTCATTGGAACCGGATATGTCGGCCTTGTTACCGGGGCCTGCTTTGCGGAAATGGGCCACCGCGTGACCTGCGTCGATATCGATGCCGACAAAGTCGCTAAACTCAAAGAGGGCTGGATGCCGATCTATGAGCCGGGACTTAAGCCGATCGTGCAGCGTAATCATGAACAAGGCCGTTTGCTCTTCACCACGTCGCTTGCCGAAGCCATCGCGAACACCGAGATTGTTTTTATTGCTGTCGGGACTCCTCCGGGTGAGGATGGCTCAGCAGATTTGAAGCATGTTCTGGCCGTCGCCAGTGAAATCGGTGAGAACCTCGCCGGCTATACGGTCGTGGTTACCAAGTCCACCGTGCCGGTAGGGACCGCTGAGAAAGTCAAGGCGGCAGTCTGCAAACAGTTGGCAAAGCGTGGCGCAGACGTCGAGTTCGACGTGGTCAGCAATCCGGAATTTCTCAAAGAGGGCGCTGCGGTTGACGATTTCATGAAACCGGACCGCATCGTTGTCGGCATCGACTCTGACCGTTCCCGTGAGGTTATGCGAGATCTCTATAAGAATTTCAGCCGCAACCATGATCGCATCCTGTTTATGGGCGTCAGAGACGCTGAAATGACCAAATATGCCGGCAACGCCATGCTGGCCACCAAGATCTCTTTTATGAACGAGGTAGCCAACCTGTGTGACTGCCTTGGGGTCGATGTGGAGAATGTACGTCTCGGCATCGGTTCTGACAGTCGTATCGGCTACTCGTTTATTTACCCGGGCTGCGGTTACGGTGGCTCATGTTTTCCCAAGGATGTCCGTGCCCTGATCCATATGGCCGGTGAAAACGATTATCATTCAATGGTTCTGAAGGCAGTGCATGAGCGTAATGAGGATCAGAAGCATGTACTTTTTCGCAAGATCACGGCCCGCTTTGGTGAAGATCTCTCCGGACTGACCTTTGGCCTGTGGGGGCTTGCATTCAAACCCGGTACAGATGATATCCGTGAAGCTCCGGCGATTGTCCTCTTGGGGGAATTGATTGCTGCGGGGGCCAACGTCAAAGCCTATGACCCTGAAGCACTCGAGGCGGCACAGGATGAGCTGCCATTGCACTGGTTAGAAAATGGGCATGTGACCCTTGTCCGTCATCAGTACGAGGCGTTGGAACAGGTCGATGCTCTCGCTCTGGTGACGGAATGGAAGCCGTTCCGTCATCCGGACTTCCATGCCATGAAAAACCTGATGAAACAGCCGATCATTTTTGATGGGCGCAACCAGTACGAACCGCAAAATCTGCAAGAAGACGGTTTTGAGTACTTTGGCATCGGGCGGCGTTGAAACAGATGTTCCGCAAGGCAGTAAAGGTAAACTCTGAAGACCTGCGTGAATTACTATAATGTCGAAGTGGGAACCAGAACAGGTGGTACGAAGCGCTTCGCATTTTGAGGTTT
Source organism: Desulfuromonadales bacterium (assembly GCA_051305875.1). Taxonomy (GTDB): domain Bacteria; phylum Desulfobacterota; class Desulfuromonadia; order Desulfuromonadales; family BM103; genus M0040. The sequence goes on along the minus strand of JBPPMD010000148.1, from coordinate 1,778 downwards.
AAATGTCTGCATTTTTCCGTGAAGTTCTCTGGCAACGGTTAAGACGTAATCACATGGCCATGGCTGGTGCTGCGATCGTTCTGGCCATGTTTCTACTTGCCTTGCTGGCGTCAATGATTGGCCGCGACCCTGGCGCCATTGATATCGCACACAGGTTGCACCCCCCGGGCCTTGAATTCCCCTTTGGTACGGATGATCTGGGTCGCGACGTTCTGGTCAGAATTCTCTATGGTGCCAGAATCTCATTGATGGTCGGTTTTGTCGCCGTCGGCATCTCCACGTTTATCGGCATTCTGCTTGGCGCTATGGCCGGATATTATGGCCGCTGGATCGATTCTCTGATTATGCGCTTCGTCGATATCATGCTCTGCTTCCCGACGTTCTTTCTGATACTCGCCGTCATCGCTTTCCTGAAACCCTCTATCTGGAACATTATGATTATTATCGGTCTGACCAGCTGGATGGGGGTGGCGCGCTTGGTGCGCGCTGAATTTCTTTCGTTGAAAGAACGTGACTTTGTTCTTGCCGCACAGGCGATCGGAGCAAGGGATGCCCGCATTATCTTTCGCCATATCCTGCCCAATGCAATTTCTCCAGTGCTTGTTTCAGCAACCCTCGGTGTCGCCGGCGCCATCCTGACAGAAAGCGCCCTTTCGTTTCTCGGCATTGGCGTACAACCTCCCACCCCATCCTGGGGTAACATGCTGATTGCCGGAAAACAGACTCTGGGGACCGCCTGGTGGCTCTCGGTTTTTCCTGGTCTGGCAATTCTGATAACAGTCCTGGGTTACAACCTGCTGGGAGAGGGCATTCGTGATGCCATGGATCCACGCATCAGGGACTGAGCTGTAAAACTCTGCTGAATCGCTGCGATTCAACCATTCAACCGGTGCTCTGCTATGAATGATTACACCCCATCCGAGCTTATCCTTGCGCGCAGTCAGGCGTTTTCCCGGGGCGATTTCGGTTTTATCTACGACTCCTATCATTCCGGGTCGAACTTCCGCAGACAGTTCTTTGAACGGGATGAATATCTTCAATACGGCCAAACCAGCCTTGGACAGGACTTCCGGATACTCAGTTGCCAGGTTCTGGCAGAAATAGTAGATGATGAGCTTGAGTCAAGAGTGATCTTCCTGATGGAGATGAAAACCTGTGGAAGTGTGCAACGATACGCCGAACTCGCCTGGCTGCGTTGGGAAAATGAAGCATGGCGCTATCATCGCGGGCAGAAGATCACTGCCGAGGAGCTCCCTGATAATCCGGAATCTCTCAGCTTTGCAGACTTTGCCAAGCTCGATCCAGCGACGATCTTCTGAAATCCAGGAGCTGACAGATGAAAATCATCAATCAGGCCAGGCTTGATCAATTGAGCTGTGAAGCGCTTGCGTCAGATCGCCTGCGCAAAAACCTCAATATGCATGATGATTATGCCGATCCTTGCCAGCGGTTGTTCAACGCCATGGAGCCAGGTACCTACATCCGCCCGCATCGCCATCTTGACCCGCCCAAGCCCGAGTGTTTCATGGCAGTTCGCGGACGGATGGTCCTGGTGGTGTTTGATAAAAATGGTGAGCTTGAGCAGGTCGTTCCCTTTGGTGCCGGTTGCGATGCCGTGGCGATAGAGCTGCCCCCCGGTCTATGGCACACCTTGCTTGTCTTAGAGCACGGCAGCATTTTTTTTGAAACGAAACCGGGTCCTTATCAGCCGTTATCCGACAAGGATTTTGCTCCCTGGTCCCCGGTTGAGGGGACAGCGGAAACCGACGAATACCTGA
>JBPPMD010000131.1:0-29406 GCA_051305875.1 Desulfuromonadales bacterium | reverse complement strand
ACCACCAGACGCAGGTTGGCTTCGACCAGTTCGGTTTTGGCCTGTTTGGCTCGCCATTCTCCCTTATTGACTTCCTTAAGAGATTCGAGCAGCTCTTCAGGAGCAAAGCCGGACTCTTCTTCAACCTTGGTAAATTTACGATCTGTACCTTTTAAGCGTTTTTCGACAACCAACAGCGCATCCATCGGTCGGTCGAGTTCCTCAGCTACGGCACGAGCATCTTTTTCGCTCTTGCGCATCCGGCGCAGCATTTTGCTGATCTCGGCATAGGGGCGACCCAAAGCCTCTTCGCAGGCTCTGACCTCTTCCTTGGCCTTTTTTACCTGCTTGGCCAGCTCCTTGAGACGATCAACGATCTTGGCGATCTGGTAATCTTTGAGGCGGATCTGAATCATCAGGTCGCCCATTTCCGCCTTGAGGGTTTCCATCTCTTTATCAAGAGGCTTGCGCAAAACCTTGGTTGTAGCGGCCGCTTCATCACGCAGAGCCATGAAGCGCTCGTAGCGAACCTTGAGCTCTTCAATCAGGGCGACCACGCGCGCGCGTTGCCGCTCTTCGGCCTCGGCGCCCTCTTCTTCATCATATTCCTTGGTGATTTCAGCAATGCTGATCTGGCCCTTCTGGTGCCGTTCACCAAGGTTGACAACTTCCATAAAGGCGATCGGAGTCTTGACGATCACCCTTGCAACCAGAGCTTCGCCCTCTTCGATGCGTTTAGCGATTTCAACTTCGCCTTCGCGGGTCAGCAGGGAAACCTGACCCATCTCACGCAGATACATGCGTACAGGATCGCTGGTACGACCCATGACATCCGTATCGAATTCCGCTTCTTCTTCATTGTCGTCGCTGCTGGAGGAGTCCTGCAGCTTTTCCTTGCCCGCCGCGGTTTTCTGCTCCGCATCGACCACTTCGATATCCATCTCACCGAACATGCTCATGACATCGTCAATCTGTTCGGAAGACACCATATCCGCAGGTAAAATATCGTTGACCTCGTCGTAGGTGAGATAACCCTTTTCCTTGCCGAGATCTATCAACTGCTGAACTTCTTCGATACTGGTCTTTTTGGCCATCTATGTTTCCCTCAAGGATACCTACTCAGGTTAATGACAGGCATTTTTTAGACAAGTTTCGGATTATACGGCCAATTACCCATTTTTCAAAGCTTTTTTTTGAGCTCCTGGTTAATCTCCATGCGCTCTCGTAAAAACTGCATCAAAGCAGCCTCATCATTGTTGCGCTGCGCTTCTGCCTCGAGCCGACCGACCTCCTTCAATCGCTGTTTCAACAGATAGTTACTTGCAGCACGACGGCAATCGGTGAAAATCTTTTCGGGGTTGTCCGCCCAACCCTGGCTTTCCAGGAAAACCAGGCTGGCCAAAAGCGACTGCTGGGCCTCATCAAGAGAGGCATCTACCAGAACATCGGGCAACCGGCCGTCCTCATCTTCACATCCCAGCAGATAATCCGCCAGACCGCGAAAAAGTTCATCAACAAAAAGTCCTCCCGTGCCTTCTTCACGGACACGGTGGCGTTGCTGATCATCCATCAACATCAAGCGTAACAGGTATTTCTGAGTTTGTCCTGTCTCTGTCGAGTGTCGACGTAGCGGAGGGGATTGCGCCGCTGAACCACGCATCCGGGGTTGAGCAACGCTGCCGCCACTTACTTTCGACTTCAACAGCCCGAGGTCAAGACTGGTCAAGTCCGCCAGCCGCTGCAGGTAAAGGCTGCGCTCCAGATCCCCTGGCAAGCGACGGATCCGTTCGAGAATCTGCTCAGCAGCTCGCGCGCGGCCTTCGACGCTCTGGTCATTAATACGCAATTGATCTTCGATAAAAACCTCCAGCACCGGTCGTGCGGCGTCCAGACAACTGCGAAAGCCATCCTCACCCTCAGCCTTGAGCAATGAATCCGGGTCTTCTCCGGCAGGCATGGCAACCACGTTGACGGCAAGACCGACCGGCAACAGAGCATCCATAGCGCGGAAAGTTGCCTTTCGCCCAGCAGCATCTTCATCGAAAATCAGCAAAACCTTATCGGCATATCTTTTAAGCAAGCGGGCGTGATCAGCAGTCAGAGCCGTGCCGCAGGTAGCCACCGCTCCGGAGAAGCCGGCTCGATGCAGGGCCAACACGTCAAAATAGCCCTCGACAACCAATGCTTCGCCGTTGTGCCGAATGGCATCGCGAGCCTGATAAAGGCCATAAAGAATCTGGCCTTTGTGATAAACCACGGTCTCGGGAGAGTTGATGTATTTTGGCAGGCTGTCATCCAGAACCCGCCCACCGAAAGCCACAATTCTTCCTTGAAGATCGTGAATCGGAAACAGCAGACGGTTGCGAAACAGCTCGTAATGGCCGCGGCCCTGTTTGCCGGGGCGCACTAACCCCGACGTGCCGACAGCATCACTTGAAAACTTTTTCTCAGCAAGGTGTTTTTCCAGAACGCCACGATCCTCCGGGGCAAAACCAAGCTGAAAGGCCCGCACGGTTTCACCTTCATACCCACGCTGACGCAGATAGCGTCGTCCGGATATCCCGGATTCATCTTCCAGCAGCACCTGATGATAAAAGGCCCCGGCAGCTTCATTGATCCGCAGCAGCCGCTCCCGCTCCTCACGACGGAGTACCTCCGTGGGGGAAACGGCCTCTTCTTCAACTTCAATGCCGACCTTTTCGCCGAGCTGTCTGACGGCATCCGGAAAGCTCAAGCCTTCCATCCGCATCAGGAAAGAGAAGACATTCCCGCCGACACCACAGCCAAAGCAGTGAAAAATTTGCCGGGCTGAGTTGACATTGAACGAGGGGCTTTTTTCCTGATGAAAGGGGCAGAGACCTTGATGATTGCTGCCGGAACGCTTGAGAGGCAGGTAGCTCGAGACCACTTCGACAATATCGCTACGATCGCGGATCTCTTCAATTTTATCGTCGGCTATGCGGCCCATCAGTGTCTCAACTCCACAAGGGTTACGTTATCACCACCCTGTTCAGCCCCTGCGGCCTGGAACAAGACCACTTCTCTTCTATCAGCGAGGAATTCCCTGACAGCCTTGCGTAAAATGCCTTGACCGGCACCGTGCACAATTTCCAGATGCTCTTCGCCATGGAGCAGTGCTTCATCCAGAAACCGGCCAAGCAAACCCTGCGCATCCTCAACCCGCTTGCCAACCAGAACCAGGCGCGGCAGGAAAGCATTGCGTTCGACACGGTCGCGAATCCGCGGTGCCGATCTCTGGTGAGCGGCATAACGGCGAGGCTGGAACTGGCGCAGGGCTGAGCGGGGTTGACGCAACTTCTTGCCGCCTGCCATCAGTTCAATCCGGTCGCCATCGATGCGGGTAACCTCCGCTTCAACCCCCAGCGCTGGCACATAAAGCTTTTCCCTCACGACAACCTCTACAGGTATCTGCTCAGGCCCCCGTGGTAAAGGAGCCGGCAACATCTCTTGCAACGCCCTGAGTGTTCCGGTCATCACCGCACGCTGCCTGGACGTTACCGACTCTTCCGGGACCTGGCGGAATAAGGTCTGCAGTTTCTCTTCTGCAGCCGCAAGCATCTGTACTCCCTGTTGTCGCGCCTTTTCGAGAATCATCTGACGATGGGTTTCCAGTTCCTGCCGTTCATCATGAATGCATTGTTGCTCTTTCTCAACAGAACAACGTAATCTCTGCGCTGTACGCAACTCGTCATCCAGAGTTGCCCGTAAAGTCTGCAGTCGCTCTATGATGGCGACCCCTTCGCGTTCGCCCTGGCCCAGATAACCCTCAGCAGCAGTCAAGACCTCTTCCGGCAAACCGATACGCCGGGCGATCGTAAATGCATGACTGGCACCGGGGATACCATAATGCAGCCGATACGTTGGTTGAAGACTTTCCGTGTCAAACTCTACTGCAGCATTTTCCACCTGAGATTCGAGCTGCGCATAGCCTTTTATAACATGCAGATGCGTAGTTGCCAGAATACGGGCGCCGTTAGCGCGCAGACTGTCGACTGCTGCCAAGGCGAGAGCCGAACCTTCACCAGGGTCTGTACCGGTACCCAACTCGTCCATCAGCACCAGGGTTTCGTGATCGGCTCTCTCCAGGATATTGCGCAGCCGCAGCAAGTGTCCGGAAAAGGTGGAAAGACTCTGCTCGATGCTCTGCTCATCGCCAATATCCGCCATCACCGGAGAGAAGGGGAAAAGCCGGCTGCCCGGGGCGCACGGAATCGGCAAGCCGGCGCGCACCATCAACACCAGCAGGCCAGCCGTCTTGAGTGCCAGCGTTTTACCGCCCGTGTTCGGCCCGCTGATGATGAGGGTGTGACACCCTTCCGGCAACCGCAAGTCAATCGGCACCACTGCCGGGCTGCCTGCATTTGCTCTCTCTGCAGCAACCAGCAAGGGATGACGAGCATCACTCAAGGCAAGAGACGGTTCATCTGCCAACGCGGGGACCACACCATCGAGATCGATGGCCAGTCGGGCAATGGCCTGGCGCAGATCGAAGCGGGCCAGAATTGTCTGGTTATCAGACAGGGGCTGTCGAACTTCGCGGACGCCGGCAGTCAGGCGCGCCAGGATCCGTTCTTGTTCACGCTCAATTTTATGTACCAGGGTCTGGACACGATTGTTGCTCTCCAGACTGACCGCCGGCTCGACATAAAGTGTCTGGCCACTGGCGGATACGTCGTGGACAAAACCTTTCACACGGCTGCTGTGGTCGGCGCGCACCGGCAAGACATAACGTCCGTTGCGGTCGGTAATCAGCGATTCCTGAAAAACGCCCTGAAGTCTTTCGTCCTGCAACAAGCGCTCGAGCTGGCGTTTGGCCCGGTTGCGCTCAATTTTGAGACCGTCACGCAGGTCTGCCAGTTCAAAAGAAGCTGAATCAAGGATTTCCGCGCGTGGACCGATACTGCGTCTGATGTCGGCGGCCAGCTCAGGCAACGCAGTCAGTCGCCTGGCGAACGACTGCAGGCGGGGGCAATCTTCACTATTGAGCAGCTGTTGCCGGCACGCCGCAGCAGCCTCAAGAGCGGCCTGGACATCGCGCAGCACCTCCGCTTCCAGCCTGAGCCCTTCAGTATGCAGGCGCGCCAGATATGGTAACAAATCGATGCTGGCGCCGAGCGGCAGGAGCCCCTTTTTCTGCAGCAGCAAACCGGCCTCGGCGGCCTCCTGCAACGCATCTTCAATCTGAGTACGTTCATTAAAAGGCTTAAGCGCAGCGGCCAGAGAGCGGCCATAGGGGGTCTGGGTCTTGCCGATCACCAGATCGACAACCTTGGCAAATTCGAGTTGAACCAGGCTATCTGCTGTTGCCATGTATGAAGAACCCGGATTCTCTAACGTCATTTCAGTATCCGCTGGCTCCCCTCCATAATCGCACTACCCAGGTCAACAAAAGGTGGCGTCAGGTAAGCCTCTGCCATGACCTTGTCCATCCCCCAGGGCAAAGGCTGCAGAGAGAGAGCAAAAACAACCACAGCCAACAATATAACCCCTTGGAACAGGCCGAACAGCCCACCGATCAGGCGATTGAAGCCACCGAGGAAAAGCAGCTTCACAAAGCGTGACAAAAGAAAACCGAGCACCAGGAAAAAGATCATGGTCGCCAGGAAAAGCACCGTAAACGTAATGGTCACAGCAATCTGCGCCGGCAGATCAACTGACTTCAGGAGGGCGTCTGCCAGGGGTCCATGATAACGGAAGGCCAGGAACGCGCCGACAAAAAGGCCTGCCAAAGAACAGACTTCCTTGAACAGGCCGCGGAGCAACCCCTTGAGCAAAAAGCCACAGAGGATGACGAGGATGGCAATATCGATGCCGTTCATTTTTGAGTCCGCCCCCCTTCTACGCCACCAGCTGTTTGCGAACCAGTTCACTGACCAGCTTGCCGTCGGCACGGCCGGTGGTCTGTGGAGTCACCAGCTTCATGACAGCACCCATGTCTTTCATCGAACTGGCACCGCTCTCGGCGATCGCTTTGATTACCAATGCCTCCAGCTCAGCCTCGCTCAACTGGGCCGGCAGGAACTCCTGCAATACGGCCAGCTCCAGTTCCTCTTTCTCCGCCAGCTCCGGACGGGTTTCCCGATAGGCATCAGCTGCTTCGCGGCGCTGCTTGACCAGGGTGGAAAGGACCTTGATTGCAGCCGCTTCATCGAGTTCGTGGCGGACTTCTATTTCAACATTTTTCAGTGCGGTACGAGCCATGCGAATCGTGTTCAAACGCAGGCTATCCTTGGCCTTCATCGCCACCTTCATCGCTTCGAGCAAGCGCTCCTGAATATTCATTCTTTAAATCTCCTCAATTTCCATCCGGATCTTCCGGATGAACACTCTTTATACCATCGGACAGAGAACCAGACTGCTCGTGTGGATATTTCAACGGCCGGCTTTTTCTTCCAGGCCTGAAGTGCCGAAACGGCGCTGCAATTCAGCGTAAATCCGCTCCGGAGGCAAATCGTAATAACTGAGCAGAACCAGGGTATGGAACCAGAGGTCTGCAACCTCGCTGACGACTTCGTCCGTCTGGCCACCCTTGCCGGCGATAGCAACTTCCGTAGCCTCTTCACCGATCTTGCCGAGGATTTTGTCAAGTCCCTTGGCGTAGAGTGACGCGACATAAGACTTGTCCGAAGGATTCTGCCTGCGATCTTGAATAACCATGTAGACCGCGTCCAAAATTTCCTGTTGGGCCTTTGCTGTCACGTTTTGCTCCTTAAATGGACCAAACAGCCGGATTTGCGGCCGGCTCATGGATAGTCTACAAACGAACCGGGACGTTGTGCTGGCGCAGGTATTCCTTGCATTCGCCGATAGTGTACTCACGAAAGTGAAAAATGCTGGCCGCCAGAGCTGCACTTGCACCGCCTTCAACCAAGCCTTCGCGGATGTGCTCCAGGTTACCGACACCGCCGGAGGCAATCACCGGAACCGGAACCCGGTCGCTGACCGCACGTGTCAGGGCGATATCGTAGCCGTCCTTGGTGCCGTCGCAGTCCATCGAGGTCAGCAGGATCTCGCCGGCACCGAACCAAGCCATGCGCTCGGCCCATTCCAGCACGTCAATACCGGTCGGGTTACGGCCGCCGTGGGTATAAACTTCCCAGGCCAACGGTTCGCTTGCCGGTACCCTGCGGGCATCAATGGCGACCACAATGCACTGGGAGCCGAAACGCTCGGCTGCTTCGCGGACGAATTCAGGCCGATGTACAGCCGCAGTATTGATCGATACCTTGTCGGCGCCGGCATTGAGCAGGTTGCGGATATCGGCGATTTCGCGAACCCCGCCACCGACGGTGAGCGGCATAAAGACCCTCTCGGCGGTCTTGGCGACCACATCAAGAATGATGCCGCGCTTGTCGCTTGATGCGGTGATATCGAGAAAGGTCAGCTCGTCAGCGCCCTGGGCGCAGTAGGCCTCGGCCGCCTCCACCGGGTCACCGGCATCGCGCAGCTCGAGAAACTGCACGCCCTTGACGACACGACCGTCCTTGACATCAAGACAGGGGATGATTCGTTTTGTGAGCATATATCAAATTTCCACGAAGGCTCCAAGGCACAAAGGATAACCAAGAGATTATCCTTCGTGGCGGAGTCTTCTGGCCATCTCCTTCAAGATTGTTTGGTTAAAGCAACCGCTTCGCGTAAGTTGAGAGAGCCGGTATAAATCGCTTTGCCCGTGATCACGCCTGCGACGCCGGACGCTTCGATCTGCAACAGGTTACGGATATCCTCAAGACACGAGACACCGCCGGAAGCAATGACCGGAATCGAGATGGCTTCGGCCAGAGCAGCGGTTGCTTCGAGATTCGGCCCCTGCATCATGCCGTCGCGGGCAATATCGGTATAGATGATCGCCGCTACACCGAAAGCTTCCATCTCCCGGGCCAGATCGATCGCCTTCTTTTCCGTCACTTCTGCCCATCCGCGCACAGCCACCATACCTTCTTTGGCATCGATGCCAACCACGATCCGGCCGGGGAATCTCCGGCAGGCTTCACCCACCAGGGCCGGGTTTTCTTTGGCCACCGTCCCGAGGATAACGCGGTCAATACCAAGGCTCAGATAAGCCTCGATCGTCTCCAGGTCGCGAATACCGCCACCCAGCTCCGTGGGAATGTCAACGGCGGCAACAATCGCCTGGATCGCCGCACGGTTTTTCGGCACGCCGGCAAAGGCACCGTCCAGATCAACCAGATGCAGCAGCTCGCCACCTTCATCTTGCCAGTGGCGGGCCATTGCCGCCGGGTTGTCGGAGTAGACGGTATCCTTCTCCATCAGCCCCTGCTCCAGGCGCACACACTGGCCTTTCTTCAAATCAATTGCGGGTATAACAATCATCTAAGACCTTCCATGACAGCAGCCAAGGCTTCAAGACTCTAAGAAAAGCAGATTGAACAGATCCCTAAGTTCTTCGTGAGTTGTGTCTTCGTAGCAAAAAATAGTTTATAGCTTTCCGAAATTATTGAATATCTCCAGACCCACCGCCTGACTCTTTTCCGGATGGAACTGGGTTGCCATGAGATTATCGCGCCAGACGGCTGCACAGAACTCGACATCACCGTAACGACAGGTTGCTGCGACATCGGACAGGTTGTCGGCCGAACAATAGTAGGAGTGCACGAAATACACATAGCTGCCATCTGGCGTATCTTTGAAAATCGGCGCCGGCGTCTGCAGCTGAATGTTGTTCCAACCCATGTGCGGGACCTTGAGCCGTTCGCCGCCCTCCTCCATCCCGGCCGGAAAACGAAGCACCCTTCCGGGCACCAGGCCCAACCCCTTGTGCAGACCAAACTCCTCGCTCTCGTCAAAAAGCATCTGCATGCCGACACAGATACCGAGCAACGGCTTGCCGGACGCAACGTGCTGCAGCAGGGGCTCGACAAAGCCTCCGGCGCGCAGGTTATTGATGCAGTCGCGAAAAGCACCGACTCCGGGCAGTACGATCTTGTCCGTTGCCAGCAGATCCTCGGGACTGCTGCTGACCCTGACCACGTGACCGAGCTTTTCGAAAGCTTTCTCAACGCTGCGCAGGTTGCCCATTTCATAATCGATGATTGTGATCATCCGTAATTCCTACTCGAGAGTGCCTTTTGACGAGAGGACGCCTTCGACCCTGGGGTCAAACTGGGTCGCTTCATCCAGTGCGCGGGCAAATGCCTTGAAAACCGCTTCGACAATGTGATGCAGGTTATCGCCGTAAGCCAGGTTAACGTGCACGTTGGCGCCGGCATGGTTGCAGAACGCGGTGAAGAATTCCTCGACCAGCTCCAGCTCGAAATTGCCCACCTGGGCTTTGGGTAAGGGCACATTATACACCAGAAACGGCCGGCCGGAGAAATCAAGGACCACGCTGGCCAGGGCTTCATGCATCGGCATTGAACCACGACCGTAACGGCGCACCCCGGCTTTATCGCCAAGGGCTTTCTTGAAGGCTTCACCGAGACAGATGCCGACATCCTCTACCGTGTGATGGGCATCCACTTCGAGGTCGCCCCTGGCGCTGAGTTGCAGATCGAAAAAGCCATGCCGGGCGATCTGCGTCAGCATGTGGTCGAAAAAAGGCACGCCGGATTCAACCTGATGCTCACCGCGACCATCAAGGTCAAGCGTCAGTTTGATGTTGGTCTCTCTGGTGCTGCGGTCAATCGTGGCAATCCGTGCCATACTTGCCTCCTAGTCTTTGCTCAGCCTGATTGATACTGATTTAGCATGCGCTTCCAGCCCTTCGAGCTCGGCAATTTCGATAATACTCTTGCCCAGCCGATTCAATCCCTCGGCGCTGAAAGAGATCAGGCTCGTCTTCTTGACAAAATCGTTGGTTCCAAGCGGTGAGAAGAAGCGGGCCGAGCCACCGGTCGGCAGGGTGTGATTGGGCCCGGCCAGATAGTCGCCGGCGGCTTCCGGGGTATGATGACCGAGGAAAACCGCACCGGCATGCCGAATCTGCGGCAACAAGGCAAAGGGATCGGCAACCGCCAACTCCAGATGCTCCGGCGCGATCTTGTTGCTGAACGCCGCAGCTTCCGCCAGATCGCGGGCCAGGATTATCACACCGAAGCTGTCGATTGACTGCCGGGCTATCACGCTGCGGGACAACTGCTCAAGCTGGGTTTCCAGCTCCTCGGCCACCTGACGGCCGAAAGCTTCGTCAGTAGTAATCAGGATCGCAGCAGCCAGCTCGTCGTGTTCAGCCTGAGAGAGCAGGTCGGCAGCAATGTGCGCCGGGTTGCCGCTGCCGTCATTGATCACCAGGATTTCACTCGGCCCGGCGATCATATCGATATCGACCGTGCCGAAGACCAGGCGCTTGGCAGTAGCCACGTAGATATTGCCAGGACCGGTAATCTTGTCGACCCGGGGAACCGTTGCCGTACCGTAGGCCAAAGCAGCGACAGCCTGGGCTCCGCCAATCTTGAAAATCCGATCGACTCCGGCGATATGGGCCGCCGCCAGGACATAGGGATTGACCACACCGTCCGGCATCGGCACCGTCATGATGATTTCACCGACCCCGGCTACCTTGGCCGGCACCGCATTCATCAGCACCGATGACGGGTAAGCAGCCTTGCCGCCCGGCACATAGATGCCGACCCGGTCAAGAGGCGTGACCATCTGGCCGAGCTGAATATCCGGTTCATCATCGGATAGCCAGGTGGTTTCCTTCTGTTTGTTATGAAAGGCGGCAATCCGGTCTGCGGCAAGCTGCAGCGTTGCCAGGGTGTCACTGTCAACAGCGGCGAGGGCCTGCTCTATTTCCAGGGCAGAGACTTCAAGGGTGCCGGCCTCCAGTTTGAGTCGGTCGAATCTCTCGGTATACTCGCAGAGCGCGTCATCGCCGCGTTTGCGTACATCAGCCAGAATTTCCTGAACCGTCTGCACTACCCCGGCGGGAGGCGTCTCGCCACGCGCAGTGATCTCACCAAAGGTTTCAGCAAAGCCGGCGTCCGAGAAGCGCAGAAACCGAATCATAATACTCTCCTCAACCGGAAATCCGCGGACCGACTTCGATGACCTTTTCCAGTTCTTCGATCAACCGTGAAATCCGTCGATACTTGGTCTTGAGACTGGCGCGATTGACAATCAGGCGGCTGGTGACCTCGGCTATCGTTTCCACTTCAACCAGGCCATTCTCACGCATGGTGCCGCCGGTCGAAACCAGGTCGACGATCCGCTCCGCCAGGCCAACCAACGGCGCAAGCTCGATCGACCCGTACAACTTGATGACTTCAACCTGGATGCCTTTGGCCGCAAAATATTTTTCCGTGACATTGGGATACTTGCTCGCCACACGAATATTCGACCAGCCCGCGGGATCATCATCCTGCCGCAGTTCTTTCGGCTCGGCTACCACCAGGCGACAGTAACCGAATTGCAGGTCGAGTGGCTCATAGAGGTCCTTGTCCTGCTCCAACAGGGTATCCTTGCCAACCACGCCGATATCGGCGCAGCCATGTTCAACATAAGTCGGTACGTCCTGAGAACGCACGGCCATGAAACGCAGCTTGTCGGCACGGTTCTCAAAGACCAGCTTGCGACCGGGATCGTCCATTTCCGGGCAGGTAATGCCGATCCTGGCGAACAGATCCATGGAATCCTGCATGATACGCCCCTTGGGAAGGGCAAAAGTCAGATAATCATTCATAATTTATTTATCCGGGGCCAGGAGGCTGTCGGACTAGACGGCCTCCTCGTGGTTTTGGGCTGATGCCGGATCACCCGTCAACTTGGCAGTTTAACCAGTCTCCAGCCCCTAGTCACTGTTTTTATGCCGGAACGCGTTCGATATCGGCGCCCAGGCTGCGGAATTTTTCCTCCAGTTTTTCATAGCCGCGATCAAGATGATAAATGCGGCTGATCTCGGTGGTATTGTCTGCAGCCAACCCGGCAAGAACCAGGCAGGCACTGGCACGCAAGTCGGTAGCCATCACCGGGGCTCCGAGCAGACCGGAGACGCCCTTGACAGCTGCCGTAGACCCTTCAATGGAGATATCGGCGCCCATGCGCTGCAGCTCACTGACATGCATGAAACGATTCTCAAAGACCGCTTCGGTAATCATGCTGGTACCCTTGCCGAGAGTCATCAACGCCATGAACTGTGCTTGCATATCGGTGGGGAACCCGGGATGAGGCTGGGTTTTGATATTCACCGATTCGATCTCTTCTGGCCCTGTGACCCAGAGAGTTTTTTGGTCAAATGCAATCGTCGCTCCGACTTCCTCAAGTTTGCTGAGCAGCGCATCCATATGTTCGGGACGGCAGCCTTTGACACCGACCCGGCCACCGGTCATGGCTGCAGCCACCAGAAAGGTGCCAGCTTCAATTCTGTCTGGCATAACCTGATAATCCATCGGCGATAAATCTTCAATACCTTCAATTATAATGGTATCAGTTCCGGCACCCTCAATATAGGCGCCCATTCCCAGCAGGGCTTTGGCGAGATCAATGATTTCAGGTTCACGGGCAGCATTTTCCAGCACCGTTGTCCCTTTGGCCAGGGTCGCAGCCATCATCAGGTTCTCCGTACCACCCACTGTCGGAATGTCAAAGTGGATTCTGGCGCCCTTAAGCCGCGCAGCACGGGCTTCTACATAACCATGGTCGAGATGGATTTCTGCCCCCATAGCTTCAAGCCCCTTGAGGTGCAGGTTGATCGGCCGTGCACCAATGGCACAACCTCCGGGAAGACTGACCCTGGCTTTACCGTAGCGGGCCAGCAACGGACCCAGCACCAACACCGACGCTCGCATGGTGCGCACCAGATCATAAGGAGCTTCCATGCTGTTGATCTGCTCAGTCGCAACCTTCAGGGTACCGTTGCTGTCGTCAACATCAGCACCGAGCTCTGCCAGCAGACGCACAGCCGTGGTGATGTCGCGCAAACGCGGCAGATTGCCGATCCGGTGAGGCCCGGGAGCCAGCAAGGTTGCAAAGAGCAGTGGCAACGCTGCATTCTTGGCACCGCTGACCGCAACTTCACCTGCTAGCGGACGGCCGCCATGTATGATTAATTTATCCAATGTGTCATTCCTCTAAAATTCTGTTTACTTGAAACTCACGGATACCTGATCTTTGTAACTACTTTTTTAAAGGCTTCGCAGAAATCAACGATTATCACCAGTTGCGAAGTTCACCGGGAAATCGTTACAAACGCATCAGGTTCCTTAAGTGCCATGGTTTCTTAGTGGTGGGTTTCAGGCTTGTTAACTTTGTGTTTATCGGTTTTCTTCGTGGTCTTCGCCGTCAGTCTTTGCTCTTCGCCATTACCACCCGGGGGATCCCGGCGTAGTCGTGCCGCTGGCTGATTTCTTTCAGACCGGCGGCTTTGAACAACGCGCTGACCTCTTTTGCCTGGCCGATGCCGACTTCGACCAGTAGCCAGCCACCGGGGATCAGGATGCGACAGACCTGACAGGCAAGCTGCCGATAGGCCTCCAGTCCGTCACCACCACCATCGAGGGCCAGGCGCGGCTCATGATCGCGCACCTCGGGCATCAACTCCTGCCAATCCTTCGTTGGAATATAGGGTGGATTACTCACGACCATTTCGAATGGTCCCGCCGGCAATGCCGCCAGATCACCGGCAAGGCAAATGACCCGATCCGCCACACCGTTGCGTCGGGCGTTGCTGCGGGCAACCTCAAGCGCCGGTG
The DNA here is from genome assembly GCA_051305875.1 of Desulfuromonadales bacterium. Taxonomy (GTDB): domain Bacteria; phylum Desulfobacterota; class Desulfuromonadia; order Desulfuromonadales; family BM103; genus M0040. The sequence goes on along the minus strand of JBPPMD010000131.1, from coordinate 15,757 downwards.
CACTGCAATCGAGTGCCGTCACCAGTATTTCCGGTTTTTCGTGGGCCAGCGCAATGGCAATGGCTCCGCTGCCAGTGCCGACGTCAAGCACCCTGGCTGGACCTTCGATCCGCATCAGTGCTTCTTCGACCAGAACTTCCGTATCAGCCCGCGGCACCAGGACAGCAGGATCGACATTCAACATCAGTGACCAGAATTCTGTCTCACCGAGAATATACTGGAGAGGTTCCCGCTGTGCGCGTCGCTGAACCCGTTCGCGAAAAGCCGCCGACTCATCAGCATCGAGCGGTCGCTCGAAGTTGACATAAAGTCCGATCCGATCCAGACCAAGAGTCGCCGCCAGCAGCAGTTCGGCCTCAAGACGGGAGGATTCGATCCCTTTGCCTTTAAAATATTCCGCGGTCCATTGCAGAATTTTGAGGACCGTCCAGCGCTCTGCCAAGTCAGTTGCCCTGCCCGGCCATTAAATCGGCCTGGGCATGCGCAGTCAAGGTATCAATAATTTCATCCAGATCGCCCTGCATAATGGCTTCAAGTTTATAAAGCGTCAAGCCAACCCGATGATCAGTACAGCGCCCCTGGGGAAAATTATAGGTACGGATGCGCCCGGAGCGATCACCGCTGCCAACCTGACTTTTTCGATCAGCTGCCATCTTTGCGTGCTGTTCAGCCTGCATGGCATCAAGCAGCCGCGACTGCAAAACCTTCATCGCCTTGGACTTATTTTTGTGCTGTGACTTTTCGTCCTGGCAGGAAACCACTACGCCGCTGGGAATGTGGGTAATACGCACCGCTGATTCAGTTTTGTTGACGTGCTGGCCACCTGCTCCGGATGCGCGGTAGAGGTCAATACGCAGATCGGATGGATCAATATCGACTTCCACATCATCCGCCTCGGGCAATACGGCAACAGTGCAGGCTGAAGTATGAATACGACCCTGGGCTTCGGTTTCCGGAACCCGCTGGACCCGGTGGGTGCCGCTTTCATACTTGAACCGCGAGAACACACCTTTTCCGCTGATCAGAGCAATGACCTCCTTGTAACCACCGGCCTCAGCTTCAGCCGTGCTCAGCAGTTCCACCTTCCATCCATGGCGGTCGGCGTAGCGACAGTACATACGGAAGAGGTCCCCTGCAAAGAGGGCCGCCTCATCACCGCCGGTTCCGGCGCGCACTTCGATGATGACATTTCTCAGGTCGTTCGGGTCCCTGGGCAACAGCATCACTTTGAGCTGAGCTTCCAGCTCGGCCTGTTCAGCTTCGAGCTCGGCGACTTCGGCATTTGCCATTTCGCGAACATCCGCATCAGGATCTTTGAGCAGCTCTTGACTGCCGGCAATTTCTTCCCTGATGCGACAATATTTCGCATAGCAGTTGACCACATCGGCCAGGAAGGCATGTTCCTTGGTCAAGGCACGATAGCGAGCCTGATCATTAACCACTGTGGGGTCAGAAAGCGAACCTTCGACCTCGCGAAACCGGTCGGCTACTTCTTCAAGTTTATTCAGCATAGATGTTGATAAGCATTCTTTATGTTCAGCATGGATAGTTCTACAGATTTCTGCATTACGGCTGAGCGTACTCTTCTCGAACAGCCATGATCGCACCGCAGGTCATGGCACCTTCCGGACACGGCCCGTTCAGGCAGCCAGGCCCGGCCTCGGCAAACAGCAGCGGGGATGCCTGCCTGGCGAGCCGCAGCATCTCCCTGGCCATAGCCCGGATTTCCCACTGTGCCCGGCGGCAACATCGCAACCCGAAAAAATGATGCAATTCGCGGACATTCATGGTCATTACCAGTTTGGTTGCGGCGGCATTGGGCAAGACGAAGCGGGCATCTTCGGCAGGCACACCGGCGTCCATCAAGTCACGATACAACTCATGGGTAATTTGCATGTGTGCATTAAAACGCTCCAGCAATGCCGGCTGTTCACTGATGCTGTCCGGGGCTACGGCTGCAAACGGCTGTGCATGGGAGACATAGCGCTGACTCTGCTGGGAAAAAGAGGCGACGCGATGACGGACCAGTTGATGGGAGCAGGCACGGCTGATGCCCTCGATCCCGAAAGTAAAAGAAGCGTGTTCCAGAACCGAAAAATGGCCGAGTTGCAGGATCTTCTGCAACAGCTTGGCGGCCTGTTGCGGAGCCTGACCGAGTAACTTCTCGATGGATGAATCAGAATAGCAAAGCCGCGCAGCGGCCGCCACAACCTGTTCAGGATTGGGAGTGTGCGTCAGGAGTTGGACGAGCATGGCCTTCGTTTCCAAGTTGGACCGCGCCGTCCGGGTAACCGGTCCGTGTCCCGGAACGGGACGCGGGTGATGTTGTTGCCGATGACCCGACATCAAAAAAGGAGCTGAAATATGGACCAAACAGCCGGATTTGCCGCCGGCTCATGAATAGTCCGACAGGCTGCTAGTCTTTCTTTTCGTATTTCTTGCGGAAACGCTCGATCCGACCGGCGGTATCGATCAGCTTCTGCTTACCGGTATAGAAGGGGTGGCATTGAGAACAAATTTCTGTGGTGATATCGCCACTTTTGGTCGATTTGGTCTCAAATGTGGATCCACAGTGGCAATTGACTGTGGTTGCTTCGTACTTGGGATGGATACCTTCTTTCATCGTTCAACTCCTGTTGACCTGGCTTTGTACAGGCCGCGGATTAGTAGGCCCAAGGCCTTAAAAGAGTGATCTAATACCACTATTTAAAAGCGATTGCAACCTTTTCCAGCGATCATTTATCGATTCATACTGTCGAGGAATTCCTGGTTGGTCTTCGCGTCGCCGAGCTTATCGAGCAGAAATTCCATGCTGTCAACCACGTTCATCGACGAGAGAACCTTGCGCAGCAGCCAGATGCGCTGCAAACTCACCGGGTCGATCAGGAGCTCTTCGCGACGGGTTCCGGATTTGTTAATGTCGATGGCCGGGAATGTCCGCTTGTCCACCAGACGACGATCGAGATGCAGTTCCATGTTGCCGGTCCCTTTGAACTCCTCGAAAATCACCTCGTCCATCTTGCTGCCGGTATCGACCAGGGCAGTCGCGATAATCGTCAAGCTGCCCCCTTCTTCGATATTGCGGGCAGCGCCAAAGAAACGCTTCGGTTTATGCAGAGCATTGGAATCGACGCCGCCGGAGAGGATCTTTCCGGAAGGTGGCACTACGGTATTATAGGCTCGCGCCAAACGGGTTATGGAATCAAGCAGGATAACGACATCGCGTTTATGCTCGACCAGGCGCTTGGCCTTCTCGATAACCATCTCGGCGACCTGTACATGACGGGTAGCCGGTTCGTCGAAGGTCGAGGAGATGACCTCGCCGTTGACGGTGCGCTGCATATCGGTTACTTCCTCGGGGCGTTCGTCTATCAACAGGACGATCAGGTAGATTTCCGGATGATTGGCGGTAATTGAGTTGGCGATATTCTGCAGCAGAATCGTCTTGCCGGTCCTCGGCGGGGCGACAATCAGGGCGCGCTGGCCTTTGCCGACCGGCGCCGCCAAATCGATGACACGCGTTGACAGGTTGTCCGGAGTGCTTTCCAGGATCAGGCGTTGATCAGGATAAAGCGGTGTCAGGTTGTCAAAGAGAGTCTTATCACGGGCGACGGTCGGGTTTTCAAAGTTGACCTCGGCGACCTTGAGCAGGGCAAAGTAACGCTCACCCTCTTTCGGCGGCCGGATCTGGCCGGAAACAGTATCACCGGTCTTCAGATTGAATCGCCGGATTTGTGAGGGCGAAATATAGATATCATCTGGACCAGGCAGATAATTAGCATCCGGAGCGCGCAGGAAACCAAAGCCATCGGGGAGAATCTCAAGGACCCCTTCGCCAAAGATAGCTCCATTCTTGGCGGATGTCGTATTAAGAATAGCGAAGATCAGGTCCTGCTTGCGCAGACCTGACGCCCCCTCTACGCCAAGCTCTTTGGCAATGGTCAAAAGGTCGGCAATCTTCTTTTCTTTCAGTTCCTTCAGGTTCATCTGTTCTCCTTAAAATCCACCTGTTCAAGATCGCACACACGCACGACAGCAAAATTCTGCCGCAGTTGTTGCATGCATGAGTTTATCGTCAATATTAAAGTCTTTTTCTCCGAGTTTTCGCGGTCCGAAATGATTTTGATGTTTTGGAAGGTTAACTTTGCAGGGTAAAAATCCTGTTCCCCCTACGCGTTTATTATCAAGAATGTCCTAAGGTCGAGGTCAGTCCGTGCTCTGATTGGGTAGTATCTGAAAGGAAAAATTGTATATTCAGGTGACGCTAGGCAGGTACTGCTCACTTTCAATGTAACCTATTTACCGGCTTTTCTACAGTCTGTCAATGGGCTTTAGTGTTTTTTTCAGATTCATATGGGGAAATCATCCAGAATAATCCCCTCGGGTGCAACCGGAATCCTGTTTTGATCAAAGTTTTGAATGGCCCATGAAAGGAGTTCTGCCGGTGGCGCTCCCTGCAAACACCCCGGGATTGCCTGGCCAAGAAAATTCAAGGCCTGCACAATTAACCGGGCAGCATTATGCTCAGAATCAAGGCGAACAATGCCATGCCGTTTACTGATCTTTTTACCATTGCTGCCCATCACCAGCGGCAGGTGGACATATTCCGGGACAGGGTTGCCAAGACAAGCGTGCAGAAAAATCTGCCGTGGTGTTGAAGAAAGCAGATCAGCACCGCGAACGACCTGGTTGACGCCTTCGGCTTCGTCATCGACAACCACTGCCAATTGATAAGCAAAGAGGCCGTCCGCCCGACGCAGGACAAAATCACCGACTGCTTCGGACAAGACTTGCTGAAGATGGCCAAAAACGCCATCACAAAAACAGATCTGTTCCTTGCTGACTTCGATTCGCAGCGCGCGCGGCTTGCGGCCAGGGCGCAAGCCCGTTCGGCAAGTGCCCGGATAGATGGGACCATCCTCGCCCGGATGTGGAGCACTCAAGAGAATCTCCTTGCGGGAGCAGACGCAATCAAAGACCAGCCCCTTTTGCCGAAGGCGTTCAACTGCTTCAATATACGCTTCGGTGCGCTGACTCTGCCAGACGACTTCGCCATCCCAGAATAACCCCAGGTTTTCCAGGGCGGACAGAATCTCGTCCGCAGCTCCCGGCACCACCCGTGGGGGATCCAGGTCTTCCATGCGCAACAGCCACTTGCCACCTTTTCGCCGTGCCAGGCAATAGCTGCCAACCGCCGCAATCAGGGAACCAAAATGCAAAGGACCGGTAGGACTCGGCGCAAAACGCCCAACGACCTGATCTACAGACATATAAACGCAGCTTCCTTTCATGAAGATTGGTACAGTAATAATGCCCCTGCCGGAAAGAGACTGTCAATCTGCAATAAACGTATGGAAACAGTCTCCGGATGGCGACGAATTAAAGACGTTCGGATAAATGATTGACATAACCGAACAAGAGATTTATTTTATTACAATTATTGTCAAGTTTATCTTTAGAGGGAATTTCTTTGATTATTACCCGCGCGACAGAATACGCCATCCGTGCCATTCTTCATATGTCCCGCCAACCGGCAGGGGAGATCGTCTATAAAAAGGATATCTGCAAAGCACAGGATATCACACCGGCGTTTCTCACCAAGATACTCCAGCCATTGATCAAGGATGGCATTGTCGGTTCCCAACGTGGGGTCGGCGGTGGTTTCTATCTTGCCAAACCGCCGGTAGAGATCACCTTGCTTGATATCATAAAATCGCAAGAAGGCCCGGTTTATCTGAATCAGTGCATGATCGAAGACGGCGCTGCTTGTGAACGTGAGTTTTTCTGCCCGGTGCATGGCGCATGGGAACAGATTCGCAAGGAGTTCATGGCGACCCTGTCGCGCTACGACTTTGCCACCCTGGCAGCCGAGCAGGGCTGCCATCTCCCTGTTTCGTCATCTCCAACCAAGCAGTAATAGATAACAGATAAAAAAACCCTGGAGACCAGGAGGGCAAGTCTACCAGGGCGAAACGGGAAACTGTGTCCAGCCTCCCGGAAATATTCTTCAAATCTCTTTTATTCATTATACCAACCTGCAACGAAAACTGCCAGTCCCTGTAGGGTTTTTCTCAAGTTAGTTTTCATCCGGAAACTTTGCTTGTGGAAAAGTCTCAAAAGACCTGTCTCTATAAATAAAATAGCCATGGTTCCGTTTATAAAATTTCACAATGTGGTTATTTGCATTGGATTGCCTGTGGGCTTCTCCTCAGGCTGGTTATGCAATCGCAGGCTACCGCAAACAGTTTGACAAGACAGACAGTTTTCGTTAGAGTTTCGCCAACATAGCAACAAGTCTTTATCAAGAGTGGTGGAGGGACCGGCCCTTTGAAGCCACAGCAACCGATTCGCCGAAGCGATTGCCTCGGAGGATGCCAGGTGCTAAATCCAACCCGCCGATGTTGAAGCGAAAGCGGGGGAGATGAGGACGGAGTCCGCGATACCGACCATGACTGTATCTGCCGGCCCCTTCTCATTTCCCGGGAAGGGGCTTTTTCTTTGCTGTGGTATATGGTCAAATATGAGTGAATTAGACATCGTCAAAACTGAATACGTCGACTTTGACGTTGAGTTGCGGCTGGAAAGCGGCCGAGTCCTCGGTCCGTTGACGCTCGCCTATGAAACCTATGGCCACCTGAACAGTGCCAAGAGCAACGCCATCCTGGTTGCCCATGCCTGGACCGGAGACGCCCACGCTGCCGGGCGTCACACCCCGGAGGATCGCAAACCCGGTTGGTGGGACGACATGATCGGAGCGGGTAAGGTTCTCGACACCGACCGATACTTTATCATCTGTTCGAACGTTATAGGCTCTTGTTTTGGTTCAACCGGCCCGACCAGCAACAATCCCAGAACCGGCAAGCCCTACAATCTGCAGTTCCCGGTTGTCATGATTCGCGACATGATCCGCGCCCAGCAGTTGCTGCTTGACCACCTCGATATCGGGCAACTGCTCACCGTCATCGGCGGCAGCATGGGAGCCATGCAGGCGCTCGAATGGGGGATTCACTATCCGCAACGCGTCCGCTCAATTATCCCGATCGCCGGTACCGGACGGCCGTCGCCGATGGCGATAGCGCTGAATGCACTGGCTCGCCAAGCCATCTACAACGACCCGATGTGGCGCAAAGGCAATTACAGGCCGGAGCATCCACCAGCAGATGGCCTGGCCCTGGCTCGCGCCGTCGGACATATCTCATTCCTCTCAGATCCGTCAATGAACCTCAAATTCGGGCGGAGGTTCTCCCCCCGGGATGGTCAATTCGATTTCTTCGGACAGTTCGAAATCGAAAGGTACCTGACCTATAACGGCCGCAGCTTCGTCGACCGTTTTGACACAAACAGTTTCCTTTATCTTGCCAAGTCGCTGGATCTCTACGATGTTTCCTGGGGATTCGATGGAATCGAAGACGCTCTGAGCAGACTCGACTGTCCATCTCTCTGGTTTGCGTTTACTTCAGACTGGCTCTACCCACCTTACCAGACGGAAGAGTTGATTAAGGTGTTACACAATCTGGGGAAATCTGCGGAGTACCATCTGATCGACTCTGACTACGGTCATGACTCGTTCCTGGTAGAACCGGAGAAGTTCACGCCGAAGATTGTGGATTTTCTTGAACGCTTGCTGCCTGCTTAGCAGCCTGTCGGACTATGCGGACACTCCGGATGAACGCAATGACGTTTGCATCAAACAGGGCGACTGTCAGCAACGCGGCTACTCATCCCCGTCAAACAAGCTCATCTGCTCGAAACGGTGTTTATCAACCTTGAACGGCAAAGGAAAGTAACGCGGGCACGCTAGCAGCAGATTGGCCGCAGGTTGCTTGCAGGGCCGCAAACATTTGAGGCAAAGGGGATTAACTGTGTTGGCATCAGTCGATGGCTTCATGGTCATGTCCGGTCAGGAGAAGAACCTCAGCGAGCTTATCAGGTCAGGGACTCTGCAGTAAAGCCCTCATTGAAGACTCGTCGACTGCACCAGCAGTTCTGCAACCGCCGATTGAAGACGCTTCACCACTGTCTCCTCCGGTTCCAAATCAACTTCGATACGTCTTTCCGGCAGAGTATGTCGATAAAGCGGATCATAGTAATTCACCATCAACTCCCTGACCAGTTCTGGCCAGCTGCCAGCTTCTAACAGGTCCAGATAGCGATTCATCGTTTCCTTGCCCAGTTTGTCCTTGAGGGCACGGATCGGCTGGGTAAAGCCTTCTCTGAGACTGTCAACCGCAGGATAATCGGCAATGATGTTTCTGACCCTTGCTTCCAGTGAGGCCTGCAGCCAGATTGACGTCTCAATCTGCAATGCCTGGTAAAATCTGGCCGGTAGAGCCACGCGGCCGATATGCCGGCTCTCCCCTTCGGTCAGAATGTAGCCATCGCAAGGAACCTTGCGTAGCTCGTCCCACAGCAGCGCCTCAAACGTCTTCTGCCCGGGTTGCGGCGGCAAGCCGAGGTTGCCGAACGCGCTGCCACGATGATTGGCCAGTCCTTCGAGATCGACGACGGGATAACCATGCTCTGCCAGACGCTGCAGGTAATGGGTCTTGCCCACACCGGTGAGTCCACGAAAAACCAGCAATTTCGCCCATTTTCCATGTTCAAAAAAATCCATGACATGCCTGCGGAAGCCTTTATGTCCACCGAACAGCTGCCGGGCCGGGATGCCTGCGAGCTCAAGAAACTGGGTCAAGGCGAGACTGCGCATGCCACCGCGCCAGCAGAACACGACGACCGGCTGGGAGGTTTCAGCCTGCAACCTGGCAACCTGCTCAATCATGGAAGGTATTTTGGGTGCGACGAGTTCAACACCACGTTGCCGGGCCTGCCGCTTGCCGGTCTGCTTGTAGAGTGTGCCGACCTCGGCCCTTTCGGCATTATCAAGGACGGGTACATTGATCGCGCCGGGGATCGTCGCCTCGGCGAATTCATCCGGGCTGCGTGCATCAACCAGCAGCGCACCTTTGTCACGCATGGCCAGGGCTTGCTCTAAACTAATCGTTATCGACATAATTAAGGCTCTCAGTATCAGTGGTTATACTCCAAAAGCAGTGATCCGGCAAGGAGGAGAACTCAGGCGGAAAGAGAGCTGCAAGAAAAGCTGCAAGAAAAGGTTGACAAGCCAGAAGGCTTCCGGTAGTTTAGCGCCTCTTGTTGCGGGGTGGAGCAGTCAGGTAGCTCGTCGGGCTCATAACCCGAAGGTCGCAGGTTCAAATCCTGCCCCCGCTACCAAACGAATAAAGGGACTTGCATAACTGCAGGTCCCTTTTATGTTTAAATATCCTCAGTGACTGTCACATCATGCCTTGCGGCAGTTCTCCCAATGGAGTGTCCACTCCGAGCAACCGGCCTACAAAGCCCGATTCCCGATGATCAAGAACCCTGCCTATGTCCGTCTGCGTCAGGATACCGGCCATCTCACCATGCTCGTCGACAACCAGCAAACGCCTGACCAAATTCTTGAGCATCAAGCCAATGGTGTCGTGAGGTGTCGTCGTCAATGGTGTTGACACTATCCTCGGGGTCATCACAGAACCGACGGCGACAGCTGACAGATCGACTCCTTTGGCGACACAACGGACCACGTCCCGCTCTGTGAACATGCCCACAGGCTGATTATCTTCCATCACCACGACACAGCTGACTGAGCGACGCGCCATCAGAGACAATGCATAACGGGCCGGCACATCAGAGGCGACATGCAGAATCTGTGGAGACATCAGGCAAGACACATCGCTGATGCCGTCAAAAGTTTTTCCTTCAAGGGAACGCACCAGATCCGTCTGGGTAAAGATACCCGCCATATCCAGGCGGGCGTCAAGAATAACAAGGTGGCGGATTTTATGCTGACAGAAGACCCGGTAAGCCTGGGCGATGGTCATGTCCTCAGAAGCGGTCATAACCGGCTTATTCATAACCTCCTTGATCAACAGACCTGATTGCCCAAGCAGCCAATTGGCTGCAAAGACCACGTCCCGCTCAGTGAGAATTCCAATCGGCTCATTGTGCGACAGGACAACGATGCAGCTGATGCCCCGATCACTCATGATCTGCAAGGCCTCCTGAACAGTTGCCTCGACCTCGACAACTGCCACAGAATGCGTTGCAAACTTGCCGATCGTTTGCTTCATATTTCCCCCAAATGCCGTTTTCTGAACCGGATTCCGCCATTAACCGTAAGCAATCAGGTTATTTGCCTGAGTTTTTCAACAAAAACGCCATGAATTTCAACTTATTTGATATTGTGCAAATTTGGTTCCATAAACAGCAATCAAGGTCAGCCACGATCACCAATGGTAGTCAGCAAAAAAATTCTGCATCACAAAACAGAGGCAGGATAATTATTGAAGGCATTATTTTCATCCATCGCAGGGAATTCCTGATGGCAGAAGCGCTGTTTTCTGTCCGCAAACGAGCAATTTTTCGCAAGGTCAATCAAATCCGCCGATTGACGCAGGGATTGCGGAAAAGGGCCGTTTCCGGACGAAAACTAATTCGACAGCCCCTGGTAAGCCAGACGATACGCCTCCAGATCCTGCTCCGAGAAACAGGTCATGACCACGCGGGGGGCAGACTCTTCCGTGGCGATAAAGTCGAGGATAACCCGCAGGGCGATTCGACTGGCCCGTTCTATCGGAAAACCATACACACCAGTGCTGATCGAGGGGAACGCGATACTCCTTAGTTTATGGTTAACAGCCAGCTGCAGACTGTTGCGATAGCAGCTGGCCAGAAGATTATTTTCGTTGTGGCCACCGCCATTCCAGACCGGTCCCACGGTGTGGATCACATGCCGGGCAGGCAGGTTATAGCCTGCTGTAATCTTCGCTTCTCCCGTCGGGCATCCCCCCAGGGTCCGGCACTCTTCCAGCAACTGCGGGCCAGCTGCCCGGTGAATGGCGCCATCAACCCCACCCCCGCCGAGAAGGCTCTGGTTGGCGGCATTAACGATCGCATCAACTTTGAGTTGCGTAATGTCTCCCTGAATGATCTCTATCTTCTCTTGCAGCATCACAGCCTCCTGTCTCATCTGCAATCACGCTCATCTTCAAGTATCAATCGTAGCCTGAAGCAGCGAGGAATCAAGTCGACAGGTCAGAAGAATTTGCCAACCGCATTAAAGTGCTCGGTGTCGATCTGTTCAGTATCGGCAAGATCCAGGCAATTGACGCCAGCACAAGTTTTGACTCCTATTAGGTTATGGCAAGCTTATTGCTGTTATTTCGTGATGATTTTTGTGATGATAAATTCTCAGGAGTAAAGAACGCATGAGTTTGAAAACTAAAAATACCCTGATCACTATGGCAGTATTGTCCGTATTGATCCTGTCGGTGGTTGGAATTACCTATCGTAGCACTCAGACTATTATCGAAAAGACCATTGACGACCATCAGCTGGCAACAACCACCGATGTGAGCAAAACCACTGAGTTGTGGTTGAATCAGCAGATGAAAATCCTCGATGCAACGGCAGCTTCAGTCCTGTTGCGCGGTGTCGGCGATAATGCTGAGACCCTGGACATGCTGAAAATGGCCATGCGGGCGGGGCATTTCAGCGATGTCTACATCGGCCTGACCAGCGGCGTGATAATTGACGGTGCCGGCTGGACGCCACCGCCAGGTTACGATACCAGGGTCCGTCCCTGGTACAAACGTGCCGTGGAGGTCCAGCACACCACTTTTACCAGACCCTACATCGACCTCACAACCATGGAGCTGGTCATTGCGCTGGTGACGCCACTGTACGTAGATGGACGATTTATAGGGGTCATGAGCGCCGATACCGTGCTCGACACGTTGGTGGAGAACCTGATGAGCGTCAAGGTCGGTGAATCCGGATACGCGTTTATTATTGACGAAGAAGGCACCATTCTGGTTCATCCGAACCAGGACTTTGTCATGAAGATGAAATTGCAGGAAACGCAACCGAATCTTTCTCATGAACTGGGCGGATTGCAGCAATCATCCTTCGGGACTGCTGCCTATCGGGACCAGGGCAATGGACGGGAGAATATCCTTACCTACAAGAGGATTACCAATACCGACTGGTTTCTGTGCACAACGATACCCAGTGTCGAGGCTTATGAACTGACGAGGAAAACAACAGCCCTGATTGCCGTTGAGAAGGTGCTGGTCGTGCTCGGTGTCCTGGCTCTATTGACCCTTGTCGGCGGAGGTGGTAGTGGACTGGTCCTGTTTGTGTTCAACCGGCGATTTGAATCGACGGTTCAACAGCACAAACAAGAACTGACAGGAATCAGTGAAGATTTACAATGGAATATCAGCAAACGCAAAGAAGTCGAGACCTCTTACCAGACGCTCTTTCTTGTAGCGAATGACGCCATCTTACTCAGTAAGGGATTGCAGTATGTGGAATGCAATGAAAAAGCGGTGGAAATGTTTGGATTCCCGCGTTCAGAAGTGATCGGCATGAATATGCTCGATTTTTCTCCTGAGTTTCAACCGAACGGTCAAGAAAGCTCAGGGATGGCGCAAAAAATTATCGAAATCGCCAATGCCGGAGAACAGCAGTTTTTTGAATGGACCTTCCTGCGCTCGAATGGCACCGAGTTTGCTTCCGAGGTTGGGCTAAAGATCCTGCGGCTTGACAATCAAGAGTTGACCCTGTCGAGCATCCGGGACATATCGAAACGCGTCAATGCAGAAAAGCAATTGAGACAGGCGCAGAAAATGGCGGCCATGGGCGAGATGCTCGGCGCGATAGCCCATCAGTGGCGACAACCTCTGAATACCCTGTCGACCTACATTGCCAGCCTGCAGGCTGCTTATCACAACGACAAGATCAATAAGGATTTTGTGCATAAGCTGACGACTGAGGCGGACTCGCAAATCCAGTTCATGTCAAAGACCATAGATGATTTCCGGCACTTTTTCCGCCCGAGCAAAAGCAAGCTCCCGTTTGATATCGTCGAGGCGATCAACAGTGCCGTTAAATTGATGCAGGCACAGCTTAAACAGAGTGAAATAGACCTGAAAATTAAATATAATACCCGGGAGCCCCTGGTCGTGTACGGCTATCAAAGTGAATTTGTTCATGTGCTGGTCAATATTCTGGCCAATGCCAGGGATGCGATAGAAGACAGGCTTTTGCAGGAGACCAGTGAGATACTTCGCCTGATCGAAATCGATGTCGTCAGTCATGGCAGCGAGGTCATCATTCACGTCAAAGATTACGGTTGCGGGATTCCCGATCATTTATTGACGAAGGTATTCGACCCCTACTTTACGACCAAGGCAACCTTGTCTGGAGCGGGGATAGGTCTTTATATGGCAAAAATCATAGTGGAAAAAGAGATGAACGGGGTTCTTTCGGCAAAAAACACCAACGTAGGGGCCCAATTCACCATAATGCTGCCAAAGTCTGAACCGGCGCTGAATGCAAGCCGGAAAGGAGCGTAATGCTGGATCTAAGCAGGCATAATCCACATATCGTTTTAGTGGATGACGAACAATCCGAACTGGATGCCTATAGCTTCCTTCTGGAGTCGATGGGAGTTCAAAAGATCAAGACAATTCCCGACAGCCGTCAAGCCCTGGAAGAATTACGGCATATTCCTGCTCCGATCGTCTTCCTGGATCTCAACATGCCGCATTTGTCCGGTCAGGATGTTCTGCGTTTGATCAAGAAAGAGCGCCCCCAGGTTCCGGTGATCATATTGACCGCAAACTCGGAAATCGAGACTGCCGTGGAATGTCTGAAATTAGGTGCACATGATTACCTGATCAAACCGATCAGCATGTCGACTTTTGGGTCGGCGCTGCGTAACGCCCTGGAAATCGGCTCATTACGCAATGAGGTGATGTCACTGAAAGGGATTCCTTTTGGCAACAGACCATCACACGCGGCTTTTGCAAAAATTGTGACGCAAAATTCCGTGATGATGGAAATCTTTCAATATATCGAGGCTATTGCCGAAAGCGGCCAGCCAACCCTTGTCCTCGGGGAAACCGGTTCCGGGAAAGAACTGATAGCGAAGGCCATTCATGATGTCAGCGGTTTGCCTGGCGAGTTCGTGGCCGTGGATGTTTCCGGCCTGGATGACACACTCTTTTCCGACACGCTCTTTGGCCATGCCAAGGGGGCTTACACAGGGGCAGACAAGGCCCGGCCCGGCCTGCTCGAAAAGGCGCAGAACGGCACGATATTCCTCGACGAAATCGGCGATCTCAGTGAAGTTTCACAGGTTAAGTTGCTCCGTTTCCTTCAGGAAGGTGTTTATTACCCGTTGGGTGCCGATCAACCCAGGAAATGCCGGGCACGGGTCGTTGCTGCGGCCAACAAGGACCTGCAAAAGCTGGCCGGTCAGTCTGGCGGCTTCCGCATGGACCTGTATTATCGGCTCAGCACTCACCTGATCAAGATCCCGCACCTGAGAAACCGTCGGGAGGATATCCCTTTATTGGTGAAACACCTGGTTGCGGATGCTGCCCGCAGCATGAACAGAGCAACTCCTTCGGTCAGCGCAGAGGCGATGCACCTCCTGCTTCGCCATCCGTTTTACGGCAACATTCGAGAGCTGAAGACCTATCTGTTTGATGCCGTGGCCCGTTGCGGCGGTTCGGAGATCCCTCAAGAATTTATTGCCGAGCGACTTGGAGGCAATGTTCCGTCCGCCCCTACAGGACCTCTTGAGGTCAACTCACTGGAGAAACTGTTCGGGAAATTCCCGACTCTTGAGACGTTGACGAATTATGCCATTGAGGAGGCATTGGAAATCACCTCACGCAATCAAAGTCAGGCGGCCAGACTGCTCGGCCTGTCCAAACAGGCCCTGCACAAGCGTTTGAAAAACGCCATCCCCAAGTAAACCATAAAGGTCAACCCTGGTTGACCTGGTCAACCCTGGTTGACGTTTATGGTTGCACCTTTTCCCCCGCAACTCCGCAAAAACGCATTTCCCCTCAAATAATACAATAAAATCAGCCTGTTACCTTGGTAAATCTGGATGGCACAGCTGTTGCTATCTAATGATTGCTACCTTCTTCTTTATAGACAGGGAGTCATCGGAAACCCCGGATGGCACAAATGCCGTTTCAGGACAAAATCATTTAACTCTCCGCTGATGCGGAAAAGCCAAAGGAAAAGGAGACAAACATGAAGATGTTCAAACAGCTCGTTGTTCCCGTTGTTGCTCTGGCAATGCTGGCAGGTTCTTTCGGGGTCGCGCAGGCGGCACCGGATACCGTGAAGATCGGCAACATCATCCCCTTATCAGGGCCGTCGGCTTCTGTCGGCATCCAGGGGAAACAGGCCCGGGAGATGGCCGTGGAGGAAATCAACAGTGCGGGAGGTATCAAGTCCCTGGGTGGTGCCAAGCTTGAACTGCTGTTTGCCGACAGCAAAGGCGACCCCACCGTCGGCGTTACTGAAGCTGAACGTATGATCAATTCCGAGAAAGTTCATCTGCTGACTGGCTGCTGGAATTCGGCAGTGACCTACCCGGCCACCCAGGTTGCAGAGCGCTATGGCATTCCTTTCATCGTTCCGGTCTCGGTTCGCGACACCATTACCGAGCGCGGCTTCAAGAACGTTTTCCGTATTGCTGCAAAAGACGGCTGGTGGGCAAAAGATCAGTTCGTCTTTCTGGACGACATGAAGAAAGAGTTCAATGTTGACATCAAAAAAGTTGCCTTCGTTTACGAAAATGGTGATTGGGGCGTAGGCTTTGCTGAGAAGTGGGTGGATCTGGCCAAGGAGCGCGGCTACGAAGTCGTCCTCAACGAGCCCTATCCAAGCA
>JBPPMD010000118.1:0-2280 GCA_051305875.1 Desulfuromonadales bacterium | reverse complement strand
GTCACCGAAAACATGAAGAGCGCTCTGCTCGACACCTACGCCGCCATTCCCGAGCCGAAGCTGGTCATTGCCTCCGGTGCCTGTGCGATCGCAGGTGGACCTTACTGCAACAGTCCTGAAGCTCATCAGGGGATTGGCGATCTGCTGCCTGTCGATCTGTACATCCCGGGCTGCCCTCCTCATCCTTATACGGCCCTGGATGGGCTGCTGCGGATGCTCGGCAGGATTGGATAAAGGACTGCACAGGCTGGCGACTCCAGCCAAGCTGCTGCTGTCTTGCCACACTGATCAACCGGCAGGGATGTTTATGTCGAATTCAAGGGATGGGTGCGCATGAACGGCGATGAACATACTTCTTTGACTTTTCAGGTTCATAGAGCCTGACTTCTGCAGGCCGACCCTTATCTGAGGAAATACCCGGCCACCTGCCACTGATCATTACTGTCAAGCATCAAGGTAATTGTTTCTATCACGCGTTCCCTGAGTTCGAACCTGGAAATGAAGGTCATCACCACGTACTTGCCCGCAGGCACTCCAGTTGCCGAATCCGTATAGGAGATGTCCTGATGAATCCGTTCAACGATCGGCCCCAGAAAAGAGCGGATTTTCGCGATCTGTTCGTTCCAGGCTTTCTGTGTCAGCATCATCTTGAGATGTTCCGAAGTAGACTCCCAACTCTTCGCGTACTCTTCGGTATCGACCAGAAAAAGAAACTCGGCAGCCGCAATCACGGACTTTTCGGTAACCTCTTGCGTGGGTGTCTTGTTCAGAACAGGAACAATAATCAGCAGAAGACTTGTGAAGATCAGGAACAGGTGAATGCGCGTATTTCGTGAAAGAAGCTGAACTTTTTCCATGGCGCCCTCCTGTCACAACCAAGAGGAAGAAGCATCACGTTTATGTTTTAATTCTAATCCCATCAAAGCCATAGCGCAACGCGTGGAGCTTGTTTTTTTTGAAAAAATGCACTCCCAAAAAAACCACCTCACGCAGAAAGTGCTTCATGGCCGTAAAGTCAGGACCCAGCGTTAACAGGTACGCGACCCGCCGGTTTTGACTGATGCTTATCAGCTAGTAGTCTGTCGGACTATACGGGCCGAAGCGAAAATTTGGATGTTTGAGAACAGATTTTGGCTCATTTGCAGTGCCATAGCCGTAGCTATGGACCAAAAAGGAGCTGAAATATGGGCCAAACAGCCGAATTTGCAGCCGGCTCATGGATAGTCCGACAGGCTGCTAGAGCATCACTGTTTAAAACAATTCCCCCTGCGTCCAGGATGGCTGCACGTTACTGTTATTACCGCGATCGATAATCTTGCGGGCTGCCAACCAGAGTTCCCTGGTTAGTTCGATATCGTATCGGGAGTCGTGCAGACGGTTATCGTCGACTTTTATACCACTGTGTCGAGCCACCGTGGCCAGTTTGAAGTTGGAGAGTTCGGCACGCACAGGTTGAAGGATTTGCGCCCAGACCAGCATGACATCGAGGCACGGATACCAGAACCAGCTGCCAAAGTAACGGTCGCCGTTCTTCTCCCAGAAGCGGCGCATGAACGGCATGTCGAAGCTGTGAGCATTGTAACCGACAAACTGGAACTTGTCGGCCTTGTCAAACTTGCTGACGTATTTACCGAGCATAGCAGCCATACGGTCAAAGATCTCTTTCGGGTCTTCAAAGTACTGCCCGGGTACGGCAAGGTGATCAGGATGATCTGGCGGCAAAAACTGCCTGCGATTCATCCCGGTGACTTCAAGGGCAGCAATTTCAATCTCGTCCTGCGGATAAGGCCGTACGAAGTAGTCGAAGTATTCCCTGACTTCATCACCGACCTGCACACATCCGGAAATCTGGGTTAGCCCGTTACGCTCAGGATTGACACCGGTTGTCTCAACATCAATAAAAAGTAATTTCTGTTCGGAATTCGGCATAATGTCTTTCGTTGTTATAAAAGGATCGTTATGAAGAGGCGTTACGAAGGAGCCGCAAAGAGCCCTGTTCCCCCAATGTGCTTGATATTAACGGAGAAGACTGTTTAAGGGCAAACATCAATCAACATTTTATGGCAGAATGGCAGCAATGCGACCTGACACTTTACAACTCCCGGTAGAAGCAATCATGCCAGAGCTTAAGCGCGCTCTGGCTACAGCTCGGACCGTGGTATTGCAGGCCCCTCCCGGTTCAGGCAAGACCACCCGTGTGCCCTTGGCCCTGCTCGGCACCCCCTGGCTGGCAGACCGCCGCATTCTAATGCTCGAGCCACGCCGCCTGGCGGCGACCAA
>JBPPMD010000104.1:0-2847 GCA_051305875.1 Desulfuromonadales bacterium | reverse complement strand
GCAGATGGCCTTGAGCTATGGCGGAGTCCAGCTTGCCGGCGTCAATCTGGTGGCCGAGGAGCTCCAGCAGAGCAGTCTGGTCAACATTGATTCGATACCGAACCGACGCAATATCGCCATGATTGCTCCCAAGGTGCTCGGTGCGATAGATGTTAAAGGTCAACGCGCCATGCTGATGGGGGTTGATCCTGAGGCGGAGTTTAAATTGAAACGCTGGTGGTCGATTGCCGGCCGCCATGTCCAGCAGGGGCGCGAGCTGGTTGTTGGTGACACGGCTGCCCGGCGCTTCAGTCTGACCATGGGTGACACTCTGGAAATCGCTGGCCAAGGCTTCACAGTGGTTGGCCTGCTGGATAAAACCGGTTCGCAGGATGACCATCTTCTGATCACACCGTTGCCGGTTGCCCAGGAAGTGCTCGGCAAACAAGGTCTCGTCAGCATGGTCGAAATTGCTGCACTCTGTCATGACTGCCCGGTTGCCGATATGGTCAACCAACTTCAGCAGGTCTTGCCGGGGGTGGATGTGCTGGCTGTTCAACAGGTTGTGAAAACCCGTATGCATGCACTCGGTCTGTTCCGCTTGTTAGCATGGGGCGTCGCCGTGACGGTTGTCATTATCGGCGCATTGCTGGTTTTCGTTACCATGATGGGAGCGATCAGTGAAAGAACCCGCGAAATAGGGATTTTCCGGGCTATTGGTTATCGTCGTCGCCATGTGCTGCATCTGGTGCTGATGGAAGCGGCTATCGTCAGCGCTGTAGCTGGTGTGCTGGGATATCTGACCGGGGTGCTTGCGACCCTGATCGCTCTGCCCTTGCTCGATGGCGGCGAAATCCATTGGCAATGGAATCCGACTCTTGCCGTCGCCGCTGTTTTCGCTGCAGTGCTTGTTGGCCTGCTGGCTTCGCTGCAGCCGGCTTTACGAGCCAGTCGTCTTGAACCAAACGAAGCGCTCCGTGCATTATAAACAGGGATAAAAGAATGAATCTGATTAATCTGAAACAGGTGACCAAGCGCTACATCAATGGTGCTGATTGTGTGACCGCCCTCCATGAGGTCTCCCTCGATGTTGATGAAGGTACTTTTTTGGGTGTCATGGGGCCTTCAGGGAGCGGCAAAAGCACCCTGTTGAGTGCGCTGGGCGGCTTGACCAGCCCATCATCCGGCACGGTCAATATCGACGGTATTGACGTCTATGGACTCTCACACGAAAAGCAGGCAGATTTCCGGCGTGAATATCTCGGATTTATCTTCCAGTCACATAACTTGATTCCTTATCTGAATGCCCTGGAAAACGTCATGCTGCCGCTGGTTGTAAGCAAACTTTCTTCCGCTGAAAAACGCCAGCGTGCCAGCTCAATGCTGGAGAAGGTTGGACTGCCGGACCGCATGCTGCATTTACCGCAGCAGCTATCCGGGGGCGAGCAGGAGCGGGTGGCAATAGCCAGATCTCTCGTCAATAATCCGCCATTACTTCTGGCTGATGAACCGACCGGAAGCCTCGATTCAGCAACCAGTCTGCAGGTGATGAACCTGCTTGCTGAGCTGCATCAGGGAGGGCAGACCATCGTCATGGTGACCCATAACAGAGAGAACCTCGAGTGGGTCGATCGTACTGTTTATCTGCGTGACGGCTTGATCGAGAAGGATACGCTCGGTGGTTCCATCGGGACACTTCCACAAGCGATGTGAGGCACTATGTTCATGATATTTATTATCAGTCTCTCGATCATCTTCTACTTTATCTGTATGGAGATAGATAAGCCGGCCCCTGCAGAGAACCCTTTGACGGGTGAATGCCCTGATTGCTCGGAGAAAGTCGAGTCGGGTTGGCTGGTATGCCCGCAATGTCGGGTGGTTCTGCGCGAGACCTGTCAGGGATGTGGCAAGGTGCATGACCGTTGGGTGAAGTACTGTCCCTGGTGCAGGTATTTGAACGCCACGGCGAGCACATGAAAACAGGATTCAGAAAACACAGGTATTCCTGGTTTGCCGTTTTTTGCTCAGCGGCGATCCTGGCAATTCTAGCGTGCAATCTCTGGCTGCTCTGCTGCGGTCGTTGTGTGATAAATGACTACCTGCACATTCCACCGATCGGCTGGGGGCTTATCGCTGCCAACCTGATTGCCGGTATGACTCTATTTCTGATTAAGCGCCGCAACAACATCAAACCTGATAATGATGCTTGCGGCAGCTGTCGGGCAGGGCTGCGCGACACCTGGGTCTATTGCCCGAATTGTGGTCGTGAACGCTGTCTTTAAATCTCTGTTGAATAAAAAGATGTGACTTGCTTCCAAATCCATGAAGATTGTGGATTTCAAGTTTTAATGACTCATTTAACCGGCGATCCTCACACCTTGCACATCACTGAATTCAGATTATTGTACAGGTTCTTTCTGCAGGCGTTCTTCGCTTCACGAAAGCTGATTATTTTACGAGAAAAAGTTAATCAGGGAATTGTATCCTTTGGGCTATTTGTGTTATCTTCCGTCTCCATGAAGCTGACATCTTCCTCGAAAATGATGGTTCTTGTTGTAGTAAACAACTGAATCCCTCAGAAATTTTATCCGGTATTTTAACAGATTCCAAAACTGCACAATCAACCTTCTGCACATCAATTGAATCAGGAAGGTGCTCTTAATCGGATTTCATGGCCCTTTGTGTTCAACGACTGTGGTTGCTTGATGCTAACTTACCTTTTTCAGGAGTAAATAATTTGAGTAAAGAACAGAGCTTCACTGACCGGTTGTGGGATTTTTTCTGTTCCCTGAAACTGGCGATCAGTATCCTGATTCTGCTCGCGACGACCTCGATCATCGGCACGGTTATCGAGCAGAACCTGACCCC
>JBPPMD010000103.1:0-13599 GCA_051305875.1 Desulfuromonadales bacterium | reverse complement strand
CAATCACCCGGTTAAGTTTCCTAACAAGGCACGCTTTTATGAAGATTTACATACGCTTCTGACCAGTCACGGGCGCCCTGAAGAATGGCTGCTGGTAGTCGGCGATATGAATGTCGCCCCTGAGGATATAGATGTTGGTATAGGTTCAGACAACGCCAGGCGCTGGCTGCGCACAGGTAAATGCAGTTTTCTGCCGGAAGAACGTGCATGGCTGTCCCGGCTCGTTGAATGGGGACTGGTGGACACCTTTCGCAAATGTCATCCGCAAAAGGACGACCAATTCAGCTGGTTCGATTATCGTAGCCGGGGTTTTGAAGCAACACCGCCAAGGGGCTTGCGCATTGACCTGATACTGGCAAGCGTTCCACTCGCTGAGTATTGTGTTGGTGCCGGGATCGATTACGATATCCGGGCCATGGAGAGGCCTTCAGACCATGCACCGGCCTGGGCCGAGTTTGACGTCACGTAATATTCAGGACTTTGTGCAGGTTCCACTAGGAGGCTGTCCGACAATAAGAGCCCGGCTGCAAATCCCGCATTTTGGCCCATATTTCAGCTCCTTTTTGCCCCATAGCTACGGCTATGAGGCTGCAAACGAGCTAAAATCTGTTCTCAAACTTCTGGATTTTCGCTTCGGCCTCTATTGTCGGACAGCCTCCTAGCCTGGGTAACTCGCCTTACTTTGGGAAATCGAACATAACATGCCTCGGGAAAGTCCGCGTTGCTTGAATCTGCGACGAGGCCGTTGTAAAATGAAGCATTTATGGATATATCAATGACAAATAACGGCTGGGGCAAGTTGACCGCTTTGCTGGAGATGATCAAATTCTCCCACACGGTTTTCGCTTTTCCTTTTGCCCTCATGGGAGTGGTGCTGGCCTCACTGGCCAGTGGTACAGCACCGACCATTGGCCAAATTTTCTGGATCTGTCTTGCCATGATCGGAGCCCGTACCGGGGCCATGGGGCTGAACCGCATCATTGATGCCGGCATCGACGCAGAGAATCCGCGAACCGCTGAACGCCACCTGCCGGCGGGCAAAGTTGCAATGAGCGAGGCCTGGCTGCTGGTATTGGGCGCGTTTGCTCTGCTGTTGCTGGCCGCCTGGATGCTCAACCCGCTTTGCCTGAAACTGGCGCCGGTCGCCATCTTTCTTCTGGCATTATACAGTTACTGCAAACGTTTTACGGCCATGGCCCATATAGTTTTGGGGCTCTGTCTCGCGATAGCACCGGTTGGAGCCTGGGTCGCTCTGCGTGGCGACATCGGCTGGCCGGTTGTCGTGCTTGGCCTGGCTGTCCTCTTTTGGGTGGCTGGTTTTGATATCTTCTACGCTCTGCAGGATTACGAGTTTGATCGCGACAAAGGCCTGTTTTCGATACCGTCACGTTTCGGTGTCGAACGCTCGCTGCAGATCGCTCGTTTGTTTCACGTGCTCATGGTGGTACTGCTCGTGGTGCTGTTTTTCAGCAAGGGGCTGGGCATTATTTACCTGCTTGGCGTGGTGGTGGTGACGGGCTTGCTGATGTATGAACATCTGTTGGTAAACCCCGACAACCTGTCACGTTTGGACGCAGCATTTTTCAACATGAATGGCTATATCAGCGTAACGATTTTTCTCTTCACTCTTGCGGACGTTCTGATTTAATCCAGGTGGACACTATGTTGTCGAAAAATCAGGAAACAAAACAGTTTGTCGTTGCAATAACCGGAGCTTCCGGTTCACTCTATGGCCTGAGGATGGTCCGCGAATTACTGCATGCAGGTGAACGCGTCAGCCTGATTCTAACCTCTGCGGGGCGCCAGGTCCTGAATTATGAAACCGGGCTCAATTGGTCTGAGGACATCAAGCAACGGCGTCACCAGGTTCAGGAACATTTTGCCAGTATTGCTGTTGAGTCTCTGGCTATCGATGATTTCTGGGCGGGTTCCGCCAGCGGGTCTGCGACCACCGATGCCATGATTGTCATCCCCTGCTCCATGGGGACCATCGGCAGGATCGCGTCCGGTTTGAGCAGCAACCTGTTGGAGCGGGCCGCTGATGTTATGCTCAAGGAGCGTCGTCCGCTGGTCCTGGTGCCACGTGAGACGCCTTTCAATACCATTCACCTGGAGAACCTGTTGCGCCTTTCCAGGGCCGGTGCGGTTGTTTTGCCGGCAATGCCGGGATTTTACCACGCCCCGCGGACGATAGATGATTTGGTGGACTTCGTGGTCGGCAAGGTCCTTGATCAACTGGGTATTAAACATTCACTTTTTGCAAGATGGGGAGAGAATCGGGATTAATCTCATGGTTGAGAGCATCCCGGCCTGCTGTTTTTTCTCCACGACAGCTGTGGTTTCTAAATCGTTATGACCAATCTGTTCGAAAATGTTCGCGCAAAAATCGAAGCCGGAACCCGCATCTCTGATGGCGAAGCGCTGGCGCTGTTCGAAAGCGATGATCTGCTTGCCGTTGGTGAACTGGCAGCACTGGCCAACCGGCGCGTCAACGGCGACAAGGTTTATTTCAACGTCAATCGTCACATCAACTACACCAATATCTGTGTCAACCGCTGCACTTTCTGCGCATTCAGTCGTGGCCACGAGGATGATGATGGCAGCTTTACCCTGGCTCTGAATGACATCCTCACTCGTGCCGCCGAGGCACGTGCCGCTGGTGCTACAGAGATACATATGGTCGGTGGTTTACATCCCGATCTGCCCTTTGACTTTTATCTGGAGATTCTGGCGGCCATCAAGGCGGACATTCCGGAAATGCACATCAAGGCATTTACCGCCGTGGAGATCGACTATTTTGCCAAACTCACCGGCCAGTCCCCAGCTGAAGTCATCGTGGAGTTGAAAGCCGCCGGACTCGATTCCATGCCCGGCGGTGGCGCGGAAATTTTTGCTCCTGAAGTGCGCAAGCAGATCTGCCCGGAAAAAATTACCGGTGAGCGTTGGCTGGAAGTTACCGAGCAGGTTCACCAGGCGGGACTGAAGACCAATGCCACCATGCTCTTCGGCCATGTCGAGAGCTATGCTGACCGGATTGATCATTTCGCCAGGCTGCGCCAGTTGCAGGATCGCACTGGTGGTTTCCAGGCATTTATCCCGCTGGCCTTCCAGCCGGACAATACCCGGGTGCCGGGAGCCAAAGGCGTCGGCGGCGTCGATGCTCTCAAGACCCTGGCAATCAGCCGGATTTATCTTGATAATTTCCGGCATATCAAAGCGTATTGGGTCATGCTTGGCTTGAAGGTGGCACAGGTCTCGCTGGCCTTCGGCGTCAATGATATTGATGGTACAGTGGTTGAGGAACAGATTGGTCATGATGCCGGGGCCGACTCGCCCCAGCAATTAAGCAAGGAGCAACTTGTCGATTTGATCCACAAAGCCGGGAAGCAGGCGATCGAGCGGGATACGTTGTATAACGAGTTAAAGATCTGTTGAGAAGTGAGGTTGCTTTTCATGCTGTTTCGTGTGCTTCGTGATCTTCATGGTTAATAATGCTTTCTTCTATTGAAAACAAAATTAAAGCAGGCCAACCGCTTAATCGGGACGAAGGGCTCTGGCTGTTGACCGGGGCCGGGCTGCTCAGCCTGGGTAAACTGGCTGACGGTGTGCGTCGGCGCAAGCACCCTGACTGTCGAGTCTCTTTCGTCGTCGATCGCAACGTCAACTACACCAACGTCTGCACCACGCAGTGTAAATTCTGCGCGTTTTACCGCGACGTCACCCACCCCGATGCCTACGTGCTCAGCTATAAGCAGATCTACAGCAAGGTTCAGGAGCTGGTTGACCGCGGCGGTACACAACTGTTGATGCAGGGCGGGCTGCATCCCGATCTGAAGCTTGACTGGTTCGAGGACCTCTTCCGTCAGCTCCGTCAACGCTTTCCGACGGTGCAGATTCATTCCCTGTCACCTGCAGAGATTGTGCACATTGCCAGGCTCTCAGCGCTGCCCATGGTCGACTGTCTCGCACGCTTGCACCAGGCCGGCCTGCAATCGCTGCCCGGCGGCGGGGCCGAAATCCTGGTCGACGCGATTCGCCAGGAGATTTCGCCGAACAAGATCGGTTGGCAGGAGTGGGCGGCAGTCATGCGCGCGGCCCATCAAATGGGCATGCCGACGACAGCGACCATGATGTTCGGCGTACGCGAGCAAGCTGAAGATATTGTCGAGCACCTGTTCCGGATTCGTGAGCTACAGGCGGATCGGGGAGGTTTCACAGCATTTATCCCCTGGAGTTATCAGCCGGGAAATACCGAGCTGGGTGGTGAACAGGCGAGCGGAGTCGAATATTTGAAGGTGCTGGCGCTGGCGCGGGTGATTCTGGACAATGTGACCAACATCCAGGCCAGCTGGGTCACCCAGGGCGCACGCATGGCGCAGATTGCCCTGTTCTTCGGTGCCAACGACCTGGGTGGGACCATGTTGGAAGAGAATGTTGTTGCAGCCGCCGGGGTTGATTTTCGCCTGAGCCAGGATGAAATCATCGACCTGGCGAAAAATGCCGGTTTTCTGCCGGCGCGGCGGACGACGACATATGAGATTCTGGAAACCTATTGAGCGATTATTCTGGAACTTGTAAAAAACAAGTAACTATTCTGCACATAAGCGAATGCATGTGGTCTGCAGCCATTGCCTGCGTCCAACGTTGTCACTTAACTTCCCGCAAGCAACAGCTGCAGCCCACATGCTGTGCCGTTGAATAAGGGAACTGAATAGTTACAAAAATAATATCATCCGCTAAGACAAACGTGACTTTTGAAAAATCTGACCATTGAGCCTTAATGTCTTCTTTACGGTTTTTTGTATTTCAAGAGAGTGTAGATCATGAGCTATCTTCGTAAAAATATCGCCGCTATGGACGGCTACGTACCAGGTTTCCAGCCACCTGACGAGGCGAGTTGGATCAAGCTCAATACCAACGAGAATCCTTACCCGCCGTCACCGCAGGTAATCAAGGCGATCCAGGCCGCAACCGGCGACGACCTGCGCAAATATCCGGATGCGGCTTGCCGAGCCGGACGTGAGGCGGCGGCTGAACTTTATGACTACCCGGTTGACTGGGTGATCATGGCCAACGGTTCGGATGAATTGCTCAACAACCTGATCCGGGCCTGTGCCGGCGAGGGAGAAGAGGTTGCCTTCCTGCATCCTTCTTATTCCTATTACGCAACCCTGGTGGCGGTCCAGGGCGCACAGATAAAAACCTTCACCCTGACGGAGAGTGGCGAGATCACGGATTTTCCCGAGCGCTACACCGGCAAGCTGTTTTTCCTGACCAACCCCAATGCGCCCCTCGGCCTGCGTTGGCAAGCCGAAGACGTTGCCGCATTGGCCGACCGCTGCAGTGGATTGCTGGTGGTGGACGAAGCCTACGCGGATTTTGCCGAAGGCAACTGCCTGGAGCTGGTTCGGCAGAAGCCGAATGTGGTGGTGACCCGCACCCTGTCAAAAAGTTATTCTCTGGCCGGGATGCGCCTTGGGCTGGCGATTGCCCGCCCCGATATCATTGCCGCTCTGGATAAAATTCGCGATCACTACAATCTTGACCGCCTGGCCCAGGCTGCCATTGTCGCCGCCTTGATCGATCAGGACTATTTCCACGAATGTGTCGAACGCATCTGCGCGACCCGGCAGTGGTTCAGCATCGAATTGGCCAAGCTTGGCTATAGTGTCATCCCTTCGAGCGCCAACTATCTTTTTGCCAGTCCCCCCGATCAAAATGGCAAACGGGTTTACGACGCACTCTATCAGCGCAAAATCCTGGTGCGCTATTTCAGTGATCCGGTTCTGGCTCATGGCCTGCGCATCTCGATCGGTACGCAAGAGGAGATGGAGAGGACGCTGGCAGCCCTTGCGGAGATAGGCTGATGGCATGCCCTTGTAAGGACGACGCATGCGTCGTCCCTGCGCGGTTCGATCCTGTCGAAATCGGCCCGCGCCTGCTTGCCTGGTATGGCCAGGAAGGCCGCGATCTGCCATGGCGCAAGACCCGCGATCCTTACCGTGTCTGGCTTTCCGAAATTATGCTGCAGCAGACTACCGTGGCCGCGGTCATCCCGTATTACCAACGATTTCTCGAACATTTCCCTACTGTGGGTTCTCTCGCCGCAGCATCTCTGGATGACGTCATTACCCTGTGGGCCGGACTAGGCTACTACTCGCGTGCCCGCAACCTGCATCAGGCAGCCCGACAGGTTGTTCTGGAACGTGAAGGGGCTTTCCCCGCTGACCTTGGCACTTTGACAGCGCTGCCAGGTGTTGGTCGATCTACAGCCGGGGCGATCCTTTCCATCGCTTTCGACAAACCGGCGCCTATTCTGGATGGCAATGTCCGCCGTGTGCTCGTCCGTCTGTTTGCCTGGATGGAAGATCCTCGCAGCAGTCGTGCGGAAAAACAACTCTGGGCCTGGGCAGAGGCCTTGATCTCCGTAGAAAGCCCCCACGACTACGCCCAGGCAATCATGGATCTCGGAGCGACGGTCTGCACGCCACGTGAGCCGAAGTGCGATCATTGCCCGTTACGGGAAATCTGTCAGGCCCTGGAAAAAGGGCTGACCAGGACATTGCCTGTGTCGCGCAAGCAGCAGAAGATTCCGCTTCGTCAGCAGGTCGCCCTGATCATCAGCTCTTTGGATGGACTCTTGCTGCGGCAACGCCCGCCTGAAGGCTTCCTCGGTGGCTTGTGGGAATTCCCAACGCTTGACTTGTCTTCAGGTCTCGAGCCTGAGCAGGCTGCTGCTCGCCTGCTCTCTGATCTGCTTCTGCACGGAAAGATTGCAAAGGTCGGAGACGTTCGACATGCTTACAGTCACTTTAAGCTGGAATTGACTGTTTTTGCGGCTGAGGCAGCTCCTGCGAGAGGTGTTGCTGAAGGAAATTCATATCGCTGGTGTCGTGGCGCTGAAGTTGAACGTCTGCCGTTACATGGCGCCCATCGTAAGGCTTACAACCAGATTGGCAGTGAAAGCTGAACGTTGCTTGCAAACAAGATTGTCAGTAGCATAAGCCATATATCGGGTTATTCGCACCACGCACTTTGCAACTCGCGCCAGTTTATTCTCTATGTCTGATGAACTGAAAACATACCTGCTGATTGTTCGCCAGCGGCCTGCAGCCAACGCGGAATTGGACTCCTTGCTGCAGATGCTGCACAGCGATTTCGGTCTCGACACCTATACGGCCCGTCAGCGTCTGATCGGTCCGGGGCTGGCGTTGTTCGGCAAAGGACTTTTTGAGAGAACCGGCAAGATTTCAGCGCTGTTGCAACTTCATGGATTTTCCTGCTGGCTGATTGAGCCACAGGTACCAGGCTTCGCGCCAGATCTTCTGCGCAGCCTGGACATACATAGCGACTATATCCTGTTTACCTGCCAGAAAGAATTGGTGCGTCTCGAGCGCGGTTCGTCGGTGGTCGGAGTTCTGGCCGACCTTTCGGGAGGGTTGGCTGACAAACATGTCAAACGGCTTCTGGCCCAGAATGCCTATCGCGGCAGTGGCACCCTGGAAGTTATCAGCCGCGAAGAGATAATCCGAATCACACTTCAGGGGCATCCGGTTTTTGATTTTTACCTGCTCGATCATGAGGGCAAAGTGCAGCAAGCCGTACACGCAATGCCAGGCCGTTTCAATGTTGACGGCCTTGGTTCCCGGGCCACCATGAGCGCCGCGCAGAACTTGCAGGCACTTGTAAAACTGGTCGAGGAATATGCCGGACAATTCCGGTTGTATTGCGACTTTGGCTTAAGTCAATTGCCGGGCTGTGACGTCAAGAGGGCTTCTGAGAGCCCCTCGGCCGCCATGGAAAACCTCGACAGCCTGACTCGTTATGGCTGGCTGGTCACCCGGTTGAAAGGCGATGGCCGCCCCGTCACGGCCCAGCGCGCCGACAGCGTTGATGTGTTGACTGGCACAACCGCAGCTGTTGTCGTCGGACTGCCGGTGTTTGGCACATTCCCGGAGTCAAACGATAGCGTTGGCGTGGTCCCTGGCCTGGGTGAGGTGTCAAGGGAGATCCAGGGAGCGCTCGAAGACGGCGACCAAACCTCGACAATAAAACCTGCCTTTGAAAGTCGACCAGAGCGAAGAGATCTGCCTGCACCACCGGACCGACCGGCAGACCAGGTGAATTGGGGCAAGTCGCTGACAATGGTCTTTGTGGCTGCTGCCGGATTCTCCATCGCAGCAAGCAGCGGTGATCATGAACTGCTCCGGCTGGTCTCCCGCTATGGGATGGCGACAGGAATCGTTCCGGCGCTTGTGGCTGTTCCCTTGCTCTGGGGGGGATTCCATTTCATTCATCTCAAGCGCCACATTGAGAACACGCCGACCAGTAAAGTGCGTTCGGTGGCGATGGGGCTGGTGGAAGTACATGGCCGGACGAAACGTCTCTACGCTCTGGTGGCGCCGATGACCCAGTCGGCCTGTGCCTGGTACCGGCTGCGCAAGTACCGCATGGATAAAAACGATAACTGGAAACAAGTCAAGGAGATCAACAGCAATCATGTCCCGTTCCAGGTCGACGACGGTACGGGGCTGGTGGTTGTAGATCCGGCGGGCGCTGCCGTTAAAGCCAGTGTCCGGCAGACGGGCTATCCCGGCCGGTCTCCGCTCACGTTTACTGCGTTTGGCAGCGGCAACGGTGACGGAGAAAAGTGGATCGAGGATGTCATCTACGAAGGCACCTCTATCTATGTGCTCGGCTATGCCCGGCCAACACGAGAAGGGCGTATGAGCCTGCGCGAGCGAACAATAATAAAGCTGCGTCAACTCAAGCTTGACCCCCGGGCTATGCAACGCTACGATACTGACGGCAACGGCGTTGTCGACGAAACCGAATGGCAAGGTGCCCGCAACGATGCAGAGCAAGAGGCGATGCACGATCATCTGCTGGAGGGCAACGCCCGCAAACGTCAGGAAGAGCATGTGGTGATTGGCAAAGGTCCACAGCGCAGCCTGCCGTTTATTATCACCGAGACGGTTTCAGAGGCAGATCTGGTCCGCAAATACGGCCTGATCAGCCTTCCCCTGATGGCTGCAGGTTTGGGTTCGATGGGTCTGGCTCTTTACAGGTTCCTGCGGTTCATCGGCATTTAACCTTTTATTGAAGGAGGCTCACTATGAGCTTGGGCTGGATATTACTCGGGATTCTGGTTCTTATTGTCGCTGCTCTGGTGCTCTATGTCATCATCATCTACAACGGTTTTGTTGCCCTGAAGAATAATATCGAGCGCAACTGGAGCAACATCGATGTGCTGCTCAAGCAGCGTTACGATGAACTCCCCAAGTTGATCAAGGTCTGCGAAGGGTACATGCAGCATGAGCAAAAGACTCTGGAAGCGGTTATCAAGGCCCGCTCCATGGTCAACCAGGCCAGCAACGATGAGCAGAAAATGCAGGCTCAGAATGTGTTGACAGACACCCTGAAGTCCCTCTTTATGGTGGTTGAAAAATATCCCGACCTGAAGGCCGACAAGTCGTTCCAGCAATTGGGCAACCGTATTACCGAGCTTGAGGACCAGGTCGCCGACCGGCGGGAATTCCTAAACGAGTCGGTCAATATCTACAATATTCGCCTTGACCAGTTTCCCGACGTGATCGTTGCCCGCATCTTCAACTTTACCAATCGCCCCCTGTGGAAGATCGATCCTGCACACCGTCAGGACATCGAGGTCGGGTTCCAGCACACCTGAAAACAGGCTCTCCTGGTTTTGACCGGGGCTTTGGTTACAAAAAAGGCTCCACAGTCTCTCTCCTGACTGTGGAGCCTTTTTTACTTATGAACAACGGATAGAAGAATCCCCCATCTCTGAGCTGACCATTTTATCTGGCACACTGCTCTCTTGATAAAATTCTGTCTCGGACATCGGGGCATTAATCATCCCTGCCCGCTTATCATGTCTTCTCATAAAGTGGAAGCTTCTCTGCTCATCGGATTATTCAAAAAATGTTGTGAATTTTTCTTCACTGAATGGCTTGGTTAAAATCTTTAATTTATCTGGAATTAGATTTGAAGATTAAGGGATAGTTGCAAAGCTTACAGGATCAACACAAACAGCAAACAGGAGGTTACATGAGAGGGAAATTATTGTTTAGAGTTCTACTGGCGGGGTTGATGTTGATGGCCCTGGTAATGGCCGGCTGCGAGGGCGATGATGGCGATGACGGCGTTGCCGGTCCTCCTGGTCCTCCCGGTGCTCCCGGTGCTCCCGGTGCTGACGCTTCCGTAGCTCCGCTGGTACCGACGATTCTGGTCAAAGACACTGCAGGTCTCGCTGTGGAAGGTGCAACGGTTTATGCCATCCCGGCTGCCGATGTCGCCGAACTGGCGACCGTGCCGTTGACGCTGGAGGCCGGCAACTACAGCGATGAGGCCAAGACCGTTGACGAGCCACTTGAGGACCTGATCAATGCCAACTTCACACCCACCAGCGGTGGCGTGAATAACTACATCTCCGCCAAAACTGATGCCAATGGTGAGGCAGTCCTTGCCGACCTGCAGGTTGGCGACACCGACATGTACTTCATCTACGTTGCTCCTGCGTCAACGGATACCGGCCGCCTGCCGGGTGGCAGCATGAGCCGCGACGCGGTGTCTGGCGCTTCGCTGGACATGACCTTGACGGCAGTTGAAGTGTCAACCGCCCCATCAACGACAGGAACCTATGTCGGCTCCAGCGCCTGTCTGGCCTGTCACCGCAGCTATACGACCCAGACCCAGACGGCCCACAGGCACGGCATCATGGTCGCTGGTAAACCCGGTCCCCTGCAGGATGTTGAGGCAGAGTTTGGCCCGACCACCGACGTTTATGACTATTTTGCCGGGTTGGATATGTTCACCGCAGGTACTCCTGACATCTACACTGACGGCGTCATCACAACTCCTGGCACCGGCGGCACGACTGTCTGGTTCTACGATTTCGATGCATTGCGCGGCTTTGACAAGTTCAAGACGCTGACATCCGCACCTGCCACTGGGACAACAGTGTATGCGACCGTACGTGCCTATCAGGAGCCCAACCTGGATACCGTGGATGATACCACCGACGTCAAGTACATGATGCAGTTTACCAACGTTATCAACCCGGCTGATCCCAAAAACGGCATGATCCGCGAGGCGCTCATGAATTACGGCGGTGGTGTTTACAAACAGCGCTACCTGACTTCGTACTCAGATACCGCAGACAACGGTTTCAGTGATAGTCTTTACATGCTGCCGCTGCAGTTTAATTCTTCCGGCGATGATGCCGCCGCTGACCGTACCCGCAAGGTTTTCCGTGATTACCACCTTGACTACTGGATGACCGGCCTTGATACCGTGACACCCACGTTTAAGGATCTGCCCGATGCAAGCAAGAGCTTCGATCTCAACTGTGCCTCCTGTCACTTCACCGGTTTCAACATCAGCAAGAACGCGACGACCGGAGAATACAGCGCTGAGGGCGCAAACGTCATTGCCGGTGGCGAAATCCATCCTTTGACCGGACTCCAGCAAGAATTGAACAACGGCTGTGAAACCTGTCACGGCCCAGGTTCCGAGCATATCTCGGCGGGCGGTAACGGTGCGGCGATCGTCACTCCGGGCAACCTCACGGCTGAGCGCGAAAGCGTGATCTGCGGCCAGTGCCACAGCCGGCCCAAGGGAACCTATGATGGTATCACGAGCAATGATTCACCGCTGAATGCCGATGGCAAGATGCTCTTCCCCGGCACCAGCCGCGCCGATTACCTGGCGAACCATACCAGCCGCAACGACGCCACTACCAGCGATCTGTGGGCTGACCAGCATTCGAAGTCGCACCATCAGCAGTACACCGACTTCATTGCCTCGTCCAAGTACCGCAACGGCAGCTCGCTCAAGACCTGCACCTCTTGTCATGACGTGCATGCTCCGGGCACCGACCGCCACCAATTGAACGGCACCTCGGATAATAGCCTGTGCATCAGTTGCCATGCGGCCCAGTCTGATGTCCCTGCACATATGACTGAGAAGACTGGTTTTTCGATGGACATTGGTCAACTTGTTACACTGTGCATCGATTGTCACTCCACCAAAACCGCAAAGTCTGGTGCTGGTGAAACGGTTGGCAAGGCTGGAGCCTCGGGGACAATCTATTACCAGAACGACATCAGCTCGCATCGTCTGGATGTCCCCCTCAAGAGCGATACTTCGCCGACCAATGCGATGCCGGTCCCTTACACCAACACCTGCGGTCTTTGTCATGTCCTCAGTGCTCCTCTGTAAGATAATACAAGGCTGGTTTTGAACAGCCTCAGTACCAGAACAGCACCCCCGGAATTCCGGGGGTGCTGTTTTTTTGCTTCTCTCGTTCTATGTCTGGTCAGTTATTGGTGCATCTGAGGTTTTTGACGTTATTGGAGGTCGCTTAAGTCCGTTTATGCAGTGCGTCAAGTATGGAAAAGGAGCGACCTGGTGCAATTAGCCGGCAACGGTCCCTTGAGGTGGGGGTCGTTCAATTACATTGCAACGGCATTGGCCGACAGCTATATTCAGCGCAAGCTTAAATGGTGGTGAAACGATGGTTGCAGAAGCCGGTTTCTTTATTCTTTACCTGATCTACGGGCTGGTCTTTTTCCTGATCGGTGCCGCCATTACCTCACGGGATCTGAGTTTCAGCGACCTGAAGGTGTCCCGGATTCTCTGGATTTTTGCCCTGTTTGCCTATGTGCACGGGGTGAACGAATGGTTCGTGCTCTTTCTCAATATGAATCACCAGCATGTGCAGGGAAACCTTTACGCTTACCTGATGACGGGGCAACTCCTTCTGCTGTGGCTTTCGTTCGCTTTTCTGTTCTGGTTTGGGCTTGAGCTGCTGCTGTTGAACAGGTCCCACAAAAGATATGGGATCTTGATTGCTCTGCTGGTTGCATTAATTATTCTGGGGCCTCCTGTTGCCGCCCTTCTGCTCAGGAACTATGGATTCTTCGACCTTTTCCTGCGCAACTTCGTCGCTTTGCCGGGAGCGGTGATCTCGGGTTGGGGATTGATCCACTACGGCATGACCAAGGAGATTCATAACCGTCGAGGCGGGAAAAACCTGACATTTGCCGGTTACGCCATTCTGCTTTACGGATTTTTTGCCGGAATCCTGCCGTCTGGCATAAAACTGGCGGGGATTCCGATTGAGTTGTTCCGCGCTGTTTCCGCTTTCCTGATCCTGCATTGCATCATGCGGGCGCTGAAGATCTTCGACGATGAACGAAAGCACAAGATTGAAGAGAGCCTTACGCGTTTTACGCAAAGTGAGAAAATGGTTTCTCTCGGCAAACTCTCCGCCGGGATTGCCCACGAGATCAATAATCCCCTGTCCAATGTTCTGTTGAATGTCGAGACAATGGAGAAAGAGTTGCGACAGTCTGAAAAGTTGGATAGCAGGTCTCAAGATCGAATCGATGCGATCAAACGCAACCTGGACAGAGCGGCAAAAATTGCCGGCGAGCTCTTGTTTTTCTCTCACAATCGTGACGCAGAGTTGATGCCGTTTAATTTGAACGAAGTGATTCACAAAACCTTCCACCTCATTGGCAGTCGCCAGGAACTTTATGACTTCAAACTGGAACTCGGAGAGATTCCTGAAATTGA
>JBPPMD010000091.1:0-6342 GCA_051305875.1 Desulfuromonadales bacterium | reverse complement strand
CACCTCAAGCCTCAAGCCTCAAGCCTCCAGCCCCCAGCCTCGCAGTTGATCATCCTTTACCATCGAACGGCGTTGGTCTAGAATCTTTATCCCTCAAGGAGATATGCCCATGACCGATCATTTGATTCGTGTCCTTACCCGCGATGGCGCGATCCGCGTCAGTATTGCCGCAACCACAGCACTGGTTGAGGAAGTGCGACGACGACAGCAAACCGACCCGACCGCCACTGTCGCAGTCGGCCGCCTGGCAACCGCTGCAGCGCTGATGAGCAGTCTGCTCAAGGGCCGTCAACGGATCGGTCTGACCATCGAAGGCAACGGCCCGCTGCAGAGACTTCAGGCAGAGGCCGATGCCTATGGCCGAGTGCGGGCAACGGTCCAGGTGCCCATCACCGGACTGCCGCCCCGTGATGGCCGTTTTGATGTCGCCGGGGCCGTTGGTCGTGCAGGGTTTCTGCATGTCGTCAAGGATCTCGACATGAAAGAGCCTTACCGGGGCATGGTCCAACTGGTCAGCAGCGAAATTGCTGAAGACCTGGCCTACTATTTCACCACATCGGAGCAAACGCCATCAAGTGTCGCCCTGGGGGTTGAACTGGGTCAGCAGACCGAAGTTGTCGCCGCAGGAGGCTTCTTGCTGCAATTGATGCCCGACGCCGACGAGGCTCTGGCCGAACGCCTCGCAGAAAAGCTTGGTAATTGGCCACCGACGACCACCCTCCTGCGTCAGGGGCTCTCTCCCGGGGCAATTATTGAGCGTCTCTTGCAAGATTTTCCTTACCAGACGCTCGGCACGACTCCCTTGACCTTTGCCTGCACCTGCAGCCAGCAACAGACACTCAGCCTGTTGCGCACCCTGGGAGCCGATGAACTTGATCAACTCATCGCGGCTGCTGAAGATATCCGGGTGACTTGTGAATATTGCAAGGAGACCTACACGGTTGATCTTGCCACCTTGCAAGAGGTCAGAGCGGGTCTTTAAGCTGGAGCGGCCGCATTCGCGCGCCTTGTCCGGTAGCAGCAGACCGGAACGCCGGGTGTTGTCTTAGCTGCTCAAGCAAACCGGCAGCCAGCCATCCGGTCAATATACCGGAAAAGACCGTGAAAAACAGAAATAGTGGAAAAATCTGCCAGATTGCCGCGTGCTGCATGACCAGCAGACGTGCGGCAAGGATTTGACCCAAAGCATGACCCGCCGCCCCGATTGCTGAAATCCCTATCGGACTCAGACGTCGTCCGGCTACACGGTACATGATAATCATAGCAGAGGTTGCCAGCAGAGCCCCGGCTGTCGCCAGCCAGAATCCCGGGCTGAAAAGTCTGCCAAGCAACAGGGCACCGACTCCGACCCGGGCCAGGCTGACGGTCCATGCGGCACGACCGCCATAAAGATAAAGCGCGGCCAGAGTCATAATGTTGGCCAGTCCGAGACGCAACCAGGGGACAGGCGTCGGCAACAGGGTTTCCAGGACGTGCAGGGTCACCGCGATAGCAATGAAAAGGGCCAGAAAGACCTGGCGGCGTGCCCGCGTCAGCGCCACGGGATCAACGGCTGAGCAGGTCATAAGGCGCCTCCTTGCCGTCAGGGTTGTCAATGCGCACCAGGATGCGATTCGGCACACAGGCCAACAAATCTCCTGTGTGGCTGGCCGGTCCCATGGCGACGCAGATTTTCTGCCGACAGGAGGATTCGGTAATGCGCACGCCCTGATCGTCTATAACGAGATGGGTTTGACCGAGCGGGCCATCGAGAACAACGCTGCGGGGCTGACCAAGAGGCGCGGTGAAACGAACCTGCTCACCGCTTGTGACCACCACACGAGACCCTGCGGGTGCAGTCGCTATCCAGATGATGCCTGTCAGCGAGACGCCGAACAGGAACAGGACGACCAGCCAGTCGCCGCCGGTCATGACCTGCCAGGGCGTTTTCATGGCGCAACCTGATGGTGCGCCCAACCGGGGCTGGCGTGCAGGGTGCCGTCAGCGGCGACGATCAATCCCTCGGCCCGGGGATATTGTGTCAGCAGCTGCAGCCCGGTTTCCGGTCCCAGAACGAAAACTGCCGTGGCAAGGGCATCACCCAGGGCAACACTGTCTGCAATAATAGTCACACTCTGGCAGTCCCGGGCCGGGAAGCCGCTCTGTGGATCGAAAATGTGATGATAGCGAATACCATCCTGCACGAAGAAACGTTCATAATCTCCGGAGGTCACTACGGCCTGATCGCTGACCTGAACCGTTTCGAGCACAGCATCTTTCTCGCGGGGATGCTGGATGCCGATACGCCAGGGCCGCTGTGGCCGTTGACCGAGGAGATACATGTCGCCACCGGCATTGACTGCGGCGCTGGTAATGCCATGCTGTTTGAGCACGGCAATCGCACGATCAACGGCATAACCCTTGGCAATCCCGCCTAGATCAATCTGCAGGTGTGGCATCCGCTTGTTAACCAGCCGGCCATCGAGAGACAGGGATGTCGGACCGATTCCGCGCAGGGCAGCAGAGATGGCTTGCTGGCCGGGAACATGCCGTGCCCCGTCGCTAATGGCCCAGAGTGAATTCAATCTGCCGAGCGTCAGGTCAAATGCACCGCCACTGCGCTGAGCCACATCCAGACCGAGCGCCAGCACTTCAGCCGTTTCTGCCGTGACCTGGCTACCGTTGTCACTTTGTGAAAGACGGGACACATCACTGTCCTGATGATACACGCTGAGCAGCTTGTCCAGCCTTGCTATCTCGGCAAAAGCGGTATCGACAGCCGTTTCCAGCTTGCTGCTCTCAAGGCCTTCGGCCATGATTTCGACGACGGTACCCATTATCAGCCGGCTGCGGCGGATCTCTGCATCTTCAGGCTGCAGGCGCCACCAAGTCAGTGCCAGCAATACTGCAAGGAGAACAATAATCAGGGGACGGTTCCAGACCAAGGCTACTCCTCGCAGATTTCACCGATCAAGTCATATTCGGTAGAGTCAGTAACTTTGAGGGCGACGATGTCGCCGACATCGGCATGACCGGAGGTAATGTGGACCTGACCGTCAACGTCCGGTGCCTGACGGCTACTGCGGCCGCGCAGCAACAGCTCGGTCTCTTCATTGTAACCTTCCACCAGCACCGGCTCGATACGTCCCTTCAACGCCAGGTTCTTGCTGAAAGATATTCGTGATTGTGCCTTCATCAGGCGCTTGTAGCGTGACTGCTTGGTGCGCTGAGCAACCTGTTCCCCGAGTTTCGCAGCTGATGTGCCTTCCTCGCGGGAATAGCGGAACACACCGAGACGTTCAAAGTGCCCTTCCTCGACAAAAGCAAGGACTTTGCGGAACTGTTCATCGGTTTCGCCAGGGAACCCGACGATCAACGAGGTGCGCAGGGTGATGTCGGGAATGCGGGTGCGGATACGTTCTATGAGTGCGCGGATGCCGGCTTCATCGATCCGGCGGTTCATGGCGGCCAGAATCTGGTCATCGATATGCTGTATCGGCAGATCGAGGTAGTTGCAGATTTTTTCTTCAGCGGCAATCATATCGAGCAGCTCGTCGCTGATGCCGTCCGGGTATGCGTAGAGCAGACGCAGCCAGACCAGGTCGTCAATTTTTACCAGCTCACGCAACAGTTCTGTTAACTCAGATCCGGTGCCGCGTTCGGCGCCAAAAGCAGTGACATCCTGGGCGATCAGGTTGATTTCCTTGACACCATTCTCAACCAGACGTTGGACCTCCGCGACCACCGAAGGGATGGTGCGTGACCGCAAGGTGCCGCGAATACTAGGAATGACGCAGTAGGAACAATGATTGGCGCAGCCTTCAGCAATCTTCACATAGGCTGAGTAAAAGGGCGACGAACTGACCCGTGGCGTGGTGTGATCGTAAAGGTAGTCGGGCAGACCGATTTCCTGCGGTTGCTCGCCCTGCAGATGGTTGTCAAGGAGTTCGAGGATGCGTGGAGCATCTGCTGTACCCATAAAAAAATCAACTTCTGGAAGGTCTTTCGCCAAAGCATCCTGGTATCGCTGTGGCAGACAGCCACTGACAATCAACAGCTTGCAGCGGCCATTTTTCTTGTGATCGGCGACTTCAAGGATTGTATCCACCGATTCCTCCTGAGCCTCACGGATGAAGGCGCAAGTGTTAACCACGATAATATCCGCCTGATTGTCATCGGTGACAATTGTGAATCGGTTGGCTGGCAGGTGGCCGAGCATGACTTCGGCGTCTACCAGGTTTTTCGGGCAGCCGAGGCTGACCAGACTGACGTTGTACTTGTTCAAGAGGGGGTCCTCCATTGAGACGCACCAAAAACCTTGGCACGAAGATTCCTGCCAATATTCGGGGAGTTATAACACAAACTACCCCGGGAGAAAAGATTTCATCCGGGGCGGTTTTGTGCTGAGGCTTCAGTCCAGGGGATAATAGGCAGGGTACTAGAATAAAATCTACAGTATCATCATTTCTTTCTCGGCGTAAATCACGGCAAGTATCGTTGCAGGGTTCTCTCCATGACATGAAACAACATGCGGCAGATTTGAATCGTAATAGATTGAATCACCGGGGTTCAGGACATCTGTATGATCCGCAAGCCTTACTTCAACCTGGCCTTCCAGCACAAAAATAATTTCTTCTCCGACATGCTGATTTGGTTCAACCTGAGATCCTTCAGTCGGAGCCAGAGTCACAAGAAAAGGCTCCATTTGTCTGTTTTGCTTCTGGTGGCCAAGGGACTCATAGCTGTAGCCGCCTGTCTTGCCGTCAGCGGAATTGAAACGGGACACCGTTTTTCTGTCATTACTTCTAACGATGCAAAAAGGTGAGTCTGCGCTATCTTCAAACAGCTCGCCTAACGTAACCTGTAAAGCGTTTGCCAGACTGATGATATGCCCCAAAGGTGGAGAAACCTTATGATTTTCAATCTCCGCTATAATTGATTCCGATATCCCGGACTTTCTGGAAACCTCTTCTGCCGACATCGCCTTCTCGATCCTCAGGCTCTTGATTTTTTCTCCGATGTTGATGTTTTTGTCCGGCATCTTTATCTCCTTTCGGTAGCTTGACATGACAGGTCTTTGCTTTCAGCAGGATTGGCGCAGGTTGAATCACACCTCATCTCCGTGACACTCCTTTTGGCAAAGCAAAGCTGGTCAGCATAATGCCGACGGCAGTGGTTTGTTGTCTGTTAAACGTTGTCCTGTTCGCCCTGTGATCATTCCCCTCTTCAGTGGAACACCACGAAAATCAACACATCAATTTACCCCAGAAATCCACTCAGGTAAAGACTGACTTCCTTTCCGACAGGCTGCTACAGGACAAAAACCAGGGGAATTATTGACATTATATCGACATGAGAATCCGAACCATTGAGACAAGTCTTTTCTTGTCAGCCTTTGAGAAGTAAGCGACACATCCATGTTTGCGTGCTTCTTCTTTGCTGATTCTTTCAGTAGTCAACAAAATTACCGGGGTAAATTTGTTGGCCCTATTCCTTTTCCGCACATAATCAGCGAGATCAAATCCGCTCATCCCCGGCATTTTGAGGTCCGTGATAATCAGATCAAACTGGTTACTGAAACAGGTCTCATTCCGGACCGGGTCTTCCAGGATCTCAACAGCCGCCTCTCCGGATTCCGCTGTAACGATAACGTAGTCTTCGGCAAAAGAGTCGGACAACTGAGCAAGGACAACCGGGCTATCATCTACGACCAGGATTCTTTTCATTCCCACCGATAAATGCTCATTGAATTAAGTGAGTGACAATTGAACGTGCCGAGGTCAGCCAGTCTGTCCAGTATAATAACAATATCAGAAATAAGGCCATGGGCGAGACCTTTTTCACTATCTTCCCTGCATGAATCTGTTCCAGGGATTGACGGCTTCGGCACCCTGCAAATACCCTGAACTTTATATAAAAAAACCCCACAGCCAGGAGGGGGACTGTGGGGCAACGGGTTTTGGTTTTTCTTAGGAGGAGAAAAAAATGGAGCAACATCTTTTGTTCTATATATTACCGGCTTAGTCAGGAATGTCAACGAAAAATCGCACGAAAAATCGCGCCGTCCTGCTGGCCGATGTTGTTTTTGAAAACGTATGTTTCTCAAAAGAAGCGGCTCATGCATAGGACCACAGACTCTTAGAAGCCCATTTCCTCGCCGGTTGGTCGGACCACCTGAACGCCCGGTGGTACGCTAAAGTTGAAGGTCGTCTCCGGAATGCCGTGATTAACCTGCAAGTTGCCGAATTCGATGGTGGTGCTGTTGCCATTGGGATCGTAGACTGCGGTTGACAAGATTGGAAACCGGATATCGTTCTGGCTGCCCTCGTTGCCGGGAACGGACAGGGGGATCTCGGACTGTTC
>JBPPMD010000014.1:0-3989 GCA_051305875.1 Desulfuromonadales bacterium | reverse complement strand
TGCTTGGTGCCACCATGCCCTCTGTCCTGGTGGAAACGGCCTTTATCAGTCATCCCCGGGAAGAGAAGCGTCTGACAAACAGCGCCTTTCAGAAGTCCGCTGCTGAATCGATTGCCGGGGCGATCAAAAATTATGCAGTTAACAACAAGCTGATTGCGGCCAACTGAGATGGCGTCGCAAAAAGTCCGCCCTATGACTCAGCCTTATAATGCTCAAGCCGATGAGCTATTGCGAGTTTGTTTAAGATGATGCTACAGGAATTACACATAGATTACTTTGCCACAGAATTGATGCTGGCCGGGGATGTTCCTTTTGAAGAGAGGCGTCCCTCGCTGCTGCTTGCGGCCCGTCATTATCTCGACCATCATCGTCGGCACTGTCATGAAATGCATGATGCCGGAGGCAGTGGTCGAGAGGTCGTCGCGTGCATCACGTCCATGGCGGATATGCTGATTCTCAATCTATATCGCTGCGCCGCTGCCGACTTCCCTACGGCAGGCAAGGCCTGCTCTGCAGTCATTGCTCTCGGTGGATATGGTCGTGCCGAGCTGAACCCCCTCTCTGATATTGACGTGATGTTCTACTGTAGTGATCAGAACAAGGACCTCGCCGAAAAGATCGCCGAGCGGGTCCTCTATATGCTGTGGGACCTCAACCTCGATGTCGGCTACAGTGTGCGGACTT
The DNA here is from genome assembly GCA_051305875.1 of Desulfuromonadales bacterium. GTDB lineage: Bacteria > Desulfobacterota > Desulfuromonadia > Desulfuromonadales > BM103 > M0040. The sequence goes on along the minus strand of JBPPMD010000014.1, from coordinate 3,305 downwards.
CATCTGACTGCCTGACCCTGGCCCAGCAGGATATTACAATTCGTACGGCCATGCTGGATACCCGTTTTCTGGCGGGCGATGAGGTGCTCTTCCATGAGTACGAGCAGCAGGTTTCGCAGCCACTGCTGAACCGCAACAGCCAGAACTTTCTGAAGGCCAAGTACGAAGAACATGAAGCCCGTCTGGCCAAATACGGTTCGTCGGTTTATATGCTTGAGCCGAACATCAAGGAAGGCGAAGGCGGCCTGCGCGACCTGCATACGGCAATATGGATGGCCCGCGTCAAATTCAAGGCCCTCAGCCTGCGCGATCTCTTGAAAAAAGGGGTTATTACCGAACGTGAATTCCAGGATGTCGAGGCGGCTTATGACTACCTGTGGCGAATCCGCAATGAATTGCATTTTCAATCCAAGCGCAAAAACGATCAGATGCAGTATGAAAAACAGGTGCAGATCGCTGCTTTCCTCGGCTATGAGGACAGCAAAAAAGCGCTTGCTGTCGAGCAGTTCATGCAGGACTATTATGCCCAGGCAACCCTGACTGAGCACTTGGCGTCCACTTTGATCTTGCGTGCTTTCAAGGATAAGGACCCTTCGAAGGGGCTCTTCGGCTATCTCGGCCGGCGTAGCCTGGGCGATGATTTTTTCAGCTATCGTGGTGAGTTGATAACGACCCGCAAAAATCTCTTTGCAAGTCGTCCCGAAGCCATGATGCAGGCATTCCTGCTGGCCAAACAGAACAAGCTTGCTTTAAGCTCAGACGTCAAAGGCCAGATTCGCGACAACCTGTCTCTGGTGAATGACGGCTTCCGGCGCAATCGTGACGTATCCGAAATGTTTCTGGAGATTATGCGCGGGCCGACCGGCGTTGCCCAGAGCCTGCGTGATATGCATCACCTCGCCTTCCTGAATCAGTATATCCCTGAATTCAAGAGGATCTACTGTAAAGTTCAGCACGACGCCTACCATGTTTACACCGTCGATATCCATTCAATCTTCGCTGTCGAGGAAATCGAGAAGCTCTGGTCCGGAGTTTACAAGGAGACCCGGCCGTTGCTGACCAAGGTCGCCGCCGATATAGGCAAGCCGGAGCTGGTTGTGCTGGCCGTGCTGTTTCACGATATCGGCAAGGGCGAAGGCAAGGACCATTCCAACAAGGGCGCAGACATGATGCCCAAGATCGCCCGCCGCCTGAATCTGCCCAGAGAAGACAGCCTGCGGCTTGAGTTTCTGGTGCGTCGCCATCTGGATATGGCACATATCTCCCAGCGCCGCGACCTGAACGATATTCGCCTGATTCAGGACTTTGCCAACACCATGATGATGGCCGAAAACCTGAAAATGCTGTTTCTGCTGACGTTCGCCGATATCAAGGCCGTTGGTCCGGATGTCTGGTCCGAGTGGAAAGGTCACCTGCTTCAGGAGCTTTTCGAAAAGACTTACGAGACGTTTGAGCGTGGCAACTTCATGAGTGAAGTGCGCTCGCAACGGGTACGTAATCGCAAGAGCAAGGTCCTGGCCGCCCTCAAGGATGATTTTGGTGAAAAGCAGGTCAAGGATCGCCTGCGCTCGATGAGCCTGCGTTACCTGCTGACCCATCGTTCCTGGGAGATCACGGACCATGTTGCCCTGGAGCTGTCGCGTGGCGATGAAACAGTCGCCATGAAGGTGACCCACGATGTCGATGCGGAGTACTCGAACGTTACGATCACCACCCTGGACGTGCCCGGTTTGTTCAGCATGATCACCGGAGTTCTGGCTGCCAACGGCATCAATATCCTCGGTGCCCAGATTTACACCCGCAGCAACGGTTTTGCCCTGGACATCCTGCAAGTCAACAAACCCGTGGGCGGCATCATTGATAATCCCGCCAAATGGCAGAAGGTGCAGACGGATCTGACGTCCGTTCTCGAGGGCAGGGTTATGGTCTCGAGCCTGGTCAAAAAGCGGCAGAAAGTCAGCTCCCTGCCCGGCCAGAAAATGCCGCGTTTCCCGAATCGCGTAGAATTCGATTGCGATGTCTCCAGAGAACATACCGTTATTGATATCTTTGCGCATGACGAGGTCGGGTTGCTTTACAGGATCACCAGGACCCTTGCAGAGTTGGGGCTCTATATCTATGTCGCAAAGATTTCCACCAAGGTGGACCAGATCACTGATACCTTCTATGTCAAGGACATCTTCGGTCAGACCATCAGCGACGCGGCCAAGCGTGAAGAAATCCGCAAGGCGCTGCTTGAGTGTATGACTGAATGATGGCGTCGCAAAAAGTCCACCCTGCGGCGTTAGGGTGTTTTTTCAGGACCTCAACATACCGTGTATGCTTTCGCCCCTGAAAAAACACCAAGCCTTGCAGGATGAAATTTTTGCTTAGCCATCCCATGAGTTTTTGCGAGAGCATTTGAATAAAACTGTTGTTCAGGACGTTATGAACCAACATCTCGACCATTACATGAATTACCTTGCTGTTGAGCGTGGACTGGCGCGCAACACCCTTGACGCGTACGGTCGTGATCTGGCGCGTTACCTGGAGTACCTGGAGAAGGGGCATGTCAAGTCCCCGGAAAACATAACGCCATCCGTCGTCTTGCGCTTTCTCAGCCATCTGAAAGATTCCGGACTGTCAGCCAGAAGCAGGGCACGCACGCTGGCGGCGCTGAGGACCTTTCACAAGTTCCTGGTCAGGGAAAAATTGACTTCAGATAACCCGACGGACCAGGTCGTCTCTCCCAGAAGCCTTGCCGCCTTGCCGCATACCCTGTCACCGCTGGACGTGGAAAGTCTGCTGACCAGCCCGCAGGGCGAAACCCCGCTGGCCTGGCGGGACCGGGCCATGCTTGAAATCATCTATGCCACCGGTTTGCGCGTTTCCGAGCTGGTCTCGCTCAAGCTGAGCGATCTGCAAATGGATGTCGGCTATCTGACTGCTTTCGGCAAGCGCAGCAAGCAGCGCATTGTGCCGTTGGGAGAGGCCGCCATTGTATCTCTGCGTGATTATCTGCAGTATGGCCGACCGGGCCTGGACAGGGAGCGCGGCTCGCACTACCTGTTCCTCAATCGCTCCGGTGAAGGCTTGACACGTCAGGGCTTCTGGAAGATTATTAAGCGCCGCGGCCGGGAGGCGGGCATCAGACAGAGTATTACGCCGCATACCATGCGGCATTCGTTTGCAACCCATCTGCTGGAAAACGGCGCGGACCTGCGCTCTGTCCAGGCGATGCTCGGCCACGCGGACATCTCCACAACCCAGATTTACACCCACGTTACCCGCGAACGTTTGCGTAAGATACATGCCCAGCACCATCC
>JBPPMD010000375.1:0-5776 GCA_051305875.1 Desulfuromonadales bacterium | reverse complement strand
GATCTTCGACACTCTAATCCCTTTTTGCCTTTAAATCGGGTTGTGACCGTGCGAAATGGTCTTGAACTTGAAAATATGCGTCTGGATGTTTCTCAGCAGCAACTGCGCAAAGAAATTCTACAGGACCAAACAGACAGTTTCTGGTTTGGTACTTTGGGACGTCTCAGTGCAGTCAAAAACCAGGAAGGAATGATCCAGGCATTCGCAAACGTTTTTGCTGAAGAACCGCGAGTCCGGCTGTTGATAGCAGGACTAGGGGAATTAGAGGGACAACTTAAAAAATTGACCAAGGAGTTGGGAGTGTCGGAACATGTTCATTTTCTTGGCTTCCGTCGTGACGTGCCACAGATTCTCAATGCCTTGGACGTCTTTCTGCTCCCTTCATTACGTGAGGGCCTGCCACTGTCATTGCTCGAGGCAATGGCTGCCGGGCGACCGGTAATCGCCTCGCGGGTGGGTGGAATCCCGGAGATCTTCGACGCGACGGAGATGGGATGTCTGGTTGAACCAGCATCAGTAGACGACTTGACGGCTGCAATGCTATCTCTTGCAAGGGCCAGCGATGAGGAACGCAAGCGTTTGGGCGCCAACGCCCGTACGCGCGCCCTTACTGCTTTCTCGGCGCGTCAGATGATAGCTGGATATGAAAATGTCTATGCAGATGTCGCTGAAAAGTTTGGAGCGACTGACCAGGATGAATTGGACTACCAGCTTGAATCCGTATCCTGTGGATTGTGTGGTTCGTCAGAACATCACATCGTCCTGCGCCGTGCCAAGGAGCTTTACAATGGCCTGGATGCCCACTTCGACGTGGTGAAATGCGTCACTTGTGGTTTCGTATTCACCAATCCGCGTCCTACGGTTGAGAGTCTCAGCTGTTTCTACCCTGACTCGGCTCGATATTACCAACCGAACAAGAAACGTATTCTGGCTGAAACGGGATTCAAGTCTGGATGGCGGGGGCGCTTACGGCAATCACTGCTGGCAAACTATTTTGGCTACGAGCTTCCGGCCTTCCCCAGGCTGTGCGACGCCCTGGTCTGGAGGCTTCTCCGTTCCAAGTTGTATACCAGCCATTTGCCGCGTTGGGTTCCGGGTGGGCGGTTGCTCGATGTCGGTTGTGCCTGGGGCGGTTACCTGGGGCGCATGCAGCAGCTCGGGTGGGAGGTTCATGGCGTTGAATTGAATGCACAGGCTGCTGCCTTTGCACAGCAGGAGCTTGGCCTGACTTCGGTCCGCGCGGGAAGCATTAACGATCTTGACTACCCGGAAGATTTTTTCGATGTCGTCCATCTGAGCATGGTTCTGGAACATGTGACTGATCCTCTCAAGACTTTAAGCAAACTGGGCAGGTTATTGAAGGACAACGGCCAGCTGATCCTGTCGGTCCCCGATATTGAAGGTGCCGAAGCACGCTTGTTCCGGGAAAAGTCCTATACACTTCAGGTCCCTCAGCATCTCAGTCATTTTACTCCCGCCACGATCCGTGCCTGTCTTGAATCGGCCGGGTTTGTTGTTGAACGCATCGTTCACCAACGAACCAAGAGCGATTTCGTCAAGTCTGCCGCCTATCTGGACGACAGCGGGCTCAAAGGGTTCTTGCTTTGCGCTCCGGTACGCAGACTGTGTCTTGGTCCTCTCGTCTCTCTGCTGGCGATGATGGGTCGCACCAGCCGTATGAGCGTTTACGCCGTAAAGCGAGCTGCGGTGAGATGAAAAATACATTGAAAGCTGTTTTTTTGGTTCCCCGCCTCGACAAGGCCAGCACCCGCTTCCGGGTATTGCAGTACCTGCCCTTTCTGGAGCAGGCCGGCTGGGACTGTTCGGTCAAGCCCCTGTCACGTTCGGCGCGAAACTGGCCGGCTCTCCTTGGCCAACTGCGCAAAGCGGATGTGGTGGTGATCCAGAAGAAGCTCTTTGCCGCACCGGAGCTATGGCTGGTCCGTCGCGCGGCACGCAGGCTGATCTACGATTTCGATGATGCAGTGATGGTGAAGGAGGGCGATCGGCGTCAAGGCATCCATCCACGGCCGTTGCGTCGCTTTATGCGCACCCTGCGTCGGGTCGACCAGGTCGTCGCCGGCAACCGTTTCCTGGCAGAGCAGGCATGTTGTTACCATGACCATGTGGCAGTCGTGCCGACGCCGGTTGATATCGAACACTATCTCCCCGCAGTTGATTTGCCGGTGCGGGATGAGGTCGTGATTGGCTGGATCGGCAGCCGCGGTACTCTTAAGTATCTCAAGGACATTGCTCCTGCCTTCGAGCGCCTGGCCAGGAACTGTCCGCAGGTCCGATTGAAGATCGTTGCCGACGATTTTTTTGCACTGGAGCAAATGCCGGTTATCAGAAAAAGATGGTCCCAAGCCGAGGAAGTGGCGGATCTGCAGTCCTTCGATATCGGTGTCATGCCTCTTGTCGATGATTTGTGGACCCGGGGCAAATGCGGGTTCAAACTTTTGCAGTGTATGGCAACAGGCCTGCCTGTGGTCTGCTCGCCGGTTGGGGGCAACACTGAAATTGTCACCGATGGCAGGGAAGGCTTCTGGGCGGAAAACGAAGAGGACTGGGTTGAGCGGCTGCGAACCCTGGTCGAAGACGCCAGCCTGCGCCGACAGATGGGTGACCAGGCGCGCCTCACGGTAGCGCAGAGCTATTCCCTGCAGGTCTGTGCCCCCCGGATCGAGATGCTGTTGCGACAAGTTGCAGGGAATATGGAGTTGCGATGAAGATCGCTCTGATCAACCACACCTTTTCGCTTTCACACGGGGGACTGGAGCGTTTTTCTGTTAACCTGGCCACTGCCCTGCATCACGAGGGGCACACGGTTTGCGTTTTTGCCCATCGCTGGCATGATTTGCCGGAGGGAATCCAGGTATGTTTTGTTCCCGTGACGAAGAGGCCGGGTTTCTGGCGGGTGTTGAGTTTTGCCATAAATGCGCGCTCCCTTGTTACCGGTGAGAAATTTGACGTGGTTTACGGTCTGACACGCTGCTTCGGCCTCAATCTTTATCGCCTGGGAGATGGCGTGCAGCGGCACTGGATGCGTTTGAACTATCCTTTTGCTCCATGGCGCTGGCTTAACTACCTGGTCAATCCGGTTCACTGGACCAACTTGTATCTCGAGCGCACCATTCTTGGTCCGGGCGGGCCCTGGGTTGTCACCAACTCGAAGCTGGTGCAAAGGCATGTGCAGCGTTACTACGGCTGTGATCCCGGTCGGGTGCACGTGGTGTACAACGGCGTCGATCCCGGCCGATTTAATCCTCAACAGGTTCGCTTTAACCGCGATAAGGTTCGCACTACACTCGGACTCACATCGACGGACATAGCCCTGCTCTACGTTTCAAACAACTGGAAGCGCAAAGGGCTGTCCGTGCTCTTGCGTGCTGTGGCGGATCTTGGTGATGTCGGCAATATGGTTCATGTGCTGGTGGTCGGGCGGGGTAAACCGGCGCACTTTCTGCGACTATCCGAGCGCCTCGGCATCGCCACGAGGGTCCATCTTATCGGTGCTACGGACCAGGTAGAAAACTATTATGGTGCCGCAGATCTGGCAGTTCTGCCCACCATGTACGACCCCTTCTCCAATGTCTGTCTGGAGGCCATGGCCTGCGGACTGCCGGTGATAACCACTGCCGAGAATGGTGCGTCGGAACTGATCTGTCCTGGTGAGAACGGCTTTATCCAAAGCAACCCGCGGAGTTGGCAGGAGCTCTCTGAGTTGTTGCGCAACGGCCTGATGTCAGATCTGAGAGCCATGGGAGAGACTGCCCGGACGCGTGTAACAGGGATGACTCGGGAACAAAACATGCGAGAAACCTTGGATTTGATCCACAAGTGGACGGAGGCTTCCAAATGAGTCTAGTCCCTTGTTCGGCTGCTTCGGTGACCGTTGCCAAATTCTGGGCTGAGGATTACCCGAGCCTGTCGGCACGTGACAAGCGCATGTTGATTCAACGTTATGCGCAGTTTCTGAGCAAGATAAAACAGGCCGAGCCCGATCTGGCATTGCCATTGCCTCCCGACTGTTGTCTCACCGAAAACCAAAACGGTGTCACTTTTGCCTGCACCGCCGGACTGGGCAGGATTCGCGAAAATCAGCAACCATTGGCGACACTGCTAGCCTGGTTCTGGTTGACCAGCGCACGCTCCGAACGGTTTCGGTTCCTTCTGGTTTTCGGTGGACCTGACAAGTCGTTGCGCTCCTGGGATCTGGCAGAGATCGAAAAAAAGGCATTAATCACACTGCAGGAAATTTGGCGGCGAGAAGTGAGTAAGGTGCATCGTGACGGTGCAGGGTTCCGGGTTGAACGACAGTCCGGCTTTAGCATCTGGCGACGGGACGATACCACGACTGCTTCGGTCCTTGCCGACATGATGCCGGATCCTGACCAGGCCTTTGAAGACGCCCGTATCTGCAAGCCAGGGTCACGCAATCACACAGGACAGGTGGAGCTGGCAGGAGGCTGTTACCTGCTTAAACGCTACAACTGTCGGGGCTGGATCTACAGATTTCAGAATTCTATGCGACCATCACGAGCAGTGAAGAACTGGGATCTGATGCATCATTTCCTGGTGCGTGGTATTGCCGTACCTGATCCTTGTCTGTGTCTCGAGGAGCGATGCTGCCGACTGCTTGGGCGTTCTTATATCCTCATGAAATTCTTTTCCGGTGAGACTCTGCGTCAGTTGTGGCCAAGGCTGGATGAACGAGGCTGTTTCGACCTCGTCGCTTCACTTGCGAACCTGTTGGGGCGCATGCATCGCTTTGGCCTGCTGCATGGTGATCTCAAATGGGACAACATCATGGTGCAGCGGGACTCAAGGTCTATGTATATCCAATTAATTGACTTTGACGGTGCCAAGCAAGTTCGCTATCCTACCCGCAAAAAGGCTGCCCATGATCTGCGTCGGTTCCTGTTTGATCTCCGTGGCAACGATCCGACCGGTCTTTGGGAGTCTCGATTTATGCGCGGTTGGTCTACCTGGCTGGCTCATTTATGACGGTTCAACGTTCAGAGATAAATTTGGATACTCAACAAGGGGGTAGCATTCTGAAGCTCAAGTCGGGGCAGTTTTCCGGCTTGTGTGAAAATACACCGTCCGCGCGAGCTTTGGCCGCATCATTGCTGCCTGACCCTGACCACTCGTTCGCAACCGGGGATCTGATTTGTTCTCCCTGGCACTCTGCCGCCACCGATAAAGTCCTGATACAGCTGGAGGGATATGGCTATTTTGTCAAGCGTTACAACTGTCAAGGCTTTGGTTATAAGCTCAGGAATCTGCTGCGGCCCTCCCGGGCCCTGCGCTCTTGGCACAACGGTGTGCGCTTTCAGCAGGCTCAGGTTACTACCGTTCCTCCCATCCTTTGCCTGGAAGAGCGTTTTTCAGGTCTTCTGGGTCGCTCCTACGTGGTCTTTCCGCATCTGACAGATGCTGCATGTCTGCTCAATATTTGGCAAATTCTGAGCCCCCAGGAGCAGAGGGAAGCGCTTTTGACCTTGGCCGAAACATTTGGTTGCATGCACCGCAAGGGGATCTTCCACGGCGATTTGAACTGGCGTAATATCCTGGTGCGGAAGGAGGAGGAGAGGCTGCAATTTTTTCTGGTCGACTTGGATGGCTGCCTCTATCGACGCGGGTACCGTGAAAAGCTTGCCCGCCGTGACCTGGAACATTTCTATCGTGATATGAGTCGCGCTGCGGTGACAGACGAATTGACGCGGTATTTTCGCAAGATTTGGCAGGAGATTGTCATGGGTTGATAGTTGCG
>JBPPMD010000363.1:0-2530 GCA_051305875.1 Desulfuromonadales bacterium | reverse complement strand
ACGGGGTGTGCGGGCACCAGTAAACAAGAAAGTACCGGCCAGTATATCGACAACTCCGTCATCACCTCCAAGGTGAAAGCGGCAATCTTCAAAGAACCGACTTTAAAAAGCCTGCAGATAGAAGTCGAATCCTTCAAAGGCGAAGTTCAGTTGAGTGGTTTTGTCGATTCGACGCAGAGCGTCAAAAAGGCTGGTGAAGTCGCTCGCGGAGTCGAGGGGGTCGTTTCGGTGAAAAACGACCTGGTTGTCAAATAGCGGCGGTGACCGCCTGAAGGAATAAAGCCGAGCCTGTTCCCGCTGGCCATTACCTTTGCCGTGTACGGGTTCCATTTCAGGAAGATCGCGGAAAAGGTCCGGGAGTGCGGGATGTTCGCTGGCGATGATGCCTGGCGTGACAGGAGCGGCTTTGTTTCAAAATTAAGGTCAAGGTGCCTGTAGAGAAATTGAGAGACCAGGGGCATCCATGATGTTTGCGCAGATCAGGTCCATGCCATGAAATCAGATAAAAGCCAGTCGGTCGAAGCCTCAGAATTGCGCCGCAAGGCCGAGTGAGGTAGGCTGTAAAAAGTGGACACCAATCCGATAGTCCACGAGGCTAATGAGGTGTCTTTTGGAACGCAGACCGAGACAATTGGTCTTCTCAGGGATTTGTGGATTGCCGATTATTTGGGGAGTATAAGTGCCGCCCTGTCTTTTTGCTGGGCGGTTTCTTATAAGTCACCATTTATAAAACACGAAAACCCTCAATCTTCGGATTGGGGGTTTTCCTACATTGCAGGACTTACAGTCATACTCGATTTGGCTGGCTTCCTGATCTATAAAACAATGCAGAACAACTTCCAGAACACTTTCGACTGAGCGGTAATTTCGGGCCGAACTTACCCTCGATCACTGTCCGCCTAGTCAAAGACCTTGCAACTAACGAGCCAGAAATGTCTGACGATACTGAGAGTGCAAGGGGCTGATTGTACGCAAGAAAAGCGAGGAGGAGCAGTGGCGAGAAGTAAAAACCACCGGGACCAACTATGATATGCGGCGGATATATCAAATACAACAGATTTTGCTGTGGCCTTCACACCCTGCCGGGCTTCTTCCCATGCGCGGTTCCATGCACTATCAGGCACTTATGCTCTCAGCATCGGCGATCTATTTTGGCGCGTTAATTGCTCATTAGCAGGGAGAGCGCAACTGTCGCCAACAGTAAATTTTGGATTGCGTCTCACCAGATATCTATTGTGAATTCTGCAATGTTCAGGGTTATCCGGGTCCTGATTAGCTGAGCGCCGGTTCCCGTATCGGGATATCACATAATAAAGGCAGCCGTTGGCGACCTCGCCGATAAAATTTAAGGAGTAAAAAACATGAAACGATTAATTTTGATCTCCACCCTGACTACTCTTGCCTTCCTGTTTGTTGCAGGTCAGGCGCTGAGTGCCGGGGATCAGAACACAGGCATGGGCACGTTGGGCTCGGATCATGCTACTGGCATGATGGGTGACGAACAGCACAACGGCATGATGGGTGACGGGCAGCACAACGGCATGATGGGTGACGGGCAGCACAACGGCATGATGGGTGACGGGCAGCACAACGGTATGATGGGCGAGAATCTGACTCCGGAGCAAATACGTGAAGCACAGAAACTTCTCAACGAACGCGGTCTCAAAGCCGTGGCGGCTGACGGCATCTATGGTAAGCAAACCAAGAATGCGATCCGTGAGTTCCAGAAGTCGGAAAAACTGACCATCACCGGGAGGCTTGACAACCCGACCCTGAGGGCTTTGGCCCCAACCACAGAAAAACAGGAGTTTTTCGGACTTTCTCCAGCCTACGGCGAGCCGAGAAGCAAGAGCATGGAAAAACTGCCGAAACCCGTGAAAGCAGAACCCGTAAAAGAATAACCGCTGAAAAGTAACAGAAGCCGGTGGAAAGCAAGAACTGAATGCGCCAGCAGGCGCATTCAGTAACAACTAATCATCTCAGCCGGGCTCTCAGCCCGGTTTTTTTTGCCCGCCCGTCGACCGAAGGTCCAGTTCACTCTGCGGGCGCTCATTTGTTCTTGTCACGGCCGTGTTCACGGGCATAACCGCTGATACCCATCATCAAGCGTAGTCAGCCGTAACTCAACCAACTCAGGAAGTGTAAACCGGAGGGTTTCATTGATTTCGAACAACTGCAAAGTATAGGAACCAAAGGTCCGCGCCAGGAAGTTTTCGGCGATCACCATGGGAAAATACATCAACAGGGCATAAAAATCGGTTGTGGGTGTAGCCATGCGCTTCTCCCAGAGACATGTCAATACCGCCGGCGGAGGGGTAGGCATTCGACAATCGGACGTAGAAGTAAGCGCTGAACGAAACAATCAGCGCCAATGAACGAAAGGCTGTCTGCCTGGTATATCGAAGTTCTGTCGGTATTACCGTCATTGTCCCCCAATGCCTCATCAAAAACCTGCCTTTAGAACTGGCTAGTCGCATTTGATTCGTCAACTCAAGATCAGCTAGGGTGTGCCCTTGTCCTACCTGAAGGC
>JBPPMD010000338.1:0-4441 GCA_051305875.1 Desulfuromonadales bacterium | reverse complement strand
TTCGAAATGCGCCTCGGCGGAGTGACCGGTGATGTGCTCGGTGCCTCTTCAGAGCTGATCGAGGTTTTGTCGCTGTTGCTGGTGCTGGCGGTTATATAACTCGTATCCGGATCGAAAACTGTGCCTGTGTTGTCTGGAGTTTCAGGATGGAAGATAACGATAAGTCTGAATCAGCGAACAGCAGGCTCAGAGGTTAAGGATCGATGATGCAACGAACACGAATCTACCTGATTCGTCATGGCCAGGTTGTAGGGCATGAAGAGAAGCGTTACAACGGCCAGGTTAATGTCCCCCTCACTCAACTCGGGCGAACACAGTCTGATCGTGTCTGCAATTCGCTGGGCAATGTTTCCCTGGAAGCTGTCTACAGCAGTGATCTCGATCGCTGTTGTTATTGCGCCAAACTGATTGCCAGGTCGCATGATCTGACAGTCAGTACCCTCGAATCTTTGCGTGAGCTGCATATTGGCGAATGGGAAGGCCGCACCTGGGCAGAACTGCAGGAGGCGTATCCCGACGGCTGGCAGGCGCGGCTGCAGGATCTGGCCAATTTCCAGGTACCGGGCGGAGAAAGCCTGCAGGATGCTGCCGACCGCATCCGCCCGGCCATTCAGAACATACTTGCAATGCACCCCGGCGGCGAAGTTGCCCTGGTTGCCCATGGCGGGGTAAACCGGATTATCCTCCTCGACGCCATCGGTGCTCCATTGCAACAGGCCTTTTCTGTCGAGCAGGATTTTGGCTGTCTGAATATCATCGACTACTACGCTGACGGTAAGTCAGTCGTCAAGCTGCTTAACGGTACTGCCCATCAGAAGTCAAATTGCACCTGCTGATCATGGCTCTACGGGCCAGAGACAACGGCAAAGCCTAGGAACCTGTCGGACTATACGGACCGAAGCGAAAATTTGGATGTTTGAGAACAGATTTTAGCTCGTTTGCAGCTCCATAGCCGTAGCTATAGAGCAAAAAGGAGCTGAAATATGGGCCGAACAGCCGAATTTTCAGTCGGTTCATGGATAGTCCGACAGGTTCCTAGATGACCGCAGGTCTGATTGCCTGATCCCGCGTTTTCATGCAAATAGCAAGTTGAAGGGAGCAGCAGCGATGAAAGCCGCCGTACTTCTCATCGGCCACGGCTCCCGCATTGCCGGAGCGAATGAAGCCCTGCGAGTCATCGCCGAACTGATCAGGCAGCAGGGCGCCTGCGAGATTGTCGAAGTCGCATTTCTCGAAAGGCTTGAGACGACTATCCAGCAAGGCATCGATGCCTGTGTTGTCCAAGGGGCAGAGCGCATAGTGCTTTACCCATATTTCCTTTTTGCCGGAGCTCATGTGGTCGAAGGTCTGCCTGCAGAAATTAAGACCGCGACAGCACGTTATCCCGGATTGAAAATGGTCCTCAGTGAACCTCTCGGGGCGCACCCGAAATTGGTGGAGATTGTCCGGGAGCAGGTCGCAGAGACATTGCAGAGAGCTGGTTGGTCTTGAGGCAGAGACGATAGTCGCTGTCAGCAAAGCAGAGAGTCAACGGGCTTGACGAGTGCCTCGGCAAACAGATAGAGTTGGCGAAGCTGCCAGGGAAGTATTTTGTCTGCGGACAGTCTCCTGGCGTGCAAACAGGTGCAACCAGTTTATCCGTAATACAATCAGGGCTAGACTGGTTGATTGAGCAGGTCAGGTTTGCGCCGGATTCGGTGCAGTCACCACCTCGAAAGTTTCCAATTCGGAAACGTGGAAGGATGTCATCAAATGAAGACAATTCATGTCATTGGTGCTGGAATAGAGGGCCAGGAGGGCTTCAGCCGCAAGGCTCTGGAGCTGGTGGAACAGGCGGAAATGCTGATCGGTGGCGCCCGTCAACTTGCGCTCTTTCCAAACTTTTCCGGCAAGACTCTGACTATAGGAACCAATCTTGCCCCTGTGGTTGAATGCCTCAGGAAGGCAGAGGGTCCGGTGGTGGTGCTGACCTCAGGTGACCCGCTATTCTTCAGTATCGGTCGTTACCTGCTGCGCAACCTGCCAGAGACCGATCTTGAATTTGTACCGAACGTCAGCTCGGTCCAGTACGCATTTGCCAAGATTCGTCAGCCCTGGGACGATGCAATCTTCGTTTCAGCCCACGGACGGGGGATGACGGGTGCTGTCGACCAGGTTGTGGCCCATGACAAGATTGCGATTCTCACTGACGAAGTGAATACGCCGCGCGGGATCGCCAGCGAGCTGATTGAACGGGGGCGGGATGGCTACACCGCTTACCTCTGTGAAAACCTGGGGACAGCCAACGAGAAGATTACCCATACCGATCTTAAGGGGTTGCTGAATATTCATGCAGCACCTTTGAATGTTCTGATCCTGATCAAGGAGTATGAATCGGGCGGTGAAGGCACCGGACCCTTTCTGGGGATTCCGGATGAAGAGTTCGCTTCGGTCAAGAAACTGATCACCAGGGAGGAAGTGCGGGCAGTAAGTCTGGCAAAGCTGCGCTTGCGCCAGGACATGACCCTCTGGGACATCGGTGCGGGCTCCGGATCAATCAGTATCGAAGCCGACCATCTCATGCCGAATGGCCGGGTCATTGCGGTGGAACGCAATCCCCAGTGTCTGGCGTTTCTCAAGGAGAATCTGCGAAAATTCAATTCCCGCAACATAACTCTGATCGAAGAAGAAGCGCCTGCCTGCCTGGACGACCTGCCAGATCCGGATCGGGTCTTTATCGGTGGCTCCGGAGGTCATCTCTGGAAGATTCTTGCAGCGGCTGACGCTCGTCTGTCAATCGGCGGGCGGGTGGTTCTCAATGCTGTCACCCTCGACACCCTGACATCCGCAACCGAGTTTTTCGAGAACGCCAGTTACGATCTGGAAGTGACCACAGTTAACATCTCGCGTACCCTGCCATTGACCGATTACAAAATGTTTGAAGCTTTTAACCCGGTCTTTGTCCTGGCAGCGGTCAAGGTATAAGCTGATGGACCGTGATAAATGGCCCTTAGCTAAGAGACTTCACAACAATCCCTAGTGTCCATCCGGAAACTTGGGATGACACCGCCACAGTTTTCGATCTGGAAACGAGCAATTTTTCGCAAGGTCAAGGAAATCAAGGATTTGAGCGGAGGCGTAGTACTTTACGCCGCACAATCAAATCCGTCGATTGACGCAGAGATTGCGGAAAAGGGCCGTTTCCGGACGAAAACTAGCTACGCCCCCACCGACGTTAATACCAGCTTCCCGTGCTTGACACCTTTAGTGCCGATCAATTCATCGGCCAGGCGCTTGATCTGCGCGGCAGTGCCGCGCACTATCACAACCTCAAGGCAATGGTGGGCATCAAGATGAACATGCAATGCTGAAACAATGGCATCGTGGTGGGAGTGCTGATGTTCGGTGAGCTTGTCGGAGAGGTCACGGGTGTGGTGGTCGTAGACAAGCGTGACCGTGCCGACAGTCGCTGTGGTGTCGGCCCGCTCGATCTGATCCTCCACCAGGGCATTGCGAATCATGTCGCGGATTGCCTCGGATCGGTTGACGTAGCCTTTAGTGGTAATCAACTGGTCGAAACTCTCCAGGAGGCGTGGGTCAATAGAGATGCCAAAGCGAGCAAGATCAGTCATGGTTTTCCTCACGGGTAAATATTGTGGATATTTACATGGTGTCTTTATAAGGGTCAAGAATCTTACTTGCTTAGCAAACATTATGACCAGCTCATCCACAGGCTGTCCACGGGGTTGTGCACAACATGTAGTGCAAAAAGCAAGATTTTTTGTCTATATGTTGTGTTTTTCCCTTTGCTGTTTAAGATCCGTATGGTAGCTTTCTATAAGTTTTTTTGATTGGGGGAGGGTGACGTGCTGGAATTTATTCGTAAACGGGATGGGCGGCTTGTAGCATTTGAGGAAGAAAACATCGTCTCTGCTATTCGGAAGACAGTTAAGGCAGTGGGCGGCACCGACATGGCGCAGGCTGCAGGAATTGGCCGCCAGGTCGTCGGCATTCTCGAGGTCATCTACAAAGACGGACGTATCCCCACGGTTGAGAATGTCCAGGATCTGGTTGAAAAGATCCTCATCGAAAACGGCCATGCCAAGACTGCCAAGGCCTACATCCTGTACCGTCAACAGCATGCGTCACTACGTGAAACCAAGGCGTTTATCAAGGAATCGATCGAGTCGATGGATTCCTATCTCACCCAGGAGGATTGGCGGGTCAACGAGAACGCCAACATGGGGTACTCCCTGCAAGGGCTCAATAATCATATTGCGTCCAATGTCACCAGCAACTACTGGCTGAACAAAATTTATCCGCACTATGTGGCCGATGCCCATCGTGATGGCGACTTTCACATCCACGATCTCGGCATGCTCTCGGTTTACTGCTGTGGCTGGGATCTTAAGGACCTGCTCCTCAAGGGCTTCAGCGGCGCCTATGGCAAGGTTCAGAGTGC
>JBPPMD010000312.1:0-13484 GCA_051305875.1 Desulfuromonadales bacterium | reverse complement strand
AAGCTGGATGGCGCGGATCATGTCAGCTTTTTGCATATCATCCAATCCTGCTATCCCCAGTGCCCGCCCTCTTTCCCGAATCTCATCGATTTTCATTGTGATTCTCCTTTTCCGCACCGACGGGCAGATCTGAAACACGGCAAGATTGACATTCCGGCAAACACGATGTCGCCCCGACTCGGCCGACACATGCCACAGCATATTATAGCATAAGCCAGAGTCGATTTTCCAGTAACGTTGGCCCCGAACAGCGCATGAATTTCGCCAGCAGGACTGAACTTCAGTCAGGCTGTTCCCGCAAAGCCTCGTGAACCGGCAGGTCCTGTCCGCCGCGCTCACGCAGAGCTGCCCGGGCGAGCACATGCGAGGCAACCGGCAAGGTCAGCCAGACGATCAGCACGATCAGCAAGGCGCGCCAGCCCCATGACCAGTCGCCGCCGATCAGTGCCGCGCCGGCCACCATGCAGACGATTCCCAACGAACCCGCCTTGGTCGCTGCATGCTGGCGCGACAGGGCATCACGCAGGATGAACAGGCCGGCACTCGCCAGCAGCAGCACCAGCGCGCCGAGAATCAACAGAATGACACCGGCGGCACTCATGATTCAGACTCCTCATCTTGCTCGCGAGGCATCTCCACCAGGCGTGCCCACGCCAGGGTAGCGACGAAACCGATCATAGCAACCCCGATAGCGATGTCGAGAAACAGCACACGACCGGTGGCGAGAGCAGCGAGCGCGCAAAAAACCACTGCGGCGGAGAACAGGATGTCGAGGGCGACGATCCGGTCGGCATCGTCCGGTCCGCATACAAAGCGAATCACGCCCATCACCACGCAGCCAAATACTGCAGAAACCAGCATTGCGATCATGCTCCCTCCTCCGGGAAAAGTGTCGTGATATCCCGTTCAAAATCGCGTCGGATAGCCGTCACAGTGGCTTCGATGACACGGGTGTCGAGCAGATGCAGCAGCATGACCCGCCGCATCACGTCTATGTCAATCACGGTGGTCCCCGGGGTCAGAGTGACCAGGGCTGCCATCACGGCAGCACCGGTGGGGCTCATGGGGGCAAAATGCAGACGGACCAGACCTGCGGGTGGCTGGGTCAACCGCAGGATGATGCGCGCAGTGGCTATCCCCGACAGCACGCAGTGGCCGACGAAGCGCAGCAGCAGCCTGACCGCAATCAATGGCCGAACTTTCATGGCACACCTCCTTGCAATGTCGCGGCCGCATCCGACACAAACAGGAGCAGACGCTCCGGGACCAGCCCGACCCACAAGGTCACCAGCACCAGCAGGCAGAGACCGGCATATGCCGGGGCAGTGCGCGACTCCGTGGGGGGCCGCCAGTCACTTTCG
Source organism: Desulfuromonadales bacterium (assembly GCA_051305875.1). Lineage (GTDB taxonomy): Bacteria > Desulfobacterota > Desulfuromonadia > Desulfuromonadales > BM103 > M0040. Next base: position 12,123 of record JBPPMD010000312.1, on the reverse strand, counting down.
GGATGCGGTTTCCAGAAGGCTTCAAGCCAGATCTTGGCCATCGAATAGAGGGTCAGGAAACCAACAAACAATGCTACTCCGGCCCACAGATATTCGCCCTGGTTGAAGCATTCGCTAATGATCAGGTACTTACCCCAGAAGCCGCTTAAGGGGGGGATACCAACCAGCGACAGGGCCAGCAGCAGAAACAGTACGGCCAGGCCGGGTTTGGCTGCATGCAGCCCGCCGATCCGACGCAGGTCGTAGTGGCCGGTCTGGCGGTAGATCAGGCCAGCGACCAGAAACAATCCGGCTTTCACCATGCTGTGGTGGAGGGCGAAGAAAATCGCAGCGGCGTTGCCGGCACGAGAAGACAGAGCAATGGCGAGAAGGATATAGCCGATCTGGCTGATGGTATGAAAGGCCAGGATGCGGCGCATGTCCCAGTGATAAGCGGCGCCGAGCACGCCGGTCACCATGGAAAGCAGCGCGATCCAGCCGAGCAGCGTAAATAACAGTTCCGGCGCCGGGAAAAACACGCCTGCGATGGTGCGGAGCAGCGCGCAGATCCCGATCTTGGTGAGCAGTGCCGAGAACAACGCGAGCACCGGTGCCGGCAAGGTGTGATACGAGACCGGCAACCAGGCGAAAAATGGAAAAGCAGCGGCCTTGATCAAAAAGGCGAGCATCAGCAGGCCAAGCAGCGGTAGCTTGATCGAGTGGTCCAGCCGGGAGACGGCCTCACCCAACGCCGTGAAGTTGAGTTGTCCGGTGGCAGCGTGCAACAATGCGACCGCTGCCAGCAACAGCAATGTGCCGACCAGGTTAAGAACAAAGTATTTGAGTGCAGCATCAAGTTGCCGCAAGGAACCGCCCTGCACAAGCAAGCCGAGAGCACAGATCAGCGACACCTCGAACCAGACATAAAGGTTGAACAGGTCGGCGGTCAGGAACGCGGCTGCGGAACCGGCCACCAACCCGTGCAGCAGCGGGAGCAGCGCGGGTGAAACCGGTGCGGCGTCTGCAGCGCTCTCCTGCCAGAGCAGGGTGATCGAGAGCATCAGCGCGGCGATCAGCACCAGAGCCGTCCCGAGGTGATCGGCGGTGAAAGCAATTCCAAAGGGCAACGGCCAGTTGCCCGCAGTCAGGGTGATCGCGCCTTGCGTCATGACCTGCCGCAGCAAGGCCAGCGAGCAGAGCAGCAACAACATGGCTCCACCGGCACTGATGGCCCGTTGCAGGCGCGGCGTCGTCCAGGCCAGGGCACAAAGCAGGGCGGTGGCAAGCGACACCAGCAAGGGGAGAAGAACCAGCATCAGGACGGTTCCTCCAGAGCCGGCTTGATGCCATCCGGTGAAGGCGGCTCCGATGCACGCAACCGGGCCACATCATCGCTGCCGGCGAGCTGGAGGATCTGGAGTGCCAGCACCAGCGAAAAGCACATCAGAGCGAAGCTGATGACGATGGCCGTCAGCACCAGCGCCTGCGGCAGGGGGTTCGCCGTCGCGGCCAGAACCGTGTCGCCAGCGTCGATTATTGGCGGCAGACTGCTGGTCAGGCGGCCGCTGGTGAACAGCAGCAGGTTGATGCCGTTGCCGAACAGGACCAGACCGATGAGACAACGCAGCAGGTCACGCGACAGCAGGAGATAGGTGCCTGCGGCTATGACCGTGCCCAGAGCCAGGGCAACCGCCCAGATCATGACTCCTCCTCAATGGCGCGCACCAATGCCAGGCAGTAGCCGCCGAACACCCCCCACACGCAAAGGTAGATGCCCAGGTCGAACAATAACACAGTCGACACCGGCAGCTCGACTACGCCGAAAGAGAGCATGAACCCGCGGTGAGTCAAGTACGGCAGGTCGTTCAGCAACGCCGGCAAGCCGCTCAGAAGCGCGAGCAGCACACCGCAGGCCGCGAGACGAACCGGCTCGAGTGGCAACCGCCGCAGGGCACTGCCCGCATCGAACACCAGCGCGTAGGCGGCGCTCGCAGCCACCGCCATAAGACCACCGATGAAGCCGCCACCAGGGGCGTTTTGGCCGCGCCATAGAATCCAGAGCGAGGCGAGCAGCAGCATCGCATAAAGGACGCGCACGAACACCTCGGCGAGCAGTGCCTGTGATCTCATGGCTGCCTCCCGCCGAGGCGTTTGAGAAGCGGCAATGCCGCCAATAGCGCAAAAACGAGCACCGTGATCTCGCCCAGGGTGTCAAGTGCACGAAAATCAACCAGGATGAGATTGACGACGTTGCGTCCGTTCGCCGCAGGGAGGCTCTGCTCGCCATAGAACTCTGCCAGCACGCTGTCGAACGGCAGCCCGGACATAAGGAGTACCAACGCGGTCAGGCTCGCGCCAAGAACAATCGCCACGGCCAACGCCAGCGGTCGCAGTCGCGCTGCCGTCGAACCCGCCCGCATGTCAAGGGGGGTGCGTCGCAGTCGCAGCAATACCGCAGCCACCACCACGACAAAGACGGTCTCTACCGCGAACTGGGTAAAGGCCACATCGGGTGCACCGGTAAACAGGAACAACACGGCACAGCCATAGCCCACCAGGCCGCTGACCAGCAGCAGCACCAGGTGGTCGCGTACGAACATCGCCACCAAAGCCCCGGCTGCGATGAGCAGCGAGGCCCCAAATACCGGCACGTTCAGGGCCTGCAGTTCCGGCCAGTTCCAGCCCGGCCGCGCCGCGAGCAGCAGAGCCAGAATGAGCAAGGTTGCTGCTCCGACCATGGTCAACAGGTAGTACGGCAGCCGGCCATGCTGCAACAGGCGGGTCTGTCTTGCGGCGATCAATGGCAAAACCTCTAGAGAGCGCCAGTACCAGGCTTCCGGCCCGATCTTATGCAGGCGGTGAACTCTCCTCAGCAGCAGATCCAGGCGATTCCAGCTGAGCAGAATAACGCAGCCCAGCAAGATGGCTCCAAGCATGGCCTTCACCACGGCCAGAAATTCGTATGACTCACTGACTGTGGCTATGTCAAAACCGGGTGACATAGCGTGCACGGCGGCACCCAGCGCCGGGTCGACCAGCGTCGGGACAAGACCGAACAGCAGCCCCAGAACCACCAGAATCAGCGGCGGCAGCAGCATGGTGACAGGGACTTCATGCGGCTGTACTTGGCGCGGCGAAGGGTCGCGTCCCCAGAAAATGTGGATCGCGGCAATTGCCGCAACCGCCACGGAGACGCCATTAACAAACATAGCGGCATAGCTCACCAGCTGCAGGGCATCGACCTGATCCTTGGCATGGACGATCGCGCCCTTGGCAATGAAACCAAAAGTCAGCGGTAATCCTGCCATAGAAAGTGCGGCAAGCAGCGCGACGATCGCGGTCCATGGCATGTATCGACGCATGCCGGTCAGCTTGTCGATGGCGCGCGTGCCGGCGCCATGATCGAGGTTGCCGGCGACGAAGAACAACGGCGCCTTGTACAACGCATGAGCGAAGAACAGCGTTGCCATCGCCAGCGCCGCACTGTTGCCGGGCAGGCCGACCAGCATGGTCAGCGTGCCCAGGGTCGCGACCGTGGACCAGGCGAGAATCCGTTTGAGATCGCGCTCGCGGATCGTCTGGATTGCGGCAATGACCGCCGTGAAAGTGCCGGTACTGATCAGCGCGTATTGCCAGAACAGCAAATCGCTGAACGCAGCATCGAGACGCGCCAACAGGTAGATGCCGAGCTTGACCATGGTTGCCGAGTGCAGATAGGCGCTCACCGGGGTGGGAGCGGACATGGCGTTGGGCAGCCAGAAGTGGAACGGAAATTGTGCCGATTTACAGAACGCGCCGATAAAGATCAGCGTCAATGCCGCCTTGAGACGCGCGTCCTCCTGGAACAGCGGCGCCTGCGTGAGCAGTGTCTGCAGGGAGTAGCTGCCGCCGATCTGGCCCAGCAGAATGATTCCGGCCAGCAGAAAAAGCCCGCCGGAGCCTGTGACCAACAAGGCCTGCTGCGCCGATTTGCGGCTGGCCTGCTGGTCGTGGTCAACCCCGATCAGCAGGAACGACAGTACAGTAGTCAGCTCCCAGAACACGAACAGCAGCAACAGATTGTCGCTCACCACCGCACCGATCATCGCCGCCATGAACAGCAGCAGCAGCACGAACACGCGGTTGCGCCTGGGATTTTCGGCGAGATAACCGGCACCGTAGACAAACACCATGGTACCGATGCCAGTGATCAGCAGCAGGAATTGCGCTGACAAACCGTCGACATACAGAGCCAGCTCAACGCCGAGCGAGGGTACCCATGGCCAGGTCAGGCGCCACGGCAACGGCACGACGTACAAGGCAGCCATCAGCAGGGCCAGCAATACTGCCGGGACCAGGGCCAGCAACAGCCCTGGGTTGCCTCCGCGGCTGTGATTGTCGTGTGTAAAATTGCTCACGGGCTCACCTTAAATCGGGCCGGCTGCCAGGCGGGTATCCTCCCTGAGGACAAAAGCAATACACCATCAGCACACGAACGGTCAAAAAATATTCTGCCTGCGTCGCCCGATGGCAGGGCCGATCTGATCGCTTATTGTTGATACCGATAACAGTTTTTGTACCAACTCATTTTATGGCAGGTTCGCGTAGTACATGTCTGTTTTGCGCCCATCCGGATTGAGGACCATGAATCCCAGGGACTTTTTCTGAGAAATGGCGGGGTAACGGTAGTAGATCAGGGTCTGGCAGTCGACGAATATCAATCTATCCGTTTGTGGTGCAACCACAGACATCCCTTCTGATGCGTTGCGTTGACGGGCAACGAAAGAGAATTGCCGATAGGCCTGGCCGATCACACTGTCCTCCGGCTCTTTGACCACCAGAATCGAGTTAGACAGAAAATTCTTGCCATGAATAATAACCTCATAATACTCCAGGAATTCGGCGCCCTGCTCGATACTGGTGATTTCCGGAAGATTGTTGATCCAGAGGGAATGGGGCAGTGATGTCGCTCCGTCCGGGTTACGGACCGCGACGCCATAGACCCCCGGCTGTTGAAAACCGTGCAATCGGGCTTCGAGGAGGGTTGGCTCGATGACAGTGGTGGGTACCGCAACATTGTTGACCAGCAGCACGGCCTCCGGCAGGAAGTTGTGCCCATCGACCACGAGCTGTTGCCCGGTCTCGAGACGACAGAGATCGATATTGCCCGGACTCAACTCTGTTAAGCGAGGGATCGGCGCCATCACCTCAAATTGAAAGGCTTGCTCCGCGATCGAGGTGTCGTCCTGGACCGTCAGGACGTAATTGCCCGGCGGCAGAGAGGGGACCGTAAATTCCAGGTGGTTTTCGAGAATGTGCAATGGAGCGACGTAATGTCTTCCCAGAAAAGGTTGCGTCGCGGCGGAAAAGGGTCCGCCGCTGACGGCAACCAGGGTTCCCGGCGCACCGCGGCTCGGTGCCAGGGAAACAACCTCGAGGGCAAACGATTGCCCGGCTATCAGGAGAGTCCAAAGCAATGTTGCCCAAAAGATCTGTTTCATTTCATCTCCCGGCACCCAGAGACTTCATTTTACCAGATCGGCCGTACGAAGAAAGAACGCGTCGGATTAACCGTCGCAGCCTGGGATTCGAGTCTTGCAAAAGCGACATCCAGGAGTGTCTCCCGAAGGCCCTGGCTCTTTGGCCTGTCTGTATGCGCGTTAGCCTACTTACTCTGCGACACCATATACTCCACCGCGGCTTTGACCTCGTCGTCACTCAGGGTAGAGAACCCACCCTTGGCGGGCATCATGCCGGTTTCACCCGTGAAGCCGTTGATGGCGTTTTTGTTCAGATCCTCCATCCCTTTGGCAATGCGATCAGCCCAGGCCGCACTGTCGCCGGTCTTGGGAGCCCCGGAGACACCTTCGTCATGGCAGGAACTGCAGGACTGGTTGTAGACCTTCTCGCCGACAGCCATGTCACCTTTGGCCATTGATTCTGCCTTGGGCATGGCCCCGGAGGGAGGCATCGCCTTCTCAGAGGTCATCGGCGTCTGGACGGGTTGAACCTGCTTTTGTGGCGCGGCAGGAGTTGCTTTGGGGGGTTCCTCTTGTCTATCGCAGGCAGGCAGAATCAAAAGGGCAGCCAGCAGACCGAAATACCAAGCGTTTTTTTTCATTTTCTACTCCTTCTCTGGAAAGATGTTGCGTTGCATGAAAAAACGCACAGGCCAGGATGGCTCTTGTGCAGGGTAGCCATGTTAAAAAGCGGGTTCTGCGGAGCCTGCTTTTCTTTGCATGTTTTCTTACTATCCATTTATCGCGTTTTCCGGAAAATGCAAGCAGAGCGGCAGGATCAGGGAAATGCATGAGGAGTATGAGGGGTATGAGGGGTTCAGGTAGAGACGGTCGCTGACCATCTCCAGCTGTTTCTGACCCTGGTCGTCGATCTGGCAGGATTTGGAACCTTCAGACATTTTTGCCAACCGGTCTCTGCGGGTTTCGGCCGAGGTATTTCAGAATCCCTCGGCATGGTCGTGCCGTTCCAGGGTAAAATTCCCTTGGCCCTCTCCCTTGCGCCCCAGGCGATCCACCACCCGCCATTCGGCGCGCAGCGTCATCCCTTCCCTGAGGGCAGAGGGATCTTCGGTCGCGCTCAACTCCTGAAGCTGTCTTTTCGCATGCGACCAGCCTTGGTCCGCCGCCAACCGGATCCAGAAGTACGTCTTCACCGAATCGCGGGCACCCTTTTGCCCCGGGCGTACATGGCGCCCAGACTTTCCTGTGCTATCGCCAGCCTTGCCCGGGAAGACTCCTTTTCATGAAAAAACGACGTCTAATCGTGGCGCGGCTTCTCCGTAGTAAAGAGCTCTTCGAGTTTCTCATTCTGTTGCAGAGACAGGATGTGGTTTATCAGATGCCAGCGATCGGCTGGACTTAAGTTCGGGAAGGCCGGCATGCCGGTCGGTCCGCTGCCGTTACCGATGATCCAGTATTTTTCACCAGGGTTGTACATGCTGCTGTGCCGGGTATCAAGAAAGTTGGCCGGAGGAGTCGGCAGAGTCGCAGCAGCCGGTCCTTTGCCGTCACCGTTTTCGCCGTGGCAGACAGAACAGTTCTGGTCAAATAATTCCTTGCCCCGTGCCAGAGACTGCTCATCCGGAATGATTGGTGTTCGCTCCATAATCCGGTATTCTTCGGGCACCTTTTCCTTGGCCGCCATCATCGCTTGCATGTGCTGGTCCATCTTCGCTTTTCCCGGATGCTCCTCCTTGCCGTGGGCCGATGCCGAGCCCCCTACGACAATCACCGTAAAAAACGTAAACAGGAACCAGATCATCAAACGGAATTCGCTCATATACCCTCTCTTTCGTGGTCAGGGAGCACACCTCTCAGTCGCTTGCTATTTCACTGAGGATCACGTTAGGCGGCTCAAATTCCGCACCAGGCTTTAAGACCTCTACTTTACCAGACACCGCCACTTCTCGCATCAGACTATCCATGACCGGGCAGTGCTTCTCCACTGTTTCGGCCAGTTGCCGAAGCCTTTCTTCCGGTTCGTTGGAAATAATTTTAGTTGTAAAAGAAACCTGCGAGAACCCGGAAGAAACGTCCGCCAGGTTCATTGACCGACCAATCGACGATCATTCCTATCTTACTACCAATCAAGACTCTTCCTCGCCTCCTTTTTTTGTTTGGCGCTTTCCCCATCGTTTTATTGGCAGATCAATTGCATTGTTGTAGACACATGGCCTGATTTAAGTCGTTTGGATCGAAAATTGTGGAATATTCAACGGCGTCATAAGGGCGGATGCTGCGGTGGTCATAGGCACAAACAACAAAAACAGGAAAGCAACCCAAGCAAAACCGATCATAAGTAGTAAAATTAATTCTGCTTTTTATTTTTAAAGCAAAGACAGGCCTCAACACACTCTACAACCAAAAGGAGATTATCATGATAAGAATCTTGTACACCGCTGTTCTGGTCAGTTTCTTTATGGGAGCAACCGTTCTCACCGGTTTAGCGGCTTCCGAGCATGAGTCACATCACCCCGCTGGCGCGAAAGCTGCCGCGTCGACGTCCTCCGCTGGAACGATGATGCAGCAGGGGGCGGGGATGAACCAGATGCCCTGCATGGCTTCGCCACATTCTGGTTCCAGGACGCAGATGATGGGCATGATGGGTAAAGAAATGGGAGATATGATGGGCTCCGGTATGTCCGGCATGATGGGCGGAGACGGCATGCACGGCATGATGCACGGTGGACAAATGGGCATGATGGAGCAGGGGATGGAGCACATGCTCTATCTCGATCGTGCTGATGAGCTCGGGCTCTCGGCTGAGCAGGTGGGCAGGCTTAAAGCGATTCACGTGGAATGCCGTAAGGACAACATCCGTAATGCGGCCGAGGCGAAAATCGCCCGGCTGGAATTGTCCGAACTGCTCTCAGGCGACAACTGGACGCTGAAGGATGCCGAGTCCCTGGTCCGCAAGGTGCAGACGCTTGAAGGCGATATCCAGGTCCGCCACCTGCAGGCGGTGAGGGATGCCCGCAAGGTGCTGACTGCCGAACAGTTGAAGCAGGCCCATGCAGATGACGGTGCCGGGAATCTTGAAAGCCTGTTCCAATAAACCTCTGACCCGAAAGATAAGGTGTGAATCATGCGAGATCCCGTGTGTGGTATGGAGGTCACCTCCGACTCCAAAGGTGGAACAACCGAGTGGCAGGGAAAAAGCTACACCTTCTGCTCGGATAAGTGCCGAAAGAAGTTCACGGCTGATCCCGAAGTCTATGTAATAGACCCCTCGAAAGACCCGGTCTGCGGCATGACCGTGAGCAAAGAGAAAAACGCCGGTTCCCATACCCACGAGGGGACGGAGTATCTGTTCTGCTCCAGCAAGTGTCGGGACAAATTCGTGGCCGATCCCGACGCCTACCTCCATCCGCAGCCGGAGGCAGCCGATCCGGCTGACGCGTCGCGCGAATATACCTGTCCGATGCACCCCGAAATTGTCCAGCAGGGGCCGGGCAGCTGCCCCAAGTGCGGCATGGACCTGGAGCCGATGACTGCGTCCGTTGATGACGCTGAAGAGGAAGAAGCGACTATTCGGAGTCTGAAGCGCAAGACTCTTGTCGCCGGCGCATTGACCCTGCCGGTCCTGCTCCTCGCTTTCGACAGCATGATCCCCGGGCTCTCCTTTGAAGGGGTCCTTTCGGCGAAGCTGCAGGGCTGGTTGGAGCTTGTTCTGGCGACACCCGTCATCCTCTGGGCGGGCGGCATGTTTTTCACACGGGGCTGGCAGTCCATCGTCAACCGCAGTCTGAACATGTTCACCCTGATCATGCTGGGTGTCGGTGCGGCCTATGCTTATAGCGTCATGGCGGTATTGTTCCCGGATCTCTTCCCGGAATCCTTCCGCAAACATGATGAAGTCGCGCTGTATTTCGAGGCTGGCGCGGTCATCACCACCCTCATCCTGCTCGGGCAGTGGCTCGAAGCCCGCGCCCGTCGGCAGACAGGCAAAGCCGTCCAGAGCTTGCTCAACCTCGCAGCCAAGACTGCACACCTGGTCAGGGATGACGGCGAGGAGGAGGAAGTGGAAATCGACGCCATTGTAAAAGGCGACCGTCTGCGCGTGCGGCCCGGCGAAAAAATTCCACTCGACGGAGTCATTCTCGAAGGAAAAAGCACGATTGACGAGTCCATGCTCACCGGGGAGCCGATCCCCGTGGAGAAAGGCGAGGATGACAAGGTGATCGGCGCCACGGTCAACCAGACGGGCAGCTTCGTCATGCGCGCGGAGGCCGTGGGCGAGGAAACCATGCTTGCGCATATCGTCAAGATGGTGGCCGAGGCCCAACGCAGCCGAGCACCGATCCAGAAACTGGCCGACCAGGTCGCCGGCTATTTTGTGCCTGCGGTCGTACTGACCGCCCTGATCGCTTTCGGGGTCTGGGCCACCTTCGGCCCGGCGCCGGCCATGTCCTACGCCATCGTGGTGGCCGTCTCCGTGCTCATCATCGCCTGCCCCTGTGCGCTGGGTCTGGCCACCCCCATGTCGATTATGGTCGGGGTCGGCAAGGGGGCCCAAAGCGGCATCCTGATTAAAAACGCCGAAGCCATCGAGCGCGCCGAGAAAGTCACGCACCTCATCACCGACAAGACCGGCACGCTCACCGAAGGCAAGCCTTCGGTGGTCGATGCGCAAACGCCGGACGGCGTGGAGACCGGCGACTTGCTGCGTCTGGCGGCGGCCGTCGAATCGCAGTCCGAGCACCCCCTCGCCCGGGCCGTTGTCGATAAGGCGAAGGATGATGGCCTCAAACTGCCGGACATCACCGATTTCGAGAGCACGACCGGAGGCGGCGTCCAGGCCAGGGTCGAGGGCACGGTGATTCGCATCGGCAAGCGGACCTTCCTCGAAGCGAAAAACATCACCATCCCCGACGCGCTGATGAAGGAGGCGGAGCGCCTGCAAGGCGAAGCCAAGACGGTGATTTGGGCGGGACGCGACTCTCAGCTTCTCGGCTTTATCGCCATCGCCGATCCGATCAAAAAGACCTCGAAGGAAGCCATCGAATCGCTGCATGGGATGGGAATCACCGTGGTCATGTGCACGGGGGATAATTTGCGTACCGCCAACGCCGTGGCCAAAGAGCTGGGGATCGACGAAGTGCATGCCGAAGTCTCCCCCGAGGACAAACAACGCATCGTTAATGAATTGAAGGCCAAGGGACATCGCGTTGCCATGGCTGGCGACGGGATCAACGATGCCCCCGCCCTCGCTGCGGCCGATGTGGGCGTCGCCATGGGCACGGGCACCGACGTTGCCATCGAGAGCGCCGGACTGACCCTCGTGAAGGGCGACATGCGCGGCATTGTGGGTGGCCTGCGCCTCAGCCGCGCGGTCATGCGCAATATCCGCCAGAACCTGTTTTTCGCCTTCATCTACAACGGCGTCGGCATCCCCATCGCAGCCGGGGTGCTCTATCCCTTCTTCGGTATCCTGCTCAGCCCGATGATCGCCGGTGCCGCCATGGCCTTCAGTTCCGTTTCGGTGGTCACCAACGCCTTGCGACTGCGCAAGTTCACGATATAATCAGGCCGGGGACGTTAGGCGACCACATACAAAAGGTGACGCGATGAAAGATGACATGACTAATTTCACAACGAAGATCCTGTCACGGCGAAAATTTCTTCAAGCGACCGGTTTGGTTTCCACTGGTGTATTCTTGCCGTCGTTTCGTCTGATGTGGGCAGCCCCACTGGCCACAGAGGGTGCCGGCAAGTTCGGTGAACTCAGGGCGACCGATCCTGGTGGCATCGACCTCTTTCTTGAGCACAAAGACCTGCTGATCGGCGGCAGGCCCAGCCGGGTGATTGCGATCAATGGTTCGATCCCCGGGCCGGTCATTCGGATGCAGGAGGGCAAGGAGGCGTTGATCCGCGTCCACAACCGGTTGGAAGAATCGACCTCGATTCACTGGCACGGCATTCTGCTGCCTTTCAACATGGACGGGGTCCCGGGCATCAGCTTCCCCGGCATTCCAGCCGGCGACACCTTTACCTACCGCTACCCGATCCGGCAGAACGGAACCTATTGGTATCACAGCCACACCGGCCTGCAGGAACAGCTCGGGCATTACGGCCAGCTCATCGTCGAACCGGCCGAACCGGACCCGGTGGCCTACGACATAGAGCATTCGATCGTCCTGTCCGACTGGACGTTCGAGGATCCGCAGCGCGTGTTGTGGAAGCTGAAGGCCATGGAAGGCTACTACAACTTCCAGCGTCCAACGCTGGCGAATCTCGACGATCAGATGAAGGCGACCGGTCTGTCGCTGAGTGAGGTGCTCAAGAAACGGCTGGCGTGGAACCGCATGCGGATGGACCCGACCGATATCGCCGACATTACCGGAGCAACCTATAGCTACCTGATGAACGGCAAGGCGGCCCATGAAAACCCGACCTTCATTGCCGAGCCCGGGCAGCGGGTGCGCCTGCGGATCGTCAACGCCTCGACGACGACCTTTTACGATGTCCGCATTCCGGGCCTGCCGATGACCGTCGTACAGGCGGACGGGCAAAACATCAAACCGGTGGAGACCGACGAGCTGCGTATCGGGGTGGCCGAAACCTATGACGTCATCGTAAAGCTGCCGGACGCACGGGCTTATACACTGTTCGCGGAGACGATGGACCGCAGCGGTTATGCCCGCGG
>JBPPMD010000295.1:0-6485 GCA_051305875.1 Desulfuromonadales bacterium | reverse complement strand
CCAGGCCCTTGGCAGCATGCAGAGTCATCAGGGTCACCCGATCGAGACTCGGATCGTAGGAATCGACATCGGTAATCAGGGCGACCTGTTCGAGATATTCCTGCAGAGTCCCTTCGCTGCCGAAGTGTTCTTCCATACCGGCCAGAAGCTGTTCCAGGTTGTCCAGTCGGTTGCGGGCCTCCTCGGTGCGCTCTTCCCGCAACTGCGGGCCATAACCGGTCTCTTCAATCAGTTCCGAGGTCAATTGAGGATAGGGCGTCTCCTTGGCACGCTGGCGGAAATCGTCAATCAGGTCGGCAAACGCCTTGACCTTGGCCCCTGCGGCACCTTTGAGGGCACCACGCTCCAACGCCCTGCGGCAAGCCGGCAGGAAACCGCCGGATTCCGTTTGAAACTGCGCAATCTTGTCGACGGTTACGGCGCCGATGCCCCGCGCCGGGACATTGATGATGCGTCGGGCAGAAACTGAATCGGCTGGGTTACTGAAAATTCGCAGATACGCCAGGATATCCTTGACCTCCATACGCGAGTAAAACTTCATCCCGCCGAACATCACGTAGGGAATGCGTTCGTTGCGCAGCGCCTCCTCGATGACCCGCGACTGCGCATTGGTACGATAAAAAACAGCGATATCCCGCAAGCGACGACCGTTGCTCTTCAATCGGTTAATTTCACCGGCCAGGTAACGGCCTTCCTCAAGATCGTCGGGGAGGGTTTCGAGAGTAACTCCCTCGCCGGCGACATTCTCTGTCCAGAGCTTCTTCACCTTGCGGCCGGCATTATGAGCGACCACGGCACCTGCGGCATCAAGAATAGTGCTGGTCGAGCGGTAGTTCTGTTCCAGCCTGATCGTCTCGCAGCCTGGATAGTCACGCTCAAATCCGAGGATGTTGCCGACCTCGGCACCGCGCCAGCGGTAGATCGACTGGTCATCGTCGCCGACCACGCACAGGTTGCCGTGCCCGGAGGCCAGCAGATGTACCAACCGGTACTGGACCTGATTGGTATCCTGGAATTCGTCAACGAGAATATAATGAAAGCGCTGGCGATACTTGTCCAATACGGCGGGGTGATCTTCGAGGAGGCGCACGGTCTGCATCAGCAGATCACTGAAATCGAGGGCGTTGGCCTGTTGCAGACGTTCCTGATAAAGGGCGTAAATGCGCGTGATCTGTTCGGTGTGGTAATCGCCATCATCAAGCTGGTCGGGCCACAACCCCCGGTTCTTGGCCCGATCGATTGCAGCAGCAACGGCCCTGGCCTTCAGCGTCTTCTCATCGATGCCGAGCTCCTGCAGAAGGGTTTTGAGCAGGCGCTCCTGATCCTGATCATCGTAGATGGAGAAGTTGCGGCTGAAACCCAGGGCTTCGATTTCCTGACGTAGAATCCGCACGCACATCGAATGAAAGGTACTGACCCACAACCCCTGGATATCACCGAGCAAGCCTTGCAGCCGCTCCCTCATCTCGCCGGCGGCCTTGTTGGTAAAGGTCACGGCCAAAATCTGCCAGGGATCAACCTTGTATTTCTGGATCAGCCAGGCAATGCGGTGTGTGAGTGCACGGGTCTTGCCCGAACCGGCTCCGGCCAACAGCAGCAGTGGCCCGGTCTCATGCTGAACCGCCATCTGCTGCATCGGGTTAAGTTGGTCGAGGAGATCCGTCACTTTAATGTTCCTCGAGAGTACGGGTCATCAGGGCCCGGTTGTAAGCTGCGACGATGTCACGACGGGAGATGATGCCGACCAGTTTTTTGTGGGTCTCACGGTCGACGACCGGCACCGGTTCAATATTGCGGTAACCAATTTTACGCATGGTCTGGTCAAGGTCCTCGTCAGCGTGAGCTGTGATGACGTTTGTGGTTGCCAGTTCCTTAACCACCACCAAATTCATCAGGTCGCGTTCAAACACCACCCCCATGAAGTCCTGCACAGAGATGATCCCGGTGAGTTCCCCCTTCACATTGATCAACGGAAAATTGGTGTGATGTGTCTTTTCAATAAAACGGGCAAACTGGCCGAGCGTCATATGCTCAGGAATGGCCTCCACATCGCGGACCATGACATCGCCAACCCGTAGCGACTTCATGATATTGCGCTCCTTACCCGCCTCCAGATCGATGCCGGCGCGGGTGAGCTCCACCGTTTCCAGACTGTCTTTCTTGAAGTGACGCGCCACTGCCGTGCCGATAACGCAGGTCAGCATGATCGGAACGATGACCTCGTAGCTGTCGGTGATCTCGAAGAGCAGAAAGATTGCCGTCATTGGCGAATGCGTTGCGGCGGAGAGGAAGGCCCCCATGCCGACCAGAGCATAAGCCCCGGGTGCGATGTGGAGCTGAGGCAGCAACATGGCAGCGACATGTCCAAAGAAGCCACCAGTGACAGCACCGAGATAGAGGCAGGGGGCGAACATGCCACCCGGCATGCCAGAGCCAAGGGTGATAGAGGTCGCTACCGCCTTGGCCACTATCAGGGCCCCGAGCAGATACCAGGATGGCTGTTGCCACAACTGGTCACCCATAAGGACTGTTTCGATGAACTCGTAACCGTTGCCGAAGACTTCGGGGAAGATGAAGCCGATCATGCCGACCAGCAATCCGCCGAAGATAGGTTTGGCCAGTTTAGGCATCGGCAGCACGGCAAAACGATCCTTGATGCGGAAATGAGTCTCGATGAAAAGTGCCGCCAGGGTGCCTATCAGCAGGCCAAGGATAACGTAGAGTAGAATCTCCCAGTAATTCTGCAACACATACAGCGGCGCGGTGATTTCCGAGTGGTTACCGAGCAGAGCCCGCGAAACGACGGTGGCCATGCCGCTGGCAATGACAATCGAAGTGAAACTGGAGAGTTCGAAGGCCGAAAGCAGAACGATCTCCTGGGCGAAAAAAACCCCCGCGATCGGTGCATTGAAAGTCGCCGCCACACCAGCCGCGGCACCACAGGCGACCAGCACTTTGAGCCGGTCACCGCTCATCTTGAAGGCCTGACCGAACTGTGAACCGATCGCACCACCGATCATAGCGATCGGACCTTCCTGTCCGGCAGAACCGCCGGTACCGATGGTGATGGCCGAACCGAATCCACGGGTGAATATTGGTCTCAATTGCAACTTGGCACCCCGCAGGTTGACTTTTTCAAGAAATCCTGAAAAACCGCCTTTAAGGTCCTTACCAAACCAATGCAAGAGCGGGATCACCAGAAGGCCGCCGAGCAGTGGGCAGAGAATCACTGCCACCCGCGCCAGACTCCATTCCTCCAGCGAATAACCGAAAAGCTGCTCACTTTGCTCGAAAACAAGCCAGTGAACGAATGCAATCAATTTGCGAAAAGCGTAATTACCAAGCCCACCGAGTACACCGATGATTACCGCGAGAATAATCAGGAAAGTGTTTTCACTGATGCGGAAAGAACGTTGCAGAGGAGCTAAAACGAGTCGTATCCGTTCGAAGAATTTATTCTTTGAAAAAGCAGTGGGCCACATAGGATTTTTACAATAACCGAGATTTAGAGGATAACAGACCATGCCATATTGCGAAGACAGCTGGCAAAGGCAGTAGAATTGCCGAAAATTTCTTTATCGTAGTGCTTATGGGCTTCACTCGCAAGAGGAAACAGAACGAAAACATCAAAGGAAACAACTCAGAAAGTTATGGGCAGGCAGATTTTGATGTGTTCTCCGTCGGGAACGCTGCCGCTAATACATCTTCAATCCGTTCGACAAAGATTAATTCCATCCCGGCTCTCACCTGCTCCGGCAATGACCTAAGGTCCTTGTTATTTTCAAGCGGCAGGATCACACGATTGATGCCTGCTCTCCTGGCGGCGAGAATCTTTTCTTTGACGCCGCCGACAGGCAGAACCAGGCCACTCAAGGTAATTTCTCCGGTCATTGCAGTGTCGCTACGTACCGCCCGACCTGAGTAAAGAGAGGCTAATGCCGTCGCTATGGTCA
Source organism: Desulfuromonadales bacterium (assembly GCA_051305875.1). Classification (GTDB taxonomy): domain Bacteria; phylum Desulfobacterota; class Desulfuromonadia; order Desulfuromonadales; family BM103; genus M0040. The sequence goes on along the minus strand of JBPPMD010000295.1, from coordinate 2,532 downwards.
CTCCTGCCGAGGGGCCATCCTTGGGAATTGAGCCTGCCGGCACGTGAATGTGGACAGCCTCGGCGGTTTTTTTGATATTGAATTCCCGGCAGTAAGAAAGTACGTAGCTGTTTGCTGCCATGGCCGATTCTTTCATCACCTCACCCAAATGGCCGGTCATTGTCAATTTTTCACCGCCGGGGAGTTCGATAGCTTCGATGTAAAGCACATCGCCTCCGGACTCTGTCCAGGCCAGCCCCGTGGCAACCCCGGGCGGAAGAAATTTACGGATGCGCTCGGCAAAAAAACGTTCCGGACCAAGCATCTCCGACAGATCCTCGATCTCTATGCTGTCCGGAGTAGTCTCGCCCTCGGCGAAATGTACCGCTACCTTGCGGCACAGGCGCCCCAACATCCGTTCAAGCTCCCGAACCCCGGCTTCCCGGGTGTAACGTCGGATGATGGTCGCCAGGGTTTTTTCCGGAATCTTCAATTGCTCATCCTGAAGCCCCGCTTCAGATCTTTGCCGCGGGAAAAGGTAGCGGTTCGCGATCTCGATTTTCTCTTCATCGCTGTAGCCACTCAGGTTCAAGATTTCCATCCTGTCCAGCAATGGCTTTGGAATGGAATCGACGGTGTTGGCTGTTGCAATGAAAAAAACCCTGGAGAGATCGAAGGGAAGATCGAGGTAGTTATCGCGGAATGAATCGTTTTGCGCAGGATCCAGAATCTCCATAAGGGCCGAAGCCGGATCCCCACGAAAGTCATGCCCGAGCTTGTCGATTTCATCCAGCATGATAAGCGGGTTGCTGACGCCGGCCCGACGTATGGCCTGGATGATCCGGCCCGGCATGGCCCCTATATAGGTGCGCCTGTGACCACGCAGTTCTGCCTCGTCATGCATGCCGCCAAGACTGAACCGTTCAAACTTTCGATCCAGGGCCCTGGCAATTGATTGCCCCAGAGAGGTTTTACCGACGCCCGGTGGGCCGACAAAGCAAAGAATCGGCGCCTTGGCCTGAGGGTTGAGCTTCATGACAGCAAGCTGTTCGATAATTCGTTCCTTCACCTCTTTCAAATTATAGTGATCTTCGTCAAGGACCTGGCGTGCGTTCTTCAGGTTGAGGTTGTCGGTTGTCAACCTGCCCCAGGGCAGGTCCAGGATCAGGCCAAGATGTGACAGCATCACCTGGTACTCTGGAGATGACGGCGGGGTCTGCTCAAGTCGGGCCATCTCTTTTTCGATCTCGGTCTGGACAGGACCGGGTAACGTGAGGCCCTCTAACTTCTCCCTCAACGTCCTGGTTTCAGTTTCCGGCGCCCCCTCTCCCAGTTCCTGTTGCATGGTCTTGATCTGCTCGCGCAGGAAATAATTGCGCTGCTCTTTGCTCAACTTGTCTTTTGCCTGATCAGAAATCTCCTTGCGCAGTTCAAGAACCTGAATTTCGTGACGAAAAAAGTCACTGAGACGTTTAATGACTTCACTCTCGCTGGAAGCTTCCAGCAGGGCCTGCTCCTGGTCCAGGTCAAGCGGAAGGAGCTTGGCCAGGGGATAGACCAGCTGCAGAAGATCCTCACCTGCAGACACCGCGAGGGGAAGATTATGCTGAACTTCCGGATGGCTCAATGCAATATATTTACTGGCAAGATTCAGAACTTCTCTTTGCAGAGCTTCTGCTTCAACATTCTGTGTTACCGAAACCGGAAGTGGGTGCACCTGCGCTTTTAGAAAGGGGTGGGAAGGAACAAAATGAACGACTTCTATGCGCTCCACTCCCTGGAGGATGATCTGCAAGGTTGAGCCGACTCTTGCAATCACGGTTATGTTTGCCGTGACCCCAAGAGAATAGAGGTCATCCGGCCCGGGGGTGTCTGTGGCTGTATTTTTCTGCGCAAAGACAGCAACCTTCTTGATATCGCTGGCCAGAGCAGAGTCGATCGCCCTGAGTGATGCTGACCTCTGGATCGTGATCGGCAGAGCAATTCCGGGAAACACCACGGTGTTTTTCAAAGGTAATATTGGCAAGGTGTATGACTGATTAAAGATTCCCATCTTTCAACCTTGCGTGCTATTGCCTGGCAGCCGGCTCATGGATAGTCCGACAGACTGCTGGTTACCCCTCATTACGGAAGAGGTATCATTTCTACACTGAATATGATTTTTCCGGCAACATCCCAGAGGCTGCCCCTGTCTATTCAGACTATCATCAAACCCTGCCAAAACAAGGGGCCAATATGCTGGCGCACCACGCAGTTCAGGGGATCGTAATCAAAAAAATCCTGGCCCTTCGCAGCCTCCTTAGCAGTCTGTCGGACTATACGGGCCGAAGCGAAAATTTGGATGCTTGAGAACAGATTTTAGCTCCTTTGCAGGTTCATAGCCGTAGCTATGGACCAAAAACGAGCTGAGATATGGGCCAAACAGCCGGATTTGGAGCCGGCTCATGGATAGTCCGACAGACTAGATGACTGCAATCCTCATATTCAACTCCAGTCCAATTTCATCAACACTTTTTGATGTGCGGATTGACCATAGCGCTTCAGCTTGGCAAG
>JBPPMD010000287.1:0-4294 GCA_051305875.1 Desulfuromonadales bacterium | reverse complement strand
ATTCGTTAACAGACTGGTCATGCACCAGGCGCAACTTGTTTTCCAGACGTCGCAGGAATTTGTAACCGGCAGCCAGATTCTCATGGTCCTGGACCGAAATCAGGTTTTCGTTCTTCAGGATCAACAGGGCATCCATCGAGTTGCGGCAGCGCAGCGCCCGGTTTTCTTTGCCGTGGAGCAACTGCAGATACTGGGCTATGAATTCAACGTCAACCATGCCGCCTCGCCCGGTTTTGATATTACGATGCCGGTTGTTTTCCTTGCCGAGTTCCTTCTCCATACGCTGTCGCAAACGGTAGATTTCTTCCGCAAGATTGTCCGGCAGGGGGCGCTCGTAGACGATCTCGGCCGTCAGGGCATCAAAGTCTGCTGCCAGCCTCGCCGAGCCCGCCGCCACCCTGGCCTTGATCAATGCCTGACGTTCCCACGGCGCGGCAGAGCTTTTGTGATACTCACGATAGGCAGGCAGGGAAGACACCAGCGGGCCCTGATTACCGGAAGGCCTCAGGCGGGTGTCGATCTCGTAAACATGTCCTTCCTGGGTGCTCAAACTTAAAATCGAAATGATTCTCTGGGCCAGCCGTACAAAATACTGTTGGTTGGTCTGGGGTCTGAACCGTTTCGGGTCGGCCCCTTCAACCGGCCTGGTTTCCCCTGCGCCCTCGTAAATAAAAATGATATCGAGATCGGAATGATAGTTCAATTCCATGCCGCCGAGTTTGCCCATGCCGACGATCGCGAATTCAGCATCGTGGGATGCATTATTGTCATCCTGGCAAAACGGCAGACCGTAGCGTTCCAGCAACTCTTCTCGTGCCATGGCCAACGCCTGCTGCAGGCAGACATCGGCCAGTAATGAGAGTTGTCGGGTGGTCTGGCCCTGAGGTGTGTGGCCATGAATATCGTTGAGGGCAATCCGCAGAAACTCCTCATTGCGGAAGCGTCGCAAGGTATTCAGTTTGTCTTCGTAATGCGAAGCATTCTCGAGATGTCCTGACAGTTCCGCGGTGAACTCCTCCGGTTCCTTGACATCCTGGGCATAGCTCCTCGAAACCAGCGAGTCGAGAACCTCCGGGTGCTGGATAAAGTTGCGTGCAAGGTACTGGCTGGTAGCAAAAAGGGAAGCCAGAATTTTGATGATTTCCGGATTCTCCGCAAGCAGGGCGTAATAGGTACCGCGCGCCCTTTGGCAAGCCTCCAGAAACTTTTCCATATTTGCCAGCGCCATCCGTGGATCGGGGCTGTGCAGCACTTCCTGGAAGAGCAATGGTGCGATTCGGTCAAGCTGCCGGCGAGCCCGTTCGGTCAGGTAACTTTTACTGCCGCCCTGACGCAGGACTTTCAGGCTCTCGTAGGCACTCTCCGGAGGGCGAAAGCCTTTTTCTTCAAGAATGTCCATGCAGAGATCAGGGTCGGCGTTGGTGTCGAAAAGGAAGGCAACCTCGGGACTGATTTGTGACGGCAATTCTTCTTCACTCGTATAAAACAGGTCACGGAAAACGGCTGTGACTTTTTCCCTGTGCTTCTGCAGATCGGCCATGAACTCGTCGGCTCGAGTGAAACCACAACGCCTGGCCAGGGCAGTGAGCTCTTGCGGTCGGGTCGGCAGGTTGTGCGTCTGTTGTTCGTGGACCATCTGGATACGATGTTCTGCAGTGCGCAGGAAGCGGTAGGCGGCAGTCAGGTTGTCTCTCTCTTCGACGGTAATCAGTGCTTCAGCACAGAGCAGTTGAAGGGCTCGCAGAGAATTGCGTTCCCGCAAGTGCCGATTCTTGCCGGCATTGATAAGCTGCAGCGCCTGAATGAAGAATTCGATTTCCCGGATACCTCCATACCCCAGCTTGAGATTCAGCTCGCCTTCTTTTTCGCGTGTCAGGCTGCGATCGATCTTCTGCTTCATCAGCTTGATGTCGTCAATCATGGCGTAATCAAGATGACGACGGTAGATGAATGGCTCCAACCGCTTTAATAGCTGCTCGCCGAGTGCTTTTGATCCTGCCACTGGCCGGGCCTTGAGCATAGCCGAACGTTCCCAGCTTTGCCCCCAGCTCTCGTAATAAATCTCTGCGCCAGCAAGAGAGTTGGCCATTTCGCCTCGATTGCCTTCTGGGCGCAGACGCAGATCAACGCGGAAGACGAAACCATCTTCGGTCGCCTGACCGATCGCTTTGGTAATCATCTCCGATAATTTGACGAAGTACTGGTGGAGCGAAATACAATTGCGTTGGCCACGAACCGGATCAATGACCCCGGTTGTCTGGCCATGATCCGAGCTGTAAAGATAGATCAGGTCGATGTCCGAGGAAAAGTTTAGTTCACAACCGCCGAACTTGCCCATGCCGAGAATGGTGAACTCAGCTTCCTCTGCCGGAGTTCCCTCTTCGGAATCAAGCAAGGGGACGCCATAGTCAGACTGCAGCTGGATGTTGCAGACTTCGAACGCTCTTTGCAGGGTTGCGGCGGCTAAAGACGAGAGCTCATCAGTGACTTCTTCCAGTTCTGCCAGACCGCATAGATCGCGAGCGCCGATGCGCAGCATCTCCTGGGCCTTATAAGTGCGCAGGCCTTGCTTCAACGCAGCTGTATCCGCATCGTCCGCGATCAGCCCGCGCAGTTCTGTGCACATCTGCTCTTCGTTTTTTGTGATTTTGATCTGGTTTTTGCGGAACAGGCCAGCAAAAAAACTGGCTCGCCTGCAGAGAATGCCGGAGAGGAAGGGAGAGGCACCGAGTATTGTCAATAATTGGCCGGCAGAAGTCTGGTCGCAGAGAATAATCGGCAGATCCGTTTTGTCGACGGTTCCGCTCAGGCGTTCGAGGTTGTTGAGCGCCTGGTCCGGATCAGCAGTCGTCAGCGCCTTTAGTGCAAGACCAGTGACAAGCTCCGGGTTTTCCAGAACTTTCTGCAGCAGAACCAGGTTGCTTGCGGTCTTTGCCGGTTCCGCAAAGCCTGCCTCGGCTGCAGTGACAGCAAGGGCCACTTCATTGCCGGCGGCAAGCTGCTCGTGCCAGGACGGGCTCTCTGCACAAGTGGTCAAGTTGACTACCCACCCTGGCGGACAAAGTCTGCCAGTTGCTCCGTGTAGTTGCCCCGGGCGACACCATGCTCCGTGATGATGGCACTGACAAGCCGAGCCGGGGTAACGTCGAAGGCAGGGTTGAGTACGCCAATGCCGGTGGGTGCCAGTTGTCGCTCGCCGATATGAGTAACTTCGCGGATGTCGCGTTCTTCAATCGGGATCAGTGAGCCATCAGCGATCTGCAGGTCGATGGTTGAAATCGGTGCGGCAACATAGAAAGGTATTTGATGCTCTTTGGCGAGGACCGCGACGGTGTAGGTGCCGATCTTGTTGGCAACATCGCCGTTGGCGGCGATACGGTCGGCACCGACAATCACTGCATCGATCGCGCCTTTGGACATCAGATAGCCGGCCATGTTGTCGCAGATCAGCACTGTCTGGATACTGTCCTGGTGAAGCTCCCAGGCAGTCAATCGCGATCCCTGCAGGAAGGGACGGGTTTCATCGGCAAACACGGAAACCTGCTTGCCGGCGGCCACCGCAGCCCGGATAACACCGAGGGCCGTTCCGTAGCCGCCTGTGGCCAGGGCACCGGCATTACAATGGGTCAGGATGCGTACCTGGTCCGGCAGGAGTGCCGCACCATGTCGCCCCATCTTCATGTTGATGCGGATGTCTTCTTCGTTGATGGCCATCGCCTCATACTCGAGTCCGATTTTCAGGTTGCCGACCGGCTGGTCGGCGTTGGCGTGCACCAGGTTTTTCATCCGTTGCAGGGCCCAGAAAAGGTTGACAGCCGTTGGCCGCGTCGCGGCGAGGACCTCGCAAACCTGATCAAATTCACTGATAAAATCGCGGTAACTCTCCGCCTTGATGTCACGGGCACCGAAATAGGCTCCATAGGCGGCGGTAATGCCGATTGCCGGTGCGCCGCGGACCACCATGCTGCGAATCGCTTCAGCGACCTCCTGGTAATCGGTGTATTCGAGCCAAAGCTCTTCCGTGGGCAGACGACGCTGATCGATCAGGCGCATGACGCCGTCGCTATATTTGATCGGGCGGATGCCGCCGGCGTTGGGGAAAAAATCACAATTATTCATTTTCTCAGTTTCCTGTAAGTTTCTTTTTCAAAAGTTGATTGACCATGCCGGGATTGGCTTTGCCCTGGCTGGCCTGCATGACCTTGCCGACAAAAAACCCGATCAGTTTGTCCTTGCCACCCAGGTATTCAGCCACCTGGTCCGGGTTGGCGGCAATCACTTCATCGACAAGATC
>JBPPMD010000267.1:0-2179 GCA_051305875.1 Desulfuromonadales bacterium | reverse complement strand
GACAACGGCGCGTTTCTCCTGGGGAACGATGGCGCCATTTGGGCGGCCTTCCCGCCACAGCCGGAAATTTACGGTCAATCGTTCGCGTTTCGGGAGTATTTTCAGACAACCATGGCGAAAGGTCATGGCATTATCGGGGAACCCTATGTTTCTGCGCGAACCGGGGAGCCGGTCGTGACCTTCACCGAAATCCTTCGCGATGCTTCTGGAAGGCAAATCGGGATGGTCGGCTGCTCGCTTCAATTAAACTCAGAGAAAGCACTGGGCCAAATCCAGGCACAGAAATTTGGCAAATCTGGCTATCTCTACGTCTACAACAAGTCCAGACTGATGATCCTTCACCCCAACAAGGACCGGATTCTGAAATATGACGTACCGACGGGGGCCAATAAGCTATTCGATGCGGCCATTAACGGGTTTGAAGGAGTCGGAGAAACCATCAATTCAAAAAACATCCCCATGCTGATGGCGGTGGTTCCCGTTGTCGGGACCGACTGGCTCGTCGCCGTGCAACAACCCAAAGCCGAAGCCTATGCCCCGCTCAATCATGCTCGAACCAGCGCCTTACTCTTTCTGGGTCTGGGTGCTCTATTTGCCGGAGTTGCCGGTACCCTCTCGATTGGTCGATTTCTTTCTCCCCTTTCAATACTCAAAGAGGCGGTTAGTCGCCTGGAAAATACCTCTAGCGGTTTACCGGATAGTTGTTCTGATTCTGAGCAGCAACACAGAACCGAGTTGGAGACGGTTTCCAGAGTGAAGGATGAAATCGGCGAGCTGGCGAGAGCGTTTACTTCAATGGATACCAAACTCATGGAGACCATGCAATCCCTCTCCCGGGCGGCTCACGAGTGGCAGGATTCCTTCGATGCTGTTGATGTTGCTTTGTTTGTGGTGAATCCCCAACGACAAGTGCTGCGCTTGAACCGTGCTGCGGCCAACTTGCTGGGACTCGATTACAAGGATGCCATTGGGGTGTCTTTGGGGACCCTGTTGTTTGGTGAACGAGCCTCGTGCGAAGGAGTTTGTCTGGAGGAGGTTCTTGAAAAACCAGGAGGTTTGATTAAGACAGGTTCCATGACGATCCAAGGCGAGTTCGAGATATCCGGAACACGCACCAAGCATGGAGGCGATGGGGATATCGGTGCCGTTTACGTGGTGCGTGATGTGACACGTAGAAATCAACTCGAATTACACCTCAGGCAAAACCACAAGACCGAAGCGTTGGGAACAATGGCTAGCGGCATAGCCCATGACTTCAACAATATCATGGCAGTCATCCTCGGTTGTGCAGAGCTTCTCAAGTTGCCACAGGCCGACATACAGAAGAGGACCAAGCATATTGACGAAATTATCAAAACCGTTGAAAAGGGCACGGAGCTGGTCAAGTCCCTGCTTTCCTACTGCCGGAAAGAGGCCCCCGAGACAACAATGGTCGAAATCAACGATTTGCTTGGCGATGCGCAGGATATCGCAAAACGTTTGGTGGGGACACACATCGAACTGCGACTGGAACTTGGGGCAGGCCCGTTTTATTTCATGGGCAACAAAGGACAGATCGTGCAGGTGATCATGAACTTGGTCGCTAACGCCAGAGATGCCATGCCCGATGGTGGCCATGTCACCATTGAAACTACAGAAATCGATATGTCATTAATGTCTGATAGAACGGCAGGAAAATCTCTTAGAATTAAAGTATCGGACACCGGCATTGGCATGCTTCCGGAATCGGCCGATAAAATTTTCGACCCGTTTTTCACGACCAAGCCAGAAGGGTCTGGAACCGGTCTGGGGCTGTCTATCGTCCACGGAATCGTGAATGCGCACGGTGGGATCATATCGGTCGATAGCCAACCCAGCCGGGGCACCTCCTTCACCATTCTGCTCCCATTGATCAAGCTTGAAGAGAACCTTGGGTGCCACGAAGAGGATCTTGCGGCAGTGGATTTCTAGGTTTTGAGGAGGAAAACGCTCAAATCAATTTTGCTTGCCTTACCCCTGCTCGCCTTTTTTGCCGCCCAACCGCTTGCGGTCTAGTACCCTGTAACCTATAGGATTTCGATAGATTGCGTAGGGATTTGCCGTGTCAGCAAGGCGCGATTTCTGGTGCCTAGCCCGTAGCTAAGCAGCTGAAATCAGAACGTAGCTGACGCGGCAAAGAACAAGCAAGGTGCGAAAGATT
>JBPPMD010000241.1:0-4957 GCA_051305875.1 Desulfuromonadales bacterium | reverse complement strand
CCAGCTGCTTCACGTCGGCACTCTGATGGGCAAAAATAAAGTCTTTACCGCCGGTTTCGCCAACAATTCGCGGGTACGACTTGTACTTGGCAAAATTGCTGCCGACCGTCTTCCACATCTGATGAAAGACGCCGGTCGAGCCGGTAAAGTGAATACCACCGAGGTCGCGATGATCGAGACAGACCTTGCCGACCATCGAACCCGGGCCCGGCACGAAGTTGATGACACCGTCGGGCATACCTGCCTCTTTGAGGATCTGCATGAAAAGGTAGGGCGTATAGACACAAGAAGAAGCCGGCTTGAGCAGGACTGTATTGCCCATGATGGCCGGAGCCGTAGCCAGGTTGCCGGCGATCGCGGTGAAATTGAATGGAGCAACGGCAAAAACAAAGCCTTCGAGAGGCCGTTGCTGCACGAAGTTCCAGAGACCTTTCGAAGAGTACAGGGGTTGATCGGTATAGACCTGCTGAGCGTAGTAGACATTGAAACGCAGGAAATCGATCAACTCGCAGGCAGCATCGATCTCAGCCTGGTATGCACTTTTGCTGGTAGACAGCATGCTGATCGCGTTCATCATGTAGCGATACTTGCCGGAAAGCAGTTCCGCCGCTTTCAAAAAAATGGCCGCGCGCTCTTCCCAGCGCAGGTTGGCCCAACCCGCTTTGGCAGTCATCGCGGCATCGATCGCCATGGTGATCTCTTTTTCACCAGCCTGGTGATACTCGCCGAGGACATGCTGATGATCGTGAGGCATAACGATTTTACCGAGCTTGTCGGTGCGCACTTCCTTGCCGCCGATAATCAGGGGAATTTCTACTTGCTTCGAGGTAATCTCGTCAATCGCCGCTTTGAGCATGGTGCGTTCCGGCGTTCCGGGTGCGTAGTTGTAAACCGGTTCATTGACAGGTGTCGGGACTTTCAGGATGGCATTGTTCAGCAGGTTCATGATTGTCACCTTTCTTGTTCCGTTTATTTGAGGTTGTCAGATAAGGATCCGCAGTGTCAGGGACGAGTACGCTATACGCACTCATCAACTCTGACATAATAAATAGAGCAAGCAAGATGCCAAGCGAAGAGACACGATTCTTTTAGGCTGTAAAGTGAAGGTTGTATTACGCAGCAAATCGGGCAGAAACACCAGGTCAGAAAACTTAAACGACTGAAATCGTTACCTTAATTCAAAAAAGAGACTGGGGTCAGATTAGGTGTCTGAAAATCAGGGTTTGTCATTTTTAAATTTTCAGGAGATATTTCTTTGCAGGCTTATGCAGGTTTGAGGTCGAAGCGATTATGCGAATACACATAAAAAGACGACTAACAATCGACCTATATAACCGTTACCACTTAACAATATAGCGAACTATGCCAATATGCATAATATTTTTCACGGACTTCCAATATGCACACCTGCATGAATATTGCAAATTTACCCGCCGACACTCGCAACCAGGCCATGTTCCGCAAAAAGGCCGATTGCTCGCACCAGATCAGCCTGAGTCGGCTCGCAGAGCCCGCTTAGATCACGTGCCTGTCCAAGCTTCAGATCGTTTCCCCTGGCAGCATCGTGGAATGGCAGCAGATTCACCGGCTTCTTTTCTCCGGGTAACCCGGCGATAAAAGCGGCTGCAGCGGCGATGCTGTCATGATCATCATTAACACCACTGATCAGGGGGATACGTATCTGAATCGCTGCGCCGCTCTCGGCCAGGGCGGTGAGATTGTCTAAGATCAAGCGGTTGTCAACGCCCGTATATTGCCTGTGCTTGTCGGCATCAAGTATTTTCAGATCGTAAAGGAACAGGTCTGTGTGCCTGGCCACCCGGAGGAGCGTTTCTTTCGTGACGAATCCCGAAGTATCAACAGCACTGTGAATCTGCCGTCTGCCGCAGGCTTTGAGGGCCTCGATGAGGAAGTCCGGATAGAGCAACGGCTCACCGCCGGAAAAAGTTACACCGCCCCCCGACTGGTCAAAGAATGGTCGTTCTTTTTCAATGATCTTGATAAGCTCATCAACGGACCGGTAAAATCCCGACATCTCCATCGCCAGCGTCGGGCAAACCTCTGCGCACTGGCCACACCGGGTGCAGAGGTTAATATCGGTGACGATGCCCTGAGCAGTCAGCGAACAAGCCTGGACAGGGCAAACGCGACAACATTCGCCGCAGCCGATGCACTTGCCGGCCGTAAAGAACTTTTGAATTTCAGGTGAAAGACTTTCCGGATTATGGCACCAGAGACAGTTGAGTGGGCAGCCTTTAAGAAAGATCGTAACACGAATGCCGGGACCGTCATTGATGGCATAGCGTTTGATATCGAAAATCAGGCCTTGCCGCATTTCAGAAAGACTCGTTCTCGGTGCGCTCAATCACTTCCTGTTGAAAGTCGACGTTCATATCGTTGAAATAATCGCTGTAGCCGGCCATACGCACCAGCAGGTCCCGGTAGTCCTCCGGTGCCTTTTGCGCCGCCCGCAGGGTTGCCGTATCAACGACATTGAACTGGATGTGATGCCCGCCGAGGGTAAAGTAGCTGCGGATCAGCTGACCCAGGCGGATGATATCCTCGTCCCGCCTGAGCAGGCTTGGCAAGAAGCGCTGGTTGAGCAGTGTGCCGCCGGACATGGTGTGATCGAGCTTGGTCAGCGAACGGATCACCGCCGACGGCCCACGTGTATCGGCGCCGTGGGACGGCGAGGTGCCGTCGGAAATCGATTTGCCGGCCAGACGACCATTGGGAGTCGCGCCCATCATCTTGCCGAAGTAGATGTGGCAGGTAGTGGAGAGCATATTGAGATGGAAGGTTTCGCCCTTGACATTCGGCCTGCCCTCTATGGCGGCGAGCAGGTCAGCGTAGACCTGCAGGGCAATGTCATCAGCGTAATCATCATCGTTGCCAAAGAAAGGCGTCTTGTTGATCATTGTCTGACGCAGGAATTCATCGCCGGCAAAATCTGCAGAGATCGCATGTAGGACACGTTCGATCGTAAACGTCTGCTCGTCAAAAACATGCTTTTTAAGCGCAGACAAGCTATCCACCGTGGTAGCCAGACCGGTGCACTGAATATAATTGGTGTTGTAGCGCGGACCGCCGTCGTAATAGTCTCTGCCCTTGCTGATGCAATCTTCGATCACTACCGAGAGGAAAGGCGCCGGTGCATACTTGGCAAACATACGATCAATGTAATTGCTGACCCTCACCTTGGTCTCGACGATAAAGTTGAGTTGTTCGAGGAACGCGGTGTAGAGCTGCTCGTAGCTTTTCAAACTGCGTGGATCGCCGGACTCGATGCCGACCCGCTTGCCGGTAACCGGATCAATGCCGTTGCTGAGAGTGATCTCGAGAATTTTCGGCACATTCAGATAACCGGTCAGAACAAACGCTTCCTTGCCGAAAGCGCCGACCTCAATGCAGCCGCTGCAGCCACCTTCGCGGGCATCCTTGAGCGACTTGCCCTGACGCAGCAATTCGACGATATAGACATCCGGGTTAAACACCGACGGATAACCGTGCCCCTGGCGGATCACCTTACAGGCGGCGTTGAGGAAACGGTCAGGAGTTTTGCTGCTGACATGCACCGAGTTGCCCGGTTGCAGGATGTGCAGCTCCTCGATCACTTCGAGCATCAGGTAGGAGACTTCGCTGACGCCGTCCTTGCCATCGCTGCTGATGCCGCCGATGTTGATGTTGGTGAAATCGTTGTAGGTGCCACTTTCGCGTGCAGTGATGCCGACCTTAGGCGGTGCCGGGTGGTTGTTGACCTTGATCCAGAAGCAGCAGAGCAGCTCCTTGGCCTGCTCCCGGCTCAGGGTACCGGCTGCGACTTCCGCGGCATAGAACGGCGCCAGGTGCTGGTCGAAGTGCCCCGGGTTCATGGCGTCCCAGCCGTTCAGCTCGGTGATGGTGCCGAGATGCACAAACCAGTACATCTGGATTGCCTCGTGGAAAGTCCGCGGTGCATGCGCAGGCACCCGACGACAGATGGCGGCAATCTTTTGCAGCTCCGCGCGTCGTTGCGGAGCCGCCTCACTGGCCGCCAGAGTTTCCGCCAGTTCGGCATGCCGTTCGGCGAAGAGGATCACAGCGTCACAGGAGAGGTCCATGGCCTTGAGCTCTTCCGCCTTATCGGTTGCTTCCGCATCGTTGAGATAATCGAGCGCAGCCAGCTCAGCAGCGATCTGCAGCTTGAAATCGAGCATCCCCTTGCGATAGATCTGGCCATCCAGTGCTGTATGTCCCGGTGCGCGCTGCTCCATGAACTCGGTGAACAGACCAGCCTCGTAAGCCGCCTGCCATTCCGCGGGAACATGGGCAAAGATCCGCTCGCGTACGGTGCGTCCCTGCCAGTAGGGGATCACTTCGCGGGCATAGGTCGCGATATCTTCGTCATCGATTGTGTAGCGCTGTTGCTCGCGGGAATTGAGCACATGAAAATCGGCAACGCTGTGACAGGTCAACTCCGGAAAGGTTGGCACCGCCTTGGGACGTGGACCGCGCTCGCCGACGATCAGTTCGTCTGCACCGATGTAGAGGGTTTTCTTTTGACAATGGTCGAGGAAATTCAACGCCCGCATCACCGGGGTCGAATGCTTGCCGTAATTCTCTTTATAAAAAGCTGTCTCATGCAGAGCCCTCTCTATTGAAAGGCTGGGCTCTGTCTCGACACTCAATTTACGCAGGCGCTGAATGCGCACATTCATTCCCGGGCCGGCGGCGTCTGCTTTGATCGGGTAAAAGTTCCCTTCAGCAGAGGCTTTTCTCTGCGGAACTGTGTGCAGATCTCTTTCCATGACAATGACGATCCTATAGCAGTCTGTCGGACGATACGGGCCGAAGCGAGAATTTAAACGGGAGAGTCCGTCAAGCGCCTAATGCGACATCAACACCGGCACGGTCATGAACTCAAGCAAGTAACGACCGACGTCGCCAAGGGTTTGTTGGCCGCGACGGGATTGCGCAA
>JBPPMD010000218.1:0-3705 GCA_051305875.1 Desulfuromonadales bacterium | reverse complement strand
TAGTCGCTTCCGCCACAATATTCGCGGTAGGTGCGCACACAGCGGTAACAGGTGATGCAGCGATTCATCTCCTGCTGAACAAACGGACCAAGATTCTGGTTGCTGAAGGTACGCTTCTTGCCGGTATAACGACGAACACCATGGCCGCCGGCCACAGTCATCTCCTGCAGCTGGCATTCTCCGCCCTCGTCGCAGACCGGGCAATCATGCGGGTGATTGATCATCGTCCATTCGATCACATGCCGGCGCAGATCCAGGGCATCCGGGTCGGTCGATGAGACGATCATGCCGTCCTGGGCCTTGATCATACAGGCCATCTGCAACCCCTTGATCGGACCATCGACGAACATCATGGCACACAGCCGACAAGCACCGACCGCCCCCAGCGCTTCGTGATAACAGAAGTGGGGGATGATGATATCGAGGGCGCGCGCCGCCTCAAGAACGTTGGTTCCCTCAGCCACGGTCACTTCCAGATTGTCGATCGTCAGTTTCGGCATTTTATTCCGTGAGGTGTGAGGCGACAGGCGTCAGACGTTTAACTCTCGACTCTTCACCCCTTACTCCTCACTTCCCTGCAAAGGGACAGCCCCCCCGCTTGATATGATCCTTGATCTCGTCTTCAAAGAGACGCAGCAGCGCTTCTACCGGGCCCATGGCGCCTTCGGCCAATGCACAGAAGGAGCGACCTTTGATATTGCGCACCTGGTCCTTGAGCATCGCCAGGTCGTCCATGGTCGACTGGCCGAACTCGATGCGGTCGAGCAGCCAGGAGACCGTCGCCAGACCGTCTCGACAGGGGGTACACCAACCGCAACTCTCCCGGGCGAAAAAATGGTTAAGGTTACGCGTCACCGCCACCATGCAGGTGTGTTCATCGAACACCGTGACGCCGGCTGTGCCCAGGCGACTGTTGACCACTTCAAGTGGATCGAAGTCCATCATCACGTCAAGGTGTTCGGCGGTCAGGTAGGGGGTCGACGCGCCCCCGGGGAGGCAGGCCTTGAACTTATGACCGCCACGTACGCCGCCGCCGAAATCTTCCACGACTTCACGCAGGGTGATGCCGAGCGGCAGCTCAAAACATTCAGTACGGTTGAGATGACCGGACAGTCCGAACAGCTTGGTACCGACACCTTCCGGACTCAACGCCAGGGTATGGAACCAGACCGGACCGTTCGTCAGGATATGCGGCACGGTGGCCAGGGTCTCAACGTTATTGACGTTGGTCGGCCTGCCGAACAGACCGCTCCGGGCCGGGAAAGGCGGCTTGGAACGTGGAACTGGCCGGCGCCCTTCGAGTCCGTTCAGCAGTGAGGTCTCCTCACCGAGAATGTAGCGCCCGGCGCTGCGATGCACGTGCAGTTCAACATCGAATCCGGAGCCGAGGATGTTTTTCCCGAGGTAACCCGCGTCTATGGCTTCTTCAATAGCCCGCTCGACCCGTAGTGAGCAGTCTTCATAAGCATAGCGCAAAAAAACGTAGCCGACCGGGGTCTGCAAGGCGTAGGCGGCAATCGCCATCCCCTCGACCAGTTGGTGGGGATCGGCCAGCAGCAGCTGGCGATCCTTGTAGGTGCCCGGTTCCATCTCATCGCCGTTGCAGACCAGGTACTTTTCGCCCGGTTGATCGACGGGGAAAAACGACCACTTGATCCCTGTCGGAAAACCGGCTCCGCCGCGGCCGCGCAAACCGGAATTCTTGACCAGCGTGCTGACTTCCTCTGGCGACATCTTCAGTGCAGCGCGCAGGCCATGGTAACCTCCGGATTTTTCGTACTCGGACAACAGGATTGTCTCTCCCGGCCGGCGATTTTTGAATAGAACCTGTGGATACGCGTTCATTGAGACTCTCGCAAAGCAATCATCCGGTGGCTACACTTGCCTAGGAATCTGTCGGGCTATACGGGCCGAAGCGAAAATTTGGATGTTTGAGAACAGATTTTAGCTCGTTTGCAGGCTCATAGCCGTAGCTATGATCCAAAAAGGAGCTGAAATATGGGCCAAACAGCCGGATTTGCAGCCGGCTCATGGAAAGTCCGACAGACTCCTGATAGCTTCTTTTTAATCGGCGGCCGCAATCGCGGCACGCTCCTTCAGCAGGATTTCATCGATCTGCTGCGGGGTGAGCTTGCCGTAAGTTGTCAGACCGATCATCATCGCCGGTGCATCACCGCAGGCGCCAAGGCAGCAGCTCGGCAGCAGGGTGAATGCCCCATCAGCCGTTGTCATGCCAAAATCGATGCCGAGGGACTGCTGCAGGTGCTCAGTAATCATCTCCGCACCGGTCGACCAGCAACAGATCGAATCGCAGACATGAATCACCCTCCGGCCCACGGCGCGACGGTAAATCTTGTCGTAGAAGGTGGCAAGCTCCTCCACTTCAACCGGCAGAACCCCCAAAGTCTCTGCCGTCAACAACACGCCATCGTCGGGCACCCAGCCGTAATGCGACTGAATCGCCCGCAGCAGATCGACAATCAGCTCATGGGGGTGCGCAATCGCCGCCGCCCTGGCTTTAAAGCTGTCGATCTGATTTTGTGGAAGAAGTTCTGTCATATAATCCTACAAATTAACGCGGAGGCGCAGAGTTGCTGAAAAGCAACAACTTCTTTGTTTTTCCAAGCCCTTAAACACTTTCTACTTTGGTTTCCGCCGCGTCTCCGTGCCTCCGCGTTGAATCCCTACCGGTCTAAATCCGCCAGGACAAAGTCGATCGCCCCCAGCACCATGATCAGGTCCGGGATCATCCAGCCCTTGACCATCTTGGGCAATGCCTGCATCTGGGCAAAGCTCGGCGTGCGAATCCGCAGCCGATAGGGGGTGTTGCCGCCATCGCTGACCACGTAGTACCCGCACTCACCCTTGCTCGATTCGATGCCGCGATAACATTCGCCGCGTGGTGGCGTCAAGCCCTGGCTGACGTTCATAAAATGGTGAATCAGCGTCTCAATATCCTGTTTGCCGGCTTTCCGTTCCGGGTAGGCATAGCGGAAATCGCTGGTCACATAGGGGCCATCCGGCATGTCGGCAGCAGCCTGCTTGACGATGCGTAGGCTCTGGCGCAATTCCTCGAGGCGCACCAGGTAGCGGGCAAAGCTGCAGCCGCTGTCAGCGGTGGGGATATCGAACTCGAAACGCTCATAGCCGGAGTAGGGCATTTTTTTACGCAGATCCCATTGCAGACCGCAGGCGCGCAGATTGGGCCCGGACATGCCCCCGTCGATCGCCTCGTCGAGGGTCGTGACGCCGATGCCTTCGGTGCGAGCCCTGAAGATTGGTCCATCGGTGAGCATGGAGTCGAGTTCGTCGATGCGCTTGTCGAAGTCGCGGGTGAAGAGACCCACGATCGTCTTCCACCCGTCCGGCAGATCCATCGGCAATCCGCCGATACGGAACCATGACGGGTGCATGCGCCCGCCGGTAACCTGCTCGATGATATCGAAAATCTTTTCGCGTGCTTCGAAGGCATAGAAGACCGGGGTCATGGCGCCGATATCGTGAGCAAAGGTTCCCAGCCAGACCAGGTGGTTGGCGATGCGGAACAGCTCGCAGAGCATCAGGCGGATCACCTGAGCGCGCTCCGGCACCTCAACGCCGAGCATGGTCTCCAGCGGCAGCAGGTACGCCAGATTGTTCTGCACGCCGGAGAGATAATCGATGCGATCGGTGTAGGGAATAAACTGGTTCCAGTGCTGGCGCTCG
>JBPPMD010000125.1:0-31116 GCA_051305875.1 Desulfuromonadales bacterium | reverse complement strand
TTTCCAGCGCGAAGTATCCATCCTTGCGGACAAGTTGAGCATAATGTCCGGTAACAAGGTAGTCAGCCTGGAGCTCACGCGCACGTCGCAGAAGGACCTCAAATTTGAGAACCTGATTGCAGACAACACAGGGATTTGGGGTTAGACCTTTAAAGTAATCTTCACAGAAGCGATCAATCACTTCCTTTTCGAACTGCTTTTCGAAATTGACCACATAGAAAGGGATGTCGAGGGACTCGGCAACCCGACGCGCATCGTAAACATCATCAAGCGAACAGCAGGACCCGGAGCTCTCACCGTGATCAGCAGTAAACTTTGAGTAATCCCAGATCTGCATGGTCATACCGATCACCTCACAACCCTGCTCCTTGAGCAAAGCCGCAGCAACCGACGAATCGACCCCGCCGCTCATGGCGACGACAACTCTTTTTCCTGGTTCAATCATAGCTGAATCTGTTCATCGTAAAAGGTTTTCACTGCTTTCAAGCTTTTCCTTGTCACACCAAGCAGAGAGAGCGACCCAATCGAGAGCCGCCCTCCGTTCTTTAACTTGACAGCTGAAGTATTGACACTTAACTGTTATGTTCCCTGTAATTCTTGATTGCCTCGTGCAGAGCATCCGCCGCGAGGTTCGAACAGTGCATCTTCTGCGCCGGCAGGCCGTCGAGAGCCTCGGCGACAGCCTGATTGCTCAATGCCAAAGCCTCATCGATCGTCTTGCCGATAGCCATTTCTGTCACCATCGAAGAGGTTGCAATTGCCGCACCGCAGCCGAAGGTCTTGAACTTGACATCTTTGATGATGTTGTCTTCAACCTTGAGGAATATTTTCATGATGTCACCGCAAGAGGCGTTACCGACCTCTCCCACTCCGTTGGCATCTGCAATCTCCCCCACGTTTCGCGGGTTGGTAAAGTGATCCATAACTTTATCAGTGTACATATTTTTTTCTCCTGAATGAGACGGATAATTGGTTACGGCAGCGAACCTCTGATTGAACCATCGATTTAAATTCTTCTCACCGTTTCACAGGTTTCACAACCTTCGGCAGTTCTACCGCAATTGTACAATGGGCTCATATCGCGAAGACGCTGCACGGTAGCCGGCAGAACTTCCAGGACTTTATCAATGTCTTCGGCAGTGGTTTCCGGCCCGAGGCTGAAGCGCGTACTCGA
Source organism: Desulfuromonadales bacterium (assembly GCA_051305875.1). Classification (GTDB taxonomy): domain Bacteria; phylum Desulfobacterota; class Desulfuromonadia; order Desulfuromonadales; family BM103; genus M0040. Next base: position 29,942 of record JBPPMD010000125.1, on the reverse strand, counting down.
ATGCGCAAGCGTCACCTCAACGCACATCGCGCCCATAACATGCGAAGGTTCGAGGGAACCGGAAGTACAGGCAGAACCGGATGATGCAGCGATGCCAAACATGTCGAGGTTGAGAAGCAACGACTCCCCTTCGATATAGGCAAAGCTGACGTTCAGAGTGTTGGGTAAGCGCTGGTTCCGATCCGGCGTGCCATTCAATTTGATATCAGGAACCTGACTGAAAATACCGTCTTCCAATCGATCACGAAGGAGGCGTACACGCTTGTAGTACTCATCAAGCTCTGCACCGGCGATCTCGCAGGCTTTGCCGAGTCCCACAATTCCGGCAACATTCTGGGTGCCGGCACGTCGATTACGCTCTTGATGACCGCCATGAAGAAACGTTGCGATGCGCGTGCCACGCCGGATATAAATGGCTCCGACTCCCTTGGGGGCACCGAGCTTGTGCCCGGAGATTACCAGGAGATCAACATTGGCCTTCTGGACATCAACCGGAATCTTGCCGACGGCCTGAACAGCATCGGTATGAAAGCGAATATTATATTTTTTGGCGATCTTGCCGATCTCTTCAATCGGGTATATGTTGCCGGTTTCATTGTTGGCCCACATCACTGAAATCAGAACGGTCTTGTCGGTAATCGCCTTTTCAAGATCAGCCAGATCGAGCTGCCCGTCCTTGTCAACCGGCAGGAAAGTGACCTCATAACCATCTTTTTCAAGAGCCTCGCAGGTTTCCAGGACTGCAGGATGTTCCACAGCAGTCGTGATGACGTGGTTGCCTTTTTCCTTGAGGGCAGCCAAAGTTCCCTTGATCGCCATGTTGTCACCCTCGCTGCCACAGGATACAAACACGATCTCTGCAGGAGAGGCATTAAACAAAGCAGCGACCTGTTCACGTGCTTTTTCAAGAGCTCCGGAGACTTGACGACCGGCCCAGTGTACGCTCGAAGGGTTCCCGAATTGCTCTTTATAAAAAGGCAGCATGACCTCAAGTACTTCAGGCCTGACCGGCGAAGTGGCGTTGTAATCCAGGTAAATACGATTCACCTTCAAACCTCCAATAAATCAATCTTCAATTTTGAGTTCACGGGTTGTTGACAAATGCTTTTCTAAACAATCCACTCAAGCCTGCAATCCAAAATCATGAATTTGACTGCGTCAGCTTGCGCTGGGCTTCTTCCGTAAGGTCAGCGAGAGTGATCGAGGCGAGAAATTGTCGAATCCGTTCGGCTAGACCGTGCCAGACGTTGTGCGTCACACACTGATCATCACAAACGCAGCCGTTTTTCTGATCCATGCAGGAAACCGGCACAAGTGACTCTTCGACACTGTCGATAATTTCATCAACCTGAATCTCCCGGGCCGGTCGAGCCAGCAGGTAACCACCGCCCGGGCCACGCACGCTCTTGACAATATTGCCGCGACGCAGCTTCACAAAGAGTTGCTCGAGATAAGTCAGGGAAATACTTTCACGAAGCGAAATGTCACGCAGGGTAACCGGAGAACCACCTGAATGGAGATTCAGGTTAACCATGGCGCGTACAGCGTATTGTGCCTTGGTGGACATCCTCATAAGCTTATGCCTCAGTCTTCTCCGTTTTGCGCGTGTGCGCGGAGGTGGCAGTCTTGCTTTCCGGTTTAGCTTTAGCTGTATAGGGCTTGGCCTTACTGCTACCTTTAGTGGACGACTTCGATACAGGCCTGGACTCAGCTTTTTCAAGTCGATCGGTCAGTGTCTCGACCTTTTTTTCCAGGGCACGGATCTGATCGAACAGACAACTGATAGCCTTGGCCTCCGGATCAGGCATTTTACCGTGCTCCAGATCTGGGCGCAGTTCTTCGACCTTTGGCTCCTGTTGCATGACAACCCGTCCGGGAATACCGACAACGGAAGAATTCGGCGGAACTTCTTTAACAACCACCGAGTTAGAGCCGATCTTGGAGCCTTTGCCAACCGTAAACGGGCCGAGAACCTTGGCTCCGGAACCAATCACGACATTATCCTCGATAGTCGGATGGCGCTTGACCTTATCCCAGGTGACCCCGCCGAGGGTGACACCATGGTACAGCGTAACATTTTCGCCGATTTCAGCTGTCTCGCCGATGACCACCCCCATACCGTGATCAATAAAGAATTTATTACCGATCTGTGCTCCGGGATGGATTTCGATGCCGGTGAAAAAACGGCCGAGATGCGAGGTAAAGCGACCAAGGAAGTAGAGATCTCGGGTCCAGAACCAGTGAGCAACCCGATAAAACCAGACCGCATGCAACCCCGGGTAGCAGAAGAAAATCTCCAGAGCACTGCGCGCGGCAGGATCCCTGTCGAATACCGAATAGATGTCTTCACGAATAGTATTAAACACTTTGGCATGCCCTCCGCATCCAGCTTGCTGTAAAAATACCGGCAAAAGGCTGCCGGCCAATGAGCTTGCATAATGGATAACATACCTGAGCAAAACTGTCAATTAATTTTCGAGGAAAATCAAAGGAATAGCTGATAAGCTTCGTTGTCAGACTCTTCAACGTAGCGGTAGCCAAGACCATCCAGAAAGGCTTGAAGTTGAGCTTCCTGCCCGGACGGGATTTCCAGGCCGACCAGAACCCTGCCAAAGTCGCCACCCTGGGTCCGGTAATGAAACAGGGAGATGTTCCAGTCTGCACCCATGGCTGCAAGGAAACGAGCTGTGGCACCGGGACGTTCCGGAAACCAGAAGCGCAACAGGCGTTCACCACGAACATTAGGAGAACGCCCACCCACCATGTAGCGAACGTGGGTTTTTGCCAGTTCATTATCCGTCAAGTCGACACTTTTAAAACCGTGGGCTGTCAGTTGTTCGCGAAAGGCTCGACGCTGTTCATCGCCATTAACAGCAATGCCGACAAAAATTTCTGCTGACTCTCGCTCTGACAAACGGTAATTGAATTCGGTAATATTCCTTTCGCCGACCACTTCACGGCAAAAACGGAACAACGAGCCAGGCTCTTCAGGAATAGTTACCGCAAAAAGAGCTTCCTGCTTTTCGCCAATCAGAGTCCGCTCAGCGACATAACGCAGACGATCAAAGTTCATATTGGCACCGGAATTGATCGCGACCAGTGTCTGGCCAGTGACGCTCCGGTCGCGCACGTATTTCTTGAGTCCGGCCAGAGCGAGAGCACCGGCAGGTTCGACGATGGAGCGAGTGGCCTGATAAACACTTTTTATGGCGCTGCATATCTCATCGGTATCGACCCGGATGATTTCATCGACATGTTTGCGACAGATATCGAAAGTCAACTGACCGACTTCACGCACGGCAACACCATCGGCAAAGATACCGACCGAATCGAGCTTGACCCGGCGACCGGCAGCCAGAGACCGAGACATCGCATCACTGTCAATCGGTTCAACCCCGATCAGCTTCACTTCCGGGCAGAGCGATTTAAGGAAGACGGCCATGCCTGCAAGCAGTCCGCCACCACCGACCGGGACGAAGACGGCGTCCATTCGGCCAGCACTCTGGCGAAGCAGTTCATTGGCAATAGTTCCCTGCCCGGCAATCACCAGCTCATCATCAAAGGGCGGGATAAAGATCATGCCGGATCGGGCAACCAGATGGGCGCAATGTTCAGCGGCCTCTGAGTAGCTGTCGCCAGACAGAACGACCTCAACCCCGAAAGCTCTTACTGCAGAAACCTTGATATCAGGCGTTGTCACCGGCATCACGATAGTCGTCTTGATCCCGAGTTTCTGCCCGGAAAAGGCCACACCCTGGGCATGGTTTCCAGCCGAAGCGGTGATGATGCCTCTGGCCCTCTCCTCTTCAGTAAGATTGGCAATCCTGTTGTAAGCACCGCGTATTTTGAACGAAAACACCGGCTGAAGATCCTCTCGCTTGAGCAGAACGCGATTGTTGAGGCGTTGCGAAAGGAAAACCGACTCTTCAAGAGGGGTTTCGATGGCCGCCTCGTAGACTTTGGAAGTAAGGATCTGTTTGAGCAATTTTTGCATAGGTTATTCAACGCAAAGTATTAGCATGGTGGTTTATTGATTCAATTTGAAAAATGAGAATAAGCTGAACGACTGTTGATTTCAAGGAAAAGGATAGGTTGACCAGCTCCGGTCTATTCATTCGCTGCATCAAAGTTGGTCAAAACATTATCTGTAGTTAATTATCGACATATGTATACAGTTTGGCTATACTGCAAAATCTGCTTGGATGTGGAATTGCGCCCGCCCTGAGAACAGATTACATGTCATTTTAAAGGAGAGAGATCATGCCTGAATTCACTTATCAGAACCCTTTTCCCGTAGGCAAAGAAAAGACCACATACTACAAGATCGAAGGATCGGAAAAGTACGTTACCGTCGAAAACTTCGGCGGTCAGGACATGCTGCGGATCTGCCCGGAGGCCATAACCATCCTGACGAACACCGCCATGAAGGACGTCTCCTTCCTGCTGCGCAAAGAGCATAACCAGCAGGTCGCCAAGATCCTCTCCGATCCGGAAGCCTCGCGCAATGACAAGGGTGTGGCCATGGCCTTCCTGCGCAACGCCATGGTCTCCGCGCAGTTCGAACTTCCGACCTGCCAGGACACCGGCACCGCCACAGTCGTCGCCAAGAAGGGCCAGCAGGTCTGGACCGGCGTCAACGATGAGGAGTACATCTCCAAGGGCATCTTCAAGACCTACACCGAAGAAAACCTACGCTACAGTCAGACTGTGGCGCTTGACATGTATACAGAAAAAAATACCGGCACCAACCTGCCGGCTCAGATTGATCTCTATGCAACTGAGGGCGACGCCTACAAATTCCTGTTCGTTGCCAAAGGCGGCGGTTCCGCCAACAAGTCCATGCTCTACCAGGAAACCAAGGCGCTGCTCACCCCCGAGAAGCTTTTTGACTACCTGGTTGCCAAGATGAAGACCCTTGGTACTGCGGCCTGCCCCCCTTATCATCTTGCGTTCGTCATTGGCGGCACATCGGCCGATGCCGTTATGAAGACCGTCAAACTGGCCACCGCCAAAGAACTCGACGACCTGCCGACGGTCGGCAATGACCACGGCCAGGCTTTCCGCGATATTGAGTTGGAAGAGAAGTTGCAGAAAGCAGCTCAGGATCTCGGTATCGGTGCCCAGTTCGGAGGCAAGTACTTTACCCATGACGTTCGCGTCATCCGCCTGCCTCGTCACGGCGCCTCCTGCCCACTGGGCATGGCAGTCTCCTGCTCTGCCGACCGCAACATCAAGGCCAAGATTACCCGCGATGGTCTGTTCGTCGAAGAGATGGACCGCGATCCAGGCCGTTTGCTACCGGAACAGTACCGTATGGCCAAGCATGAACACGGCATCAAGCTTGACCTCGACCAGCCGATGGAGACCATTCTGGCCGAGCTCACCAAGCTCAAGTGCGGCGACGCCCTGTTGCTCAATGGGACCATCGTGGTCGGCCGCGACATCGCCCACGCCAAGTTCAAGGAGATCCTCGACAGCGGCAAGCCGCTCCCCGACTACCTCAAGAAGCACCCGATCTACTACGCCGGCCCGGCCAAGACCCCGAAAGGCCGCCCCTCCGGCTCGTTTGGTCCGACCACTGCAGGTCGCATGGATTCTTATGTCGGACTGTTGCAGGAGAACGGAGGCTCCATGGTCATGATTGCCAAGGGCAACCGCTCCCAGCAGGTCACCGACGCCTGCAATAAGTTCGGCGGCTTCTACCTCGGCTCCATCGGCGGCCCGGCCGCCCTGCTCGCCGATGAAAACATCAAGAAGGTCGAATGCATCGACTTCCCCGAACTCGGCATGGAATCCGTCTGGAAGATCGAAGTCGAGAACTTCCCGGCCTTCATTCTGGTCGATGACAAGGGCAACGACTTCTTCAAACAACTCGGCCTCTAAGATCAACGACAAGATAGACGATTAATACAAAAAAGCCCCGGATGCGGGGCTTTTTTTGTTTATCACAGGTTTTACTCAAGCGAAAGACCGGCTAATAACCCGATATAACCATAAGAACCGGCAACAGAAATGTTGTCATCAAACCATTCAAACCGATCGCCAGCCCTGCAACGGCTCCTGACAGTCGGTCGACTTCAAACATCCTGGCCGTGCCGATGCCATGAGCTGCTGTGCCTACGGCCAGTCCCGTGGCCACCGGGGAAGTCACGCCGATACGACGACAGAACTCAGGGCCGCAGACGGCTCCAAGGCAACCGGTCAAAACAACGATAGCGGCAGTGAGAGGCGCCACTCCACCAATTTTCTCAACAATACTGATAGCAATCGGCGTAGTCACCGATTTCGGAGCCAGCGACAGAACGATTTCCCGACTGCCGCCCAGAATCCAGGCCAGACCACAGGCAGAAACGATGGAGACCAGAGAACCGGCAAAGACGCCGATCAGAATCGGCCGCTTGCGTTTCCAGATCTCTTCGCGACGTTGATAAAGAGGCACAGCCAATGCGACGACTGACGGACCAAGCAGGAATAGAATGATATCCCCACCACGAGCATAATCACGGTACTCGACACCACTTCCCTTAAGCAGCAGGATAATCGTCACGATTGAAACCAGAACCGGGTTGGCCCACACGCTGCTGACCCGACGATAAAAGTGCTGAGCGAGCAGGTAGACCACAAGGGTCAGAGTGATGCCGAAGAGCGGTGTTGCAACCAGGTCAGTCCACATTGTCCTGCTCCGGAGTTTCCAGTTTTTGGGCGAGTTTGCCGGTAACAGCCATAACCACAAAGGTGCTCAGAACCGTGGCAACGCTGATCGGCAGCCATTCAGAGGCAATCAAATTGCCATAAACCATGACACCGACACCCGCCGGAACAAAAAACAGCGCCATGTTTGACAGCAGTATTTCAGCGGCTTCTTCAAACCACTTGATGTCGACGACATTTGTCAGCAGCCCCAGCAGAAGTAAACCCATCCCCAGAACGTTGCCGGGAATTGGCAGCTCAAGCACGCGGCTGACAACTTCCCCGCAAAGCTGAAAAAGCAACAGCAGTGTCAATCCTCGGACCATGGCTTCTCACTTTCTCACAAGTTTGCGGAGCATTAAGATTCGTCTTTCAGCCCCTCGATAAGCGCGGCAACTTCATCACATATTTCTTTTGACGCCGGGCTCTTCTCACGCTTAAGAAACTCTTTAAAGCAGTGCAACGATTCCTGGATCTGCTCCTGGTCAAGACAGATATTTCCCAGGGTCAGGTAGGCGAAAGAGAAATCCGGATCCAGCGTGATCGCTTGACGGCTGTATTTTTCTGCTTTTTTAAGATCACCATTGTCATAGTGATACTCTGCCAGATTGAAGTGGGCCTGTGGATCATCAGGCTCAAGCTCCAGAGCTTTTTCAAAATATTTGCAGGCTTCTTCATTACGTCCCGTCGCAAAACATACATCCCCCAGGGAGAGCAGAGCAAAAGCAGACTCGGGATCTTGCTCCAATGCCCGGCGATAACAGGACTCGGCTTCATCCAAGCGCTCCTGGTGGAAAAAAATCAGGCCGAGACTGACGCGGGCATCCGTCTGACCCGGATCACGGGACAACACGTTCTCATAAACCCGACAGGCATCTTCTGGCCGATCCAGCTCGAAATAAGCATCACCCAGGTCAAATTGCAGGTCAAGATCGTCTGGCAACTGGCTGATGACATCTTCGAGAACCGTCACAGCTTCTTCGAGGTGACCTGCCTCAAGCAGAGCCTCTCCCAACAACGCCTTGGCATCTGTATTGTCAGCTTGCGCTTGCAGCAGCCGTTTCAGAATTTGAATCGCTTCTTCAGCCGCACCGTTTTCCAGGGCTTGCTCCGCCCGGCTCAAGGATATCTGTGCATCACTCATGGATTTTCTCCCTTTACTCTGTTATCAAGACCCGGCTCATGTTCCATGGCCAGGGTATCAAGCATGTCCCAAACACCCCAGGGGTCAGCTGCAACTACCTCAACCTGCATTTTCAGTCGTTCTGCCAGATCGCTGATGCGAATGTCATCGAGGAAGAGGTCATCCTCCTCACGCAACATGACATCAGGCACAATCAGGATGTCTCCCAGTCGCTCAAAAGCCAACTGCTCCAGAAGGTCCTGACCAGTCAACAACCCGGTCACAGTCACATGCCCATTGAAAAAACGATTTTCCACGACATGCACGCGCAGGTCCAGACCACATTTTTCTGCGAGTTTTCCGGCAAAGGACTTTACCTCAGAGGCAGCAGAGACTCCGGTGACCAGGCTGACTGGCGGCAACACCAGCGGCCCGGCCACATCAAGAACGTCTGTCGTCTGCGAACGAAACAGAGGGAAAAGTCCAATACCGTTTTCAATTTGCGCAAGATCTTCATAGGCGCTCAAAGCTGGAAAATCTTTCTCCGCTTTGAGATAAAGTTCATCCGCTGCAAAGATAAAGCGGGTTCCGAGTTGCTGCAAAAACTCAGCCTGCCGCGTCTCAACCCAATCGACCAGTTCGTCAGCTTCCTGCCTGGTGTGTGTACGCAATAACGGCAGATGTTGACGATGCCCGGTCAATCCAACCGGCACTATGGCCAGAGATTTCACTCCTGGTGCGAGAGCCGCCAGCTCTCTGCAAGTGAGGGCTAATGCCTCACCGTCATTGATTCCCGGACAGACGACAACCTGGGTATGTATCTCTATGCCACCATCTACAAGTCTGCACAGCAACGGCATCACGTTCTCGGCGCGTTTACCGAGCAGCCGCTGTCGCAGCTTGTTGTCAGCAGCATGGACCGACACATAGAGTGGTGACAGATGCTTCTTGATTATCCGTTGCAGATCGTCTTCCGACAGGTTGGTCAGAGTGACATAGGCTCCATAAAGATAGGAGAACCGATAGTCCTCATCCTTGACATAAAGACTCCGGCGCATCCCGCGCGGCAGTTGATGAACGAAACAGAAGATGCAGTTGTTGCCACACTGCTGCGGATCCGGATGTGGTAAGCCCAACCCGAGCGGCTCATCACTGTCATGCTCGATATCGAGTTCCCACAATTCCCCGCCAGATCGTTTAATTTCGACATGCAGAAGTTCAGAGGATTCTTCAACCAGATAATCAATCAGGTCGTTCACAGGCTCGCCATTGACCGCGAGCAGGAAGTCCCCTGGCTGCACACCCAATTCGTCGGCGATAGTACCGGAATCAACCGTTAATATTTCAAGCATTGTTCAACCTGGTCCACCTGTCTGTTTGTCGTCCGGGGATAAAATATGACCTTACCGCAAAAAAAACATGTTACCAGGACAACGCAAAGGGCGACCTGTCTTCTCTGCACTGAAAGGCAAAAGTCCCCGACCGGAACAATGACCGGAAAGGGACTTTTAATTATCTGGCCAGCAGGTCGGGTATTAGTCCCGACCACCATGCAGGCGAAAGTTACCGTCTGCCGAGGTAATTGACGAAATCGCGTGCTTGTAAAGCAGGAGATCGCCGCCGCAGTCGACCAACACACAGAAACTGTCAAACGACTTGACATGCCCTTGCATTTTTTCACCAGACATCATGGCGATATCAACAAGGACTCTTTCCTTGCGTGCCTGATTGAGATATTGATCTTGAATATTGAAGGGTGACTTAGCCATAACAACCGCTCCTTTTTTAAATGTCATAGAATTTTTCAATCAACTTGTGGATTGTATCAAAGTCGTCAGAGGATTCAAGCCAAATAATCGATTTGTCTTTACGGAACCAGGTCAACTGCTGTTTTGCATAACGTCGCGTCGACTGTTTGAGATCCTCGATCGCCTCATTGCGACTCATTTCCTTGCTCAATACGGCAAAGGCCTGACGGTAACCGATTGTTTTCAATGCCTTCGAGGCCGGGTCATACCCCGCCCGTATCAGCGCTTCTGCCTCCTCCAGCAAACCCTGCGCAAACATGATCTCTGCACGCTGGTCAATCCGTCGATAAAGTTCGTCCCGTGCAAGATCAGGACAAATCTTAAGGGTACGATAAGGTTGGCTGCTGAAGCCATGTTCATCCTGCAATGACGAGAGCGTACTGCCTGAGTGCTCATAAACTTCCAGCGCCCTGACAATTCTGATCAGATCATTAGGATGCAGTCGAGCAGCAGACTCGGGGTCGACCCTGGCAAGGTCGTCATGCAATGAATGGCTGCCCTCTGCCTCTGCCCTGGCTTGCAAGTGCAGGCGAAGTTGAGGATTCGCGCTGGGAGCCTGCAAAAGTCCTTCAGTAAGAGCGCGAATATACAGGCCAGTGCCGCCGACCAAAAAAACCCTTTTGTTACGCTGGCAGCTCTCTTTGATGACCTGTTCGGCAAGGCTGACAAAGCGGGCAGCGTGGAACACCTCATCCGGCCAGGCAACATCAATCAGATGATGCCTGATATGCTGCAGCTCGGCGACGGTAGGCTTGGCCGTACCAATATCCATCAGCCGGTAAACCTGACGGGAATCGGCAGAAAGGATCTCTGCATGAAAGCGCTCGGCCAGATTCAGGGCCAGCGCTGTTTTACCAACCGCTGTTGGCCCGCAGATGACAACAAGAGCTGGTCGGTTATCTACTTTCGACACACCATTAGCCCCGATGGAAGAACTTCTCTATATCGCGCCTGGACAATCTATACATGACCGGTCGCCCATGTGGACAGCAACTGCCAAAATCAATGGCAGCGAGATCTTTCAACAGATGCAACATCTCACTTTGTGAAAGCGCCTGATTGGCGCGAACCATACTGTGACAAGCGAGGACAGCAAGAATACGCTCAATTTCATCGTTAAGCTGTCCGGAACGTCCGATCTCATTCAGTTCGGCAGCGAGATCACGGATCAGCCTCTCGACATCAACATCGACAACAAGAGCGGGAACCGACTTCACTGTAAAAGAACGGCCGCCGAAAGCTTCCACTTCAAAGCCAAAACGTGCGAATTCATCAAGGTGCTCTGTCAAAACAGCCGACTCGCGATGATCAAGTTCGAGAACAACCGGAAAGAGCAGACTCTGGCTTTCGATACCGTCAGTGGCTAACTGGTTGCGCAGACGTTCAAACCCGATGCGCTCGTGAGCTGCATGCTGGTCAATCAGCGCCAGTTCATCGTTCACCTGGCAAAGCAGATAACTACTGAGATATTGGCCGATCAAACGCCAGCCATCCGGCATGGAAGACGCATTGGGCTGCATTGTTGACCATCCGGCCATCTCACCTTTAACAGTGGACACAGCCGGAAGAATCGGGGCTGCAGCGACTTTTTCATTAAAAGCCGCCAGCGACTCCTGGATACGATCACGATAGTCCCCTGGCGCAGGCGGCATCGCTGAAGCGGTCCTTTCGATTTCAGGGGGCATGAAACCGGCAGAGACGCTGACAGGTTCACACGCAACCTGTTGCAGACGTGCGCGAAGTGCTGCAACGATAAAATCATGCACCTGCTGTTGATTACGAAAACGCACCTCGTGTTTGGTGGGATGCACATTGACATCCACCATTTCAGGAGGCATGTCGATGAAAAGCACGGCAATCGGATAGCGACGTTTTTCCAGTAAAGACCGGTAGGCCTCGATGATGGCATGTTGTATGACCCGGTCACGTACAAATCGGCCATTTACATAGGTGTAAACCTGTGCGGTGGAAGAACGGCTGATTCCGGGGGAGCCCAGTAAGCCGACCAGCATTTCACCGTTGCCTGAATCCGCCTCAACAGCAAGAAGGCCAGCGGCGACGTTACGTCCGAGCAACGCTGCGACGCGCTCCTCCAGGCGGTTGTGCCGGTAAGCTTCCAGGTAGCTGCGTCCATTGTGCGACAAACGGAAATGGATATCGGGACGTGACAGCGCAAGCCGCGAGACGACATCGGCAATGTGACCAAACTCGGTTTCTTCTTTGCGCAGAAATTTGCGGCGCCCCGGAGTGTTGAAAAACAGGTTGCGAACTTCGACAATCGTCCCGGGAGCAACGCCGACAGCATCGGCCTGACGGATGGTTCCTCCCTCGGCATAAATCTGCCAGCCGGCATCATCATCAACAGAACGGGTGGTCAGTCGCAGGCGGGAAACGGAAGCGATTGCCGGCAGGGCTTCACCACGAAAGCCCATGGTGCGAAGAGCAAACAGATCTTCAGTACACTTGACCTTGCTGGTGGCATGACGTTCCAGGCTAAGAAACGCGTCGTCCTTTTTCATACCGCAGCCATTGTCAGCAACCCGGACGAGGGCTTTGCCGCCCTTTTCAATGTCCACGATGATTTCGCTGGCCGCGGCATCAATAGAATTCTCTACAAGCTCTTTGACCACTGACGCCGGCCGCTCGACGACTTCACCGGCAGCGATCTGGTTGGCGATGTTTTCCGGAAGGATCTGGATTCTACTGCTCATAATCAGATATTTCAAAAGGGCAAAAGCAAATGACCGGCGGAGGAGATCATAAAGCTCCGAACCGGTCATTCACATAAAAGTTCAGATCATTGCTTCTGTTCCAGCCTGTCCAGCATACTTTCAATTTCAGCAAGATCATTGTTGGCTTTATCTCTCGGGAGCTCTGACAGAGGTTGCTGCAGAAGGCCGAGATCCCCGGCAACACGGTGAGCGGTCCGGGTGTCGACCTTTCTCATCTTGCACAGGTAGGCTTCAAAAAGGCAATTGTCGCTTATCGTATTGATCAAACGCGGGACGCCGCCGGCATAACGGTGAATCAGGGGAATGACCTCGGCGTCATAGAGCATTTGCCTGGCTCCGGCAATTTGCAGTCGGTGTTTGACATAAGAGATTGTCGTTTCCACGCTCATCGACTTGAGGTGAAATTTTACCGCGACCCTTTGCGCCAGGGGTTCATCCAGGGCCAGACAGTCTTCCATTTCAGGCAAACCGAAGAAGACGATGTTGAGCAGCTTTTTTCCGGGGATTTCCAGGTTCAGCAAACCACGGAACTCCTCCATCAGTTCACGACTCTGCAGCATCTGCGCTTCATCAATCAAAACAACAGCTCGGCGCCCTTCATCATCAATTTCAAGAAGCCTGGTGTAAAGCTGTTTGAGCAACTTCAGGCGGTCTCCGGTCGGCTCGACGACTCCTAGCTGCAGGGCAATGCGTGTCAGAATCCACTCAGGTGTAATTCCGGAATGCACCATCACCAGCAAGGACGATTCATATCGGGATTCAGGGAGATTGTCGAGCATGCGACGGGCCAGAGTCGTTTTGCCGGTGCCGACTCCGCCGACAAGAACTGCAAGCCCTTTATTGGAGTCAACGGCATACATCAGACGCAGCAGTGCCTGGCTATGCTGATCACTGTTAAAATAAAAACGGGCATCCGGGGCATTAGAGAAAGGCTCACGGCCAAGGCCAAAGTGTTCCAGATAACTCATAATTTGTCTCCACCCTCCTGATTATACATAGGAGACACGGTCGCGATTCCCCTGCGGTCCACCATCATCACCGGAATCATCGTCAAGTCCAAGTTCTCTACGCAAGTTCTTGATCAATATTGAAACATCACGGAAAAACGAATCTTTCTCTGCAACAAGCTGGAAATAATCAAGAGCATCAAGTAACTGGCCGTTCAACTGGTAAAGCATGCCCAACTCAAAATTCAGGATCATTCGTCCCTGGTCGGTAATGCCTTCATGAGTCAAACCGCTCTTGAACACTTGCATCGCTGCGTCCGTAGCCCCGGCTTCCAGATGACACTGACCGGTCAGTGTGGTGCAATCAAGTTGTCGAACCGGGTCTTTTGCAGCCTTTTCAAATTCGGCGATCGCATCGTCATAAAGGCCCATCTCCTTATAAGCGATGCCGAGATTATAATGCGACTCTGTATCGGCAGAATCAAGCTCTGAAACAAGTTTCTGCGACAGCTCATCATCTCCCTGAGCAGCGCCGCCAAGGGAGTCGAGAAAGTCGGTGGCAGCCAACAGGTCATCGTCATGCAGATCCGACATCATATCGACAAAAGCAGAGTTCTCAGACTCATTTTCCGCAGCTTGCCGTCCCTGCTTGATTTCAGCCATTTTCGCCAGCAGTTCAGGCTGTTCCGGATGATATTCCATCAGTGCCAGAACAACTCTTTCGGCATCGTCGAACAAACCTTGCTGCAGATAGAATTCAGCTTCCTCAAGTTCTGTATCAACGTCCAACGCGACAACAGAATCAATTCTACCGGAAGGTTCATCTGCAATCCGGGGCTCAACTCCTTCCAGAGCTTCGAGTTCATCGAGTTCATCGAGTTCCTCAAGGTCATCCAGCTCTTCTATATCTTCGAGCTCTTCAAGTCCTTCATCCAGTTCGAACTCATCAGTTTCAATGCCCGCCAGACCTTCTTCTGCTTCTTCTGCTTCTTCTGCTTCTTCTGCTTCTGTATCGTAGGCTTGCAGCTCTGCTTCATCGACAACTTTATCCTGAGTCAGCTCCTGCTCTTCAAAGACAACGCCATCAACCTCATCTGCGGCTTTAATCTCATTTTCTTCAACAGAGTCTTGATCAGAAAAAGCATCATCTTCGTCAAATTCCAGATCGAGGTCACCCATATCATCGAGATCAATGTCTATCTCTATCTCGATGTCCTCAGCGACGTCAGCAACAGAGGCGACATCGTTCTCAGCGATCGTTTCTGCTGCGGCCGCAATGGTGTGAGCATTCTCAGCCCGTAACACAGAGGGTTCAAGATCAAGGTCCAGATCTAGGTCCAGATCAAGTTCGAGCCCGGCACTTAGAGTTTTTTGAGCGGATGGCTTTTCAGTTGATTCGGCAGAAACAACCGCGGTCACATTGAGTTCATCCCGCGCCGCCGTGTCCACGACCGCCCCACTGGCAGCAGAGAACATTCCGGCAACTATCGGATCGCCAGGAAAGGCGCTTCTGAGTTCTTCATGGAAGCCCTGAAGAACTGTATCGCGCCCGGCTTGAATGAAGGCATCTTTCCATTCTTCAAATCGATCCCTGGCACGTTCTACGTCACCAGCGTCCAGACATATCCGCAGATAGTATTCACGGAGCTCCAGGTCACCCTCTTTCAGTTTCAAGAGATGGTTCAGAGTGAGACGTGCGTTGACGAAGTCCTGATTGGCAACATAGGCATCAGTCAGGCATTGATTGATATCAGGATCTTCAGGGAGATGTTTAAGCAGGCTCTTCAGAACCTGGATTGCTTTATCTGGTGAGCCGCTTTTCAACAGTGAACGGGCAAGTGGTAGACGTGAAGTTCCCTCTTCAGGGCAGAGCTCAAGAAACCGCTCGTATAATTTGACAACCTTGATATGCTCTGCTTTTTCGGCGAGTGTTTCAATGATGGCTTGAAATTTTTCCAGGGCATCTTCATTCCGACCGGATGCCATGAGGCTTTCTGCAATTTTTGCAGAGAAATTAAGGTTATCCGGATCAAGAGCGGCCATCTTTTGCAACACTTCGATAGCATCACTATGCATCCCGTTCTTATCATAGAAAGAGACCAGATTGCGGTATTCGGTCAGGGCGTTACCGGTCAGACCCTGTTTTGCATTGAGCTCGGCGAGGCTGTGGTAGATATCGACCCGGGAAGGTTCGATCTTCTGGATCTGCTTGTAGACCGCGATCGACTTCAGGTAAAAACCGGTATCCGTGTAATGTTTGGCAACAGCCTCGTATTCGGTCAAGGCCTCTTCATTGCGTTTTTCGCGACTGAACAACTCGGCAAGTTTCTGACGATTGCGCACGTCCTTGGGGAAAGCTCCGACCAGCTTTTGATATTCGCCGATCGCTTTCGGAATTTGCCCCTTCGAAAGATATTTCTGGGCGCTTGCGAGTAGTTTTTCTTTATTTGCCAAGGACTTCCCCTACCGTATTGATTGCAGAGCACATAAGTTATAACTCTAAACGAAAAACTCCGGGATTGTCAAGGACGCATACCCGGAGTCAGGGATAAATTCACTTTAAAAATCAGCAGAATAGGCTGCTACACACAAGCAAGAACCCGAGGTTGCAAACGTGCTTTTATCGTTATACGCATCTCTGCCTTCTTTTCATAACCTTGCCGCCCCATCAACTCGCAGGCAAACAACTTACCCTCCGCGACTCCGGCATGGTCAATTATTATGGGTCTCCAAGGCGTTTCAAGCGTGCAACTTCTTTACCGGTCAGCATGCGCTTCTGCCCTGGCGCCATGCCCTCCAGGGTTAAGAACGCATAACCGATACGGACCAGGCGGCTGACCTGATGGCCCAGAGCCTCACACATGCGCCGTACCTGGCGATTGCGCCCTTCATGGATGGTCAGCTCAAACCAGGAGTGACCACCACGATAACGCAGATTCGCCAGGGTCGCGGGCGCAGTCAAGCCGTCTTCGAGAAGCACACCCTCTTCCAGTGACCTTTTAGACTGTTCCGACAACAGACCGCGCATTTTGACCAGGTATGTTTTGTCGACCTGGTGACTTGGGTGAGCCAGGCAATTGGCCAGCGCACCATCATTGGTCATCAACAGCAGACCGGAAGTATTAATATCAAGACGGCCGACCGGGAATAGACGCACGGGCAGATCGCGAACAAGGTCAGTAACAACAGGCCGCCCTTCCGGGTCTTTCAGGGTCGTAACCGTTCCAAGCGGTTTATTGAGAAGGATATAGACGAGTTTTTCCGTGGGTTTAAGTGGCTTGTCGTCGACCAGGATGACACTTGTTTCCACATCAGCCTGATCACCCAGCTTGACTATTTGTCCATCGACGCGGACCCTGCCGGCAGCAATCAGCTCCTCGGCGCGTCGTCGGGAGCAATATCCCGCGGCTGCAATTATTTTCTGTAATCGCTGCTGCATAATCTCAAACCAGAACCACTGGCTTGTCAAGTTTTCGGTCTTGCCCTGTCAACATAATTCGTTGCTCTCTCTTTTTATTACGGTTTTATATTCACCTATAGAAAGGTCGTGTTTGCCACCAGGACCAGACGAAAACTAGCCTAGCAGAGCGTCAATCGCATCAAAATCAAAGCGTTTGTCTGCAAGTTTCATGACCAGGTCAATCTTTTCAGTATCCTTGGCGTTAAGTTTGGAGACGTCATCGTTGATGGTATTGAAGACGTCCGCAGTGGTGCGATTGGTGCGCATATAAGGGATATTGCTGCGATCAAGGATTTTATGGGTGATCGCACTGATCTTGGCAACACCCGGGATAACCAGGCCGACCAGCAGGTGGCTATACTCAGGCAAATTGTAAATATTGGCCAGGGTTACCAGCAATTCATCCCGACTGCTGGTGACGATGACCAGAGAAGATTCTTTCAACAGTTCGGTCACTCGCTGAGTTGCGGCAGAGCCTATCTGCAAATGATGGACGATTTGACCGGCTGTCTCCTGATTGCCTTGCAGCTCAGTGTCAAGAACCTGACTGATGCGGCGCAACGTCGGGTTGGCGAGGATCGGCTGATAATTGAACCCGCCGATCACCTTGAAAGGCTCTCTGGCAAACGCCAATCCCAGATAGTGCAAAGTCTTCTCACGTTTTTCAGGCGTAATCTTGTTGACAAGGAGGGCACGGACCTCGGCGCCCTCTTTATCAAACAAGGCAAGATTCATATAGGCAGCATCCACCACATTACCAAGGCCTCCGCCTGTGACCATAACGACCGGGGCATCGGCCAGCTTTGCCACCCTTGCGTTGGAAAAACCGATAATTGAGCCAACTCCGGTGTGCCCGGCCCCCTCGATAACCAGAAAATCATTTTTCCGGTCCAGTTCTACGATGGCGTCGAGCATTTTTTTCTCCATTTCAACACCGGAGAGTTCGCCGTCGAGGAGCTTCTGCGTGTCGCCCGGCATAAGCACCAGAGGCGACATCAGTGGGAGATCGTCCTCAAGGCCAAAGACCTCCGCCATCAAGGCAGCGTCCTTGTCGACAACCATACCATTTTCAGCAACAGTAGGCTTCGGACCAAGCGGCTTGATGAATCCGACGCGTTTATATTTCTTGCGTGCCATGTACATCAGCGAAAGGCTGGTGGTGGTTTTGCCACTGTTCTGACCGGTTGCGGCGATAAAAACTTTGCGGGCCATAAAGACTCCTTAAAGACAAAGTACGGAGTGCGGCTTAAAAGATGCGGAGAAGCTTAAAAGGCTCTTTTTGGCTTGCGTCCCGCATTTCACGCCGTTTTTCAGCCTCTCGCCTTGACCAGCTTTGACACGGCTCTGAATTGCTCGTGGGTCGATTTCTGCAGCATCTGGAACAATACTGTTTCGGCTGAAGTCACCACGGCACCGGCCTTATCGGCGCCTGCAACAGCTGTCAGATAGTCGATCTTGTTGCGCGAACAGATCGCATCACGCACCAGATGAACATTATAGCCTTCCTCAAGCAGGCCGAGCACTGTTTGATAGACGCACACATGAGCTTCCATGCCGGTTATGATCACCTGGCTTCGGCCGAGTTTTTTCAGGGCTGCCAGGAAATCCGGCTCCCCACAACAGCCGAAGCTGACTTTCTCGATAAGGGTCCCCTTGCAGGCGTCTGCCAATTCAGGAACAGTGTGACCGATCCCTTGCGGATATTGTTCCGTTGTCACCACCGGAACACCGAGCAGGCCCACGCCATTGACCAGCATGCCGATCGTATCCCGCAAGCGCAGGTAAACATCCTGTGGCATAGACGGCACCAGCCGCGCCTGGACATCGATCACTACGAGAACCGCTTTTTCTGCTTCCAATTTGAATTTACCAAGTTCGTTCGACATAAAAACTCCTTACGAAAAACATCTATATGATTAACTATCGGCCACTTTTCTATTTTTTCGGATCAATTGTTTATCATACACCCGCAACCGTTGTTCAGCAACGTTGTTGGCAGCCAACACGTTGTTGGTAGCCATAACAGATCCGATTGGGTTTGGTCATGGAAGATTTCAATCAGGTCGGCGTGCAAATCGCGATTAGCGTCACATTTTCCACCATTCTGCGCAATATGTTGCGACAGGACCCGGACGTGCTGATGATCGGTGAAATCAGCAACCGGGAGACAGCTGACAACGCTATCCAGGACGCCCTGACCGGCCATCTGGTCTTCTCGACTATGCATACCAATGATGCACCAACCGCGATAACCTGTTTTTCATCATGTTATACATGAGTAATGACTCTTTAACATGCCAATTTTTTGATGATTTAAATTATGACGTTTCTCTCGAGTATTCCCAGCAAGCGGCTGGAACTGTAGTGTCACCAACGATTCCTCTTGCCCTCTACAGTCAAAAAAGTTACACCTAAGGCCCTTCTAAAATCATCAACCAGGAGTAAAACATGGGTATTCTCAACAACACTGTAAGCGTCTGTCAGTTCCAGGTCCAAGGTGCATCACCGGCTACAGATTTAGCCACCTGGGTCGGCGAAGGCCTTGTCCGGGATGGTTTTCGTTCCATTGAACAGACCAGCGAAGAGCTGTCGAGCGGCTGGGTTCAGCTGGATGATTACCAGGACAGCGGATTCGCAGACCTGCACACCTTTCAGCACGACCACTATCTCGCCTTCTCCCTGCGCCGCGACCAACGCATGTTGCCGACCGCCCTGCTCAAACCTTACCTGAAGAAAGCCGAAGAGGATTGGCTGGCTGTCAACCCGCAGTTCAAGCGCGTACCGAAACAGCAGCGCGAAGACCTGCGCGACGCCGTACGGGGCAGTCTGTTCGCCAAAACCTTGCCTGTGCCGGCTATTTACGACGCGGTCTGGGACACTCGCACCAACCTGGTCACCTTCGCCAGCCTTGGCACCAAGGCGGTAGACCTGTTTGTCGAGCAGTTCAAGAAAAGCTTTGATGGCCTGCGACTGGTACCGCTGCATCCCTTTGCCCGGGCGGGCCGGGTCATTGACGACCAGCTTCAGCCAGCCCTGAATAAAGCCAACGGCAGTGGCAGCGAAGCCATACTGGAACAGATCGAAGCCAACCAGTGGCTCGGCAGGGACTTCCTGCTCTGGCTGATGCACGAAACCATGAATGCCTCATCCGAATACACCATCAACCAGCCCGGGCCGGCGGTCTCCGGCGAGGGCTTCGTCGCTTATCTCAATGACCGCCTCCTGCTGGCAGCCAGCAGCGAAACCGGCGTGCAGAAAGTCACCGTAACCGGGCCACAGGATCATTTCAGCGAAGTGCGCACCGCCCTGCAGGGTGGCAAGGACATCCACGAGGCCGTACTTTACATGGAAAAGCAGGAGCAATTGTGGAAGATGACCCTGAAAGGCAGCACCTTTCACTTCGCTTCGTTCAAGGCTCCGTCGGTCACCCTGGAGAAGGACGATATCACTGATGCGTCCATGGAGCGCGAAGCGGTCTTCTTTGAAAGAATGTATCTGCTCGAGGAGGGACTGCAGCTTTTTGACAGCCTCCTGTCAGCCTTTCTGAAACTGCGTCTTGATGTAAATTGGCAGCAAAAGGAACAGGCCATCAGGACATATCTGGCAGCTGCCTAGAAACTTACCTGTTGCGACGCACATCGTTGCGGTCGTTTCCTGCACCTCTGCTCTCCCGGCTTTTGCTACGGAAGTCAGCACTCCGCTCTTGTCGGCTGAGTCGACCGCGCTCACTGGACTGGCGTTCACTCCTGCCATTTTCCTGCCGATCGAAAACGGTTTCGCGGCGCCGCTGAGATTGATCGCCCTTGACCAGGTCTCGCGACCGTTTCTGCTGGTCTGTTTGTTGGAACTTTCGCCCCTGATCAGCGCGCTGCCGCTCCCGGGGAACACGATCAATCCTGGTACGTTCCTGTCGCTCCCGGGGAACACTGTCAATCCTGGTGCGTTCCTGTCGCTCCCGAGGGACACGGTCAATCCTGGTACGTTCTTGTCGCTCCCGGACGACGCGGTCGACTGTGGTGCGTTCCTGCCCTCTGCGTTGCTGTTCCTGCCTGTTTCGATCGATGACCGGACTTTTTTGCAGATCACGGTCACCCCGCTGATGAAGCAGCTGCTGCCGTTTCTGCAGTTCAAGCTCAACGCGATGCTGTTCCTGCCGGCTGCGCTCGAATTTGGGATAATCACGGAAATTCCGCTCAATTCTTATACGCCCGTCGCCAACCCGACTCCTTTGCCGATCCAGCACTTTGCGCTCGGGGAACCCCCGGATATCACCACGAAAATCAGTGCGGCGTTGCGGATACTGAGCAAACTTCCTGGCGGTGTACTTGTCACGATAGGCGACCCCCCGCCGGTGAACCGGGACATGCGACCACCGACCGGACTTTGTCATCCAGCGGTCGTGCCTGACATACCTGGGTCGATCGTGGACATTGATGTAGATATAATTGCGGGGCCAGTCGAAATAGCTCCACGTACCCCAGGAAAAACCGAAATAGATACCGGGCCAATATGAGATCCCGATGCCAAGGCGTATTCCCGAAGGCCCCCAATAATAGGGTGGATAGGCAGGGTACCACCAGGGTCCATATATGTAATAAGGATCATAGTACGGCACGTATATGACCCTGGGGTTTGCCGGCTCGATAATAACCATCTCTTTTTCGACAATGACCTTCTGCTGGGGTGTCGTAGTGAGGTTGCCCTGGCCATGGGCACTGGCGCGCAGTTCCTGGATCATGTCCATGACCTCTGCCTCCTGAACAAGAAAGGCGTTGCCAAGGTTGGTGGTTTCAACGATCCGCTCGCTCATCAGGGTCAGAATAGCAGGAAAGTGGCAGATCGCCTTGACGCTGGGAGCCCAGTCCTTGTCCAGCAAGGCCCGATCAAGGTTGTCACCTTGCAATCCGCGATTCATCCTGATCCAGCGATCGGCCTCAATCAGTTCAATAGAATAGGTCGACGCCATCAGGACCTGTGACAGCAGTTTGTCGGGATAAAGGGCGATGGGGCCCAGCATCTGGGCGAGCTCTTCCCGGCTGAATTTTTCGGAGTCCGCCGGATATTCAATGTCCTGAGCCTGTACCTGTCGCGGCATCGAGGCAAGGCAAAACAGTATCGCGAAGATGAAGAACAATCCTGGGATCAGGCGTATTACAAATCTTTTATTCATGACGACCCCCTGTCAGCCTAGGCAGCGCGGCCTGGTTTTACTCTGGTTAACTATATGAAAACGTCTGAAAGCTGTTGTCCCGTTCAATTTCATGGAACAATTTATTTTTTGATATTTAGACGAAGTTGAGCCTGCTTGGTTTACTTGAAAGAAGTCAAAAAGAAGTCAGGATGTATACTCCCTGAAAATTTGAAAACTCGAAAAATCGGATTTTCATAAGCTGGAAAACGGCAGCTTGCGTTCCCAGGAAACCTCGCAAGCTCCACACCAGAAAGAACAGACATATAACCCCAAAAAGGTCATGCTTGTCATCAAGCACCATGAAGAAGGGTTTTCTTTGCGTCTTTCTTTGTCCTTTGCATCTTTGCATTAGTTTTCAATGGCTTTTGTTTTGGTTGGAGATCAAAAAAAAGCCCCACAGTCAGGAGAGTGACTGTGGGGCAAAGGGTTTCTATGGTTTTACTTAGGAGGGAGAACATGAAGAACTATGTTCTGTTGGGGATATGTTACCTGTTTGGTCAGGATTGTCAACAGAAAAATGCAACACAGAAAAATGCCACAAAAAATGACAACACCCGATTATACACACAGGTTAGTGTTTTCCAGGCAGTCCGCACCGAAGTCAGCAGGAGCTGATTCCTGATTTGCGCATCCGGATGCTTTATGGATTCATGGACGGTCCGTCGCCCTGTCGGTTTTTCTGCAGATTTCAGAAAAATTCCCGCAGACTTTCGTCGATCCCCTTCAAGGTTTCGTACCAGAACTCCCTGGCCGCCTCGAGCTGGTCCCGGTCGAACTTTTCCAGCCATTCCCCCAACCGGGGATCCTGCTCCTGGTCTACCTCCTGTTTCCGTTTCAGAAAGGTGTGCAGATAATCGATGTTGGCCTGCGATTCCCAGAAAATCGGACTGTTACGGCTGTTGAGCCGACTGGCAAGCACATCGATTGCGCGCAGGAACTGTTCTTT
Organism: Desulfuromonadales bacterium; assembly: GCA_051305875.1. Lineage (GTDB taxonomy): Bacteria > Desulfobacterota > Desulfuromonadia > Desulfuromonadales > BM103 > M0040. Next base: position 7,045 of record JBPPMD010000125.1, on the reverse strand, counting down.
GCAATCGTAGAGGGAACCTACGACCTCAGGAAGCATCTCTTCTGCCCAGCCGCGGTGAAAACGGCAGATGCCGAGATTGTCGAGAATGAGCTCCTTCTTCAGCCGCTCGGCGCACATTCTGCCCAGCGTTCGGGGCGGGATGAAGTCGTTGCTGTAAATCATGTAATATTTCCCCATGATGCTCATCGGAGCCAGTACTCCGGAAACCCAGTACTGGTTGGGCACCATCCACCCCCGCCGGTTGAAGGCAGTGTAAACCAGACGGTCATGCAGCGCCGTTCCCTTCGCGCGCGAATGGATGCGGCTCCATTTGCGCACCCCTTCGCGAAAATCAAGCAGGCCGCGGCGCTCAAGGATCGCGTCAATCAGCTCGCAGCCCAGCTCGGCGTTGTGCATCGAATCGTTGACCACATCGAAACCCGCCATTTCCCAGCGTGGCAACCTGGTCACGCCAAGCTCTTCACCGGTCAGAAGCTTGGCGTCCAGAATGTCCATCAGCCAGGCCAGTACTCCGCCGCCGGAGATGGCGTCAAAGCCCATGGCATCGCAGTGGTGGTTGAGTTTCTCCGCCGCCCGCTGGTCAAAGATGCCGCAGAGAGGCCCCATGGTCTGGTAGGGTTCGTAATCCTTCTTGTAACTGCCGTTCATCTTCTTGCAGACGGCGGCGCAGGGTTCACCGCAGGTGGCCTGCTGTTTGGCGGTGATGGTCTCTTGATTGAACTGCTTGAGGTAGTGATTGACCACCAGGTCTTGCTGCAGAGCCTGTCGCTCTGCTTCCGTCCAGAAAATGGTGCGGTAGTTGAAGGCCAGGATCTTCCCGCCCATGGTGGCGTAGTTGACACCGAAGGTGCCGCCGGTCTGAAGTTTCTCGTCATAGCGATATTTAGTGGTCGCCTCCAGGTCCTTTTGCATCAGGCGCAGGTTGTACTTGTTCCTGAACCACTCATCGGCCACCTTGTGGTCGCGGAAGTCCTCATTCACCAGCGTGCCGCCGTAAATGATCGCCACGATGCCGTGGTTCTGCACCATCGCGCTGCCGAAGCCGCCGCGGCCGGCCCAGGTGTCGACAAGGCTGATCTTCCCCTTGTTGATGGGAACCGACATGATGCCTGCCATGTCGGTGTGCATGGCCGCCGGACCGGTCACCAGGATGCGTGGATCGTTTTCGTAGCGTCCGCCGAACATCGCGAAGACATGGTCGGTAAGGGCATAGCCCCCCGTGCGCCCGGCTTTCCAGATCTCCTCCACCGGAACGGCAACCACGTCCACTTCGATCTCTTCGCCGTGCTTGCGATTAAGGCAGAGGACCGAGGGCACCGGAGCTTTTCCCACCAGGCTGAGCATATTGACGCCCAGGTTGTCGAATACTAACCCCGCGCCGCCCATGGAGCTGATGTAGTATCCCTGCCAGCAAGGTGAAAATCCGGTGACCACCAGCCGGTTCGAACCCGGGAAGATGGAACCGGCGAAGATTCCCACGCCGAAATTGAGGCTACGGTACTCCTCGGCCAGATGGATACCGAGATCTACGGTACCGAAATAGCGGTCGAAACCATATTTTTTTGTCTTGTAGAAGCCATTGGCCGGATCGACCATAAGCACCCTTTGGAACATATCCATACGTCACCTTCATAAGGAGTGGGCCATCATCGGCTTCCCGGGCCAGAGGAGACTGGATTGCTACCATGGTCCCGACCTCGCCATTCAGGGGAGATATCCTGTCCGTGAAGCACGTTATCCTCGCCACCGACAGAACTATTCAGCATAGAGATATTCTCCCCGTTTGTTCAGGCCCCCGCTGCAGCGAACGCGGCGCTGACGATAGCCTGAGCCTCCTGCTGAATGCGGCGCAGGTGATCCTCACCCAGAAAGCTTTCCGCATAAATCTTGTAAATATCTTCGGTGCCTGATGGGCGGGCGGCGAACCAGCCGTTCTGCGTGATCACCTTCAGCCCGCCGATAGCGGCATCATTTCCGGGCGCCCGGGTCAGTTTAGCTTTAATCGGCTCGCCGGCCAGTTCCAGTGCTTTGACCAGATCCGGAGAAAGTTTACTCAAAACCTGCTTCTGCTCCGATGTGGCGGGGGCATCGATCCGGTCATAAGACGGGCAGCCGAACCGTTGTTCAATCTCCCGGTAGAGTTCGCCGGGGTCTTTTCCCGTCCTGGCGGTCATTTCACAGGCGAGCAGGTTCATGATGATGCCGTCCTTGTCGGTCGTCCAGACCGTTCCATCCCTTCTGAGGAAAGAAGCACCTGCGCTTTCTTCTCCGCCAAAGCCGAACGACCCTTCCAACAGCCCGTCGACAAACCACTTGAAGCCGACCGGCACCTCGCAAACCGTCCTGCCGAGCGCGGCACCGACCCTGTCGATCATCGACGTCGACACGAGTGTCTTGCCAATGGCAGCGTTCGAACTCCAGCCGGTCCGGTTCTGGAAGAGATACCAGATGGCCGTGGACAGGTAATGGTTCGGGTTCATGAGCCCCGCCCCTTTCGTCACGATACCGTGGCGATCGACATCCGGATCGTTGCCGCAGGCGATGTCGAAGCGGTCCTTCAAACCGATGAGGCTCTGCATGGCGAAGGGCGATGAGCAGTCCATCCTGATCTTGCCGTCCTTGTCGAGGGTCATGAAGGAGAAGGTGGGGTCGACCATCTCGTTGACGACTTCCAGCTGCAGACCGTAACGCTCGGCGATGGGCTGCCAGAAAGCTACCGCCGCCCCGCCGAGCGGGTCGATGCCGATGCGTAGCCCTGCCGCTGCAACAGCATCCATATCGACGACGCTGCCGAGATCACCGACATAGGGGGACACGTAATCGTGCCGGTGGATGCAGTCGGTCTTGAGAGCTCTTTCGAAGGGCATGCGCCGCACACCCTTAAGGCCTTTAGCCAGCAACTCGTTGGCCCGCTCTTCGATGGCCGTGGTGGTTGCCGTATCCGCCGGTCCGCCATGCGGAGGGTTGTACTTGAAGCCGCCGTCCTCCGGAGGGTTGTGCGAAGGCGTGATGACCACACCATCGGCCCGTCCGCGGCTTCCGCGCACGCCGCGGTTGTAGATGAGAATCGCATGCGAGATGACCGGCGTCGGCGTATAGCCAAAGCCTTCCTGGATGAACACATTGACCTTGTTCGCCGCAAAAACCTCGATGGCGCTCGCCAGGGCTGGCTCGGACAGTGCGTGGGTGTCCATGCCGAGATAGAGGGGACCGCCGATCCCCTGCGCTTTCCGGTACTCACAGATGGCCTGGCTGATGGCCAGAATGTGCGCCTCATTGAAACTGCTGCGGAGCGCCGACCCGCGGTGGCCGGAGGTGCCGAAGGCCACCCGTTGCCCGGCTTCGGCAGCGTCAGGCGTATGCGTGTAATAGGCCGTGATCAGCCTCGGGATGTTCGCCAGCATCGATCGTGGCGCCGGCTTCCCGGCGAGTTCATGCAATCCCATTTCTGTTCCCCTTTCCGGTGGTTTGATCTTCCCTATCCCCTGAACAGGGTCGTGCCCGGTCAAGCCTCACGCAACAGGTTCTGAAATCGGCCCACGGCAAGACTGTCCCTTCCTTCTTTGGCTCCCTGACAATTCAGTCGATGCCGGCTGAGAAGCTGGCGAAGATGACTGCAAGCACGTGCAGCAGCAGTGAATAGGTGCAGTCTCGATCACGGGCGCCTCGCGCAACGACACAATGTCTGCCGGCGACGGTAGCGCGTGTCAGACCAGCTATGCCAGTCATGATAACTGCGGTTTGCTTTCGGGTCCAGCCTGATGCAACGGGAGGGCGGCGTGATCTCGGCCTGCGGGTCGCTCTTGATCCGGTTGTAGAGGGTAAGGAGATGCTGGCGCTAGTACTCGTGGATGCGCTTTACCTGCACGTCGAAGAGCGAGAAGGTATCGCGGTAAGTTCGGCGATCAGCGCTGCCAGTACACCCGCACAATATTCGCTTCTTCGGTGTATTGTATGTCCAGTTCGCCCTCATAGGCTCTCTCAATCGCCTGTCCGACACCACGCGGCAGGTGGGTATCGGTAAACGTGATGACAGTGCTGCCATCGTCCTGATCTTCGATCGCCATAAGGCGCTTCATCGGGTGTTCAGCTTTCTGCCTTTCGACTTTGTTGTGTACGAGGTCCAGGATCTCGCTGCGATGTTCTGCGAAGAAGTCACCGCTTATGGTCAAAATCCCTGCCGGTACTTTGTCCTGAACCCGTTGACAGGCCGGGCAGAGTTCTTCATTGGCATCCTTCGGAACTTCGGGCTGCCATTGCCACCGGCCGTCGGTGAAAATAACCCTGCACTGCGGGCAGATTGTCGGTTCGGTCGGTTTGCTGCGATTCATGTAAGGATCATGAATCTTTTCCTTGATCAGACGATCCTGACGGTCCTTGCCGGCGTTGTATCCCTTGGCTCGACTCATAATGCGCTCCAGAAAAATCGTTGGTTTTGACTCCGCCTTTGATTTAAATGCTAGCACACCGTCAGCTATAGTAAACCCCGCGAAGGCTTCAATTCCGCTAGATTGGCCGCAGATACAATCTGATCAGGGCTGATAGGTCAAAGGCCAAAGACTTAAGTCTTTCAGTCAGAATCAAAACATCAGGGGTTTGATTCAAAGGTTTATCCGATGTTATCAGAATTGATCAGCGGCCAATGCCTTTTGCTTTTCTGCTTCTCCGTAGCCAATCTGAGTCTCACTAGAGTAAAGGAGATAACCAGATATTCATATTCTCACATTCACATTCACTGTCCGAAGACACTCTTCGCCAGGTAGGCGGTGTAACTGATATAACAGACCAGCAGGATTGCGCCTTCAAAACGGTTGATACAGCCGGGGCGCCCCCTGAACCCATAGCCGATAACGAACAGTGAAATGGTCAGTGCAGACATGACCATGATATCGCGAGAGAACACTTCCGGCCCCACGGTCATCGGATGGATAATCCCGGCGATTCCGACTACAGCCAGGGTATTGAATAAGTTGGAGCCGAGGATATTACCCAAAGCGATATCGTGCTCGCCTTTGCGGGTGGCGATGATGGATGATGCCAGTTCCGGCAAAGAAGTGCCGATCGCCACAATGGTCAGGCCGATGATCAGGTCACTTACCCCGAAGCCGCGGGCGATTTCCACTGCGCCCCAGACCAGAATGCGGGAGCTGGCAATCAAGAGGACCAGTCCGACGATCAGCCAGACGACCGCCCGACGCAGCGGCATATCGCGGATTCCCAGCTCCTGCTCCATTTCCCTGGCCAGCGCATCGGCATTTTTTTGCATGCCTTGCCAGATGGTCCAGACCATCAGCCCGCCCAGAACGCCCAGCAGTATCAGGGCATCGTTGCGGCTGATGTCGCCGTCCCAAAGCTGCCAGGCGGCCAGTGCCGTGACAGCAGTGAGTATCGGCAGCTCCTTGTGCAATACTTGCGAATGCACGGCGATGGGACTGATCAGTGCCGTAAGTCCCAGGATCAGGGCGATGTTGGTAATGTTTGAGCCATAAGCATTACCGAGGGCTATCCCGGGATTGCCTTGCGATGCAGATATGGCTGAGACCACCATCTCCGGTGCAGAGGTGCCGAAGCCGACAATCACCATGCCAATCAACAGCGGTGGCATGCCGAAATGACGTGCAGTAGAGGCAGAGCCCTCCACAAATCGGTCGGCGCTCCAGACCAGGAGCGCCAGGCCAAACATAATTGCGAGAAAAGCGGTTGTCATAAAGTGCGTTGATCCTCAATGTTCACGGGCGAAGTTATCTTTCTTGTCCCGCCTCTTAAGTCGGCATTTCCACTTAGCCGCAGAATATTGCATGTAAATTCATCCAGCAAAACATATCATCTGCTATGCAGTGTGCAAACTAAAAGTCAAAAACTCCAGCTGAATGGGATGTAAAATCAAAGGGCTAGTACCCTGTAACCTATAGGATTTCGCAAGATTGCGCAGGGAATTGCCGAGTCAGCAAGGCGCGCCTTCAGCTGCCCAGCCGTAGCTACTCAGATGAAGGCGCAACGCCGCTGACGCGGCAAAGAACCAGCAAGATGCGATAGTTTATGGGTTACAGGGTACTAACAGTTTGTTGGACTATAGGGACCGAAGCGAAAATTTGGATGTTTGAGAACAGATTTTAGCTCGTTTGAACTCCGGACGAAAACTATTTGGCTTCATGTATCAGCGAACCACCGAGGTCGCTGTGCCCCAGTAATTATAAGACGCCGGGCGCCAACCAGGAATATACATTGCCTCCATTTCCTTAATCCTGAAACCATTTTGTTCAATAAGTTTTGGAATTTCACGATTCAGGTGACAGCCACCACCGATTCTTTGCCACAACGGATTGATGCACTTTTGCAAACGGCGAACACTTGCATCCGGCGCGATTCCATGTTCACAGAAGACAAGTTCTCCACCAGGCCTGAGAACACGCAGCATTTCCTGAATCGCTCGATCGACATCAACAATTGTACATAACGTGTATGTTACAACGACCGTATCGACGCTGTTGGTCTCAAGTGGTATATCCTCCCCGGGCACATCAATGAATTCAACTTCGAAATTAACCGAACGCGCTCTCGTTTCTGCCATCTGAATCATTTCTGGTGAGGGATCAAGCCCCCAGACTTTACTCACTTTACTGGCATCATAGTAGGGGAGATTTAGACCTGAGCCCAAACCGACTTCCAGCACCCTGCCTCTGGCGAGAGGAATAATTTTCTGCCGCTGGCGCATAACAGGCTGCAGACTGCATGCAAAGTGCACCAAATTTGGAAGTACGTGCTTGTCGTACAGGCTCATCGATACCTCAGCAGAAGTTACAACTGTGGGAAGGCTGTCTGAGACACCTTATCACAACAAACTTCAACTCAAACTGTTTGGATATGCGATATCTTCTGACAGGTTCAGAATGAGTGATTTGAGTAATGCCCAAGAAAGCCATGATTTACAAAAAAAATACCCCACAGTCAGGAGGGGGAGACCGTGGGGCAAAGGTTTCTACTTTCAGGAGGTTTTGAAGAAGATTATCTCTGGCCTGCCTGCCACAGCAAGCCTTCGATGGTT
>JBPPMD010000202.1:0-21341 GCA_051305875.1 Desulfuromonadales bacterium | reverse complement strand
TAGTACAATCCACCTTCCGTGGCAACGGCCATTGCCAGGTTGATCTGCGGTTGATCAACAGCTTCACCATCAACCCAGTGGCTGTTTACCCAAGGATGTTCCTTGAGCGCCTCTGAAGTAGCTGCCAGAATAAAGTCGTTGATTGTGATCCCAAGATCCTTGCGAAAGCGAATGATATCCGTCATATCGACAGCAATGGTCACAAAGAAATGTGGCACGTGCTGCCAACTGTCAACCATTTTACGTTCAATCAAACGGCGGATGCGCACCAGTTTCTTGCCACTCGCACCTTTTCCCGTTGCAGGGCTGGCATTCTTGATTTTTTCAGACATGACAGCGATCCTTTAAGTCTGTTCAACGTTGCAGAGCGCATTCAGAATGCTACCACGCTCTGACAACAGAGTGTGTATCTTTTCCACGCCATTGTAAATGAGGTGCCCATTAATTACGACTACAAACAGTGAAGAAAGGGTTATGCTCATAAAACCTGTATGTTGAATAGTCGGCAACATGAGAATACTTCAGCAACAGCAACTTCTTAGCTGCCTGTCAATACAGGAGATAAACAGGAAATCATGCTTTGCTTACAGAGCGTAAAAAAATAGCCCGGAACTGTTGCTCCGGGCTTTATCTGGGATGTGGTTCTTACTCAACCGAGGAAAACATTATGACTGCGGGCACGATTGGCCAGAATTGTCGGGTCTACAACCTCACCACAGGAGCAACACTTCCATGCATCAAAAGCGCGAACAAAATCATAATACTTCTCAGCGTACATGCGGGCTTTACACTTTGGGCATCTCACGGTATTACCTCCTTGCTTACATACTTAACAGAATCGACACGTACTTTTTCAAAATGTACTTAGGAGGTATTACACAAGACATGCCAACTTCAAATTAATAATTAGCTTCAAAATAGTGATGACCTAAACGTAAAATATTATGCAGCAAAATCAGCTACTTGCTTTCCTTAAAAGAATTCTCTCCAGCTATTAACACGCTTTTTCCCTATACCTTTTACTCTCACCAATGCCTCAAGATGTCCATAATCGCCATTTACTTGACGGTCGATTTCAATTCGTTCAGCAAAAGCATCGCCGACGCCTGGCAAAGCGTTCCAATCCGTTCTGCTCATGCGGTCCGGATGCAGCGGGATTGTCATTGCAACACGATGACTCGCCTTCATCCAACCTTGGAGCAGGACCCTGATTTTCTGATCTTTTTTTATTATTTTAAAGCTTTCACCACCACGCAACGGCTGATACCAGACAGGATCGGTTGCCAATATTTCTCGCGACAGACCCTCCGTCAACTTTGTGACATCACCAAGAGTCAAACCGTCATAAAATTGATACACTCCAGATTCCAAACCATCGCCCGATAGCTCTACATGAACAAAATCACACTCCAGAGGCAGAAAAGCCGGAAGACCTTCCGTTGTGGAAGCCTCCCGGCTCAAAAGCAAAATCAAAAAAATCACCACCGTCAGCACTGTAATTACCGGCGGTGGCTTAATTAAGGGGTTAGTCAACATGATCGTCGCGCATCAATTTGTACTGTACGGCATCTACCAGTGCATGATAGGAAGCATCTATGATGTTATCACTGACACCGACTGTTCCCCAACGACCAGTTTTATCTCCGGACTCAATCAATACCCGGGTCACTGATGCAGTCCCCTTCCCTGCCGGCAGGACGCGCACCTTGTAGTCAAAGAGCTTCATCTCTTTTAGTTGCGGATAAAATTGCTCGAGAGCTTTGCGCAGAGCATGATCCAGAGCATTGACCGGGCCGTTGCCCTCGGCAGCTGTATGTTCAATCCGCCCACCTACCTTGACCTGGACGGTCGCCTCGGACGTCGGCATTTCATCTTCATGTCGTTTGGTATCGATGACCCGGAAGCCGATGACAGAGAAGTAGTTGCGCAGCTCCCCCGTGGCCCGGCGCATCAAAAGCTCAAAGGAGGCTTCCGCGCCTTCAAACTGAAACCCCTGATTCTCAAGGGTTTTGATCTCTTCGAGGATTTCGAGCGTAATCGGGTCCTTGCTATCCAGATTTACATTGAACTGCTCAGCCTTGGCCAGAATATTGGCACGCCCGGAAAGATCGGAGATTAGCACACGGGTCACATTACCGACCAGTTCCGGCCGCATATGCTCATAGGTTTCAGGGTGGCGCTGGATTGCGGATACATGCACGCCACCTTTATGGGCGAAAGCAGAGTTGCCGACATAAGGCTGGTGCTTGTTCGGCACCAGGTTGGCGAGTTCGTAGATATAGCGTGAAGCGACCCGCAGGTCCTTCAATTGTTCATCGGAAACACACTCATGCCCCATCTTCAATTTGAGTGCAGGTATGATCGAGCAGAGGTTGGCATTGCCACAACGTTCACCGAAACCGTTGATGGTTCCCTGAACATGTACCGCACCCTGTTCGATTGCAACCAGAGAATTGGCGACAGCACACTCACTGTCATTGTGAGCATGAATACCCAGGGGTGTCTTGATGTGTTTCTTGACCTTCTTGATGATGTCGGCAACCTCGTAAGGCATCAAGCCGCCGTTGGTATCACACAGAACGATACAGTCGACGCCTGCTTGTTGAGCTGCTTCCAGTGTTTTAATGGCATACTCCGGATTCGCCTTATAACCATCGAAGAAATGTTCGGCATCATAAACAACCTCAGGCACATTGTCTTTCAGGTAGTCCAGTGAATCATAGATCAGCTCGAGATTTTCCTCCAGACTGATGCGCAGAGCTTCGCGAACATGGAAATCCCAGGTTTTGCCGAAAATCGTAACCGTATCCGCCTCTGCCTGAATCAACGTCTGAATGTTATTGTCCTTTGCAGGAGTCATCTTTGCTCGACGAGTCGAACCAAACGCCGCAACCTTGGCATGATTGAGAGTAATCTTCTTAACGTCCTTGAAGAAGGCAATGTCCTTGGGGTTTGATCCGGGCCAACCACCTTCGATATAATCGATGCCAAGCTCATCAAGCTTCTGTGCAATGCGAATTTTGTCAGCGACCAGAAATGAAACATCTTCAGCCTGGGTACCGTCGCGCAAGGTTGTGTCATACAGAAAAACTCTACTCATCCATACTCTCCTAAGCCTTTATCCAGAGAACAAAGCTCAATGTTCCTGGGTAACTTGCCCCTTATCCAGCTCAAAAGCTGCGTGCAGGACACGGACAGCAAGTTCAGTGTACTTGTCATCGATAACACAGGACACCTTGATCTCACTGGTCGAAATCATCTGGATATTGATCCCCTCAGCGGAAAGTGTCTCAAACATTTTGCTGGCAATACCTGAATGGGAACGCATCCCCACACCAACGATTGAGACCTTGGCGATCGACACATTGCTCTCTACACCGGCAGCACCAATTTTGACGGCAGTTTCCTCCACAATTTTGAGCGCTTTTTTGAAATCGGCCCGTGGAACCGTGAAGGTCATATCGGTAGAGCCTGCATGCGAGACATTCTGGATAATCATATCCACAGTGATGTTCGCCGTCGAAAGAGGCGAGAAAACCTGCGCAGCAATCCCCGGCATGTCCGGCACGCGCAGCACGGAAATCTTTGCTTCATCCTTATTATAGGTAACTCCTGAAACCAGGACCGTTTCCATATCAGCATCCTCCTTCATCACCAGTGTCCCTGGATTGTCATTTAGGCTGGAACGTACGTGAACGACGACATTGTACTTCTTGGCAAATTCGACTGAACGGATCTGCAAGACCTTGGATCCGAGTGAGGCCATTTCGAGCATTTCATCATAAGAGATCTTTTCCATCTTTGAGGCCTCGGGAACAATCCGGGGATCAGTGGTATAAACACCATCGACGTCGGTCAGAATTTCGCAGACATCCGCTTGCAGCGCCGCAGCAACGGCTACCGCAGAGGTATCGGAACCGCCGCGACCCAAAGTGGTGATATTGTTGTCGCGATCTATTCCCTGGAATCCCGCGACGATAACAATCGTGCCATTCTGCAGGTCTTCACGAATGTTGGTATCCTGAATCTCTTCGATGCGTGCTTTCGAAAAAGAATTATCAGTGTAGATCGGGATCTGCCAGCCGAGATAACTCTTGGCCTTATATCCCATCGACTGCAGAGCCATCGACAGCAACGCTATGGAGACCTGTTCTCCAGCCGCGACCAGCACATCATACTCACGCTCGCTCGGGAACTCGCACATCTGCTCGGCCAGGGCGACCAGCTTGTTGGTCTCGCCAGCCATAGCCGAGACGACAACGACCATGTCATTGCCCTCATCATAAGTACGTGCAACTCGCCGCGCTACATTCTGTATTTTTTCTACGGTCCCTACTGAGGTACCGCCATACTTCTGAACCACTAGTGCCATCTGTGGTCAATCCTTCCTGGAGTGGACCCCTTTGGGGGTTCTGCCAATGTTGAGATGTGCCCTTACGGGATCAAGTGCCTTTAATAACAGGATTCCAGCCGGCCGTCAAAGGTTTTCACGGGACATTATGTGGGTTTAACCGCAGGCAGCCATTTCCTCACAAGTTGCGCCAGAAGTTTTCGGCCGCGATCGTCTCTTGCATCAAAACAAAGTTTTCGTTGCTGCGATGCAAGGGTTTCTATAGAAACTGCAACAGACGCAGGCAATCCTTCCGTCATACGGTCTGCCCATTCGACCAGGGTCAAACCATCGCCCTCGGCAAACTCATCATAACCAAGGTCTGCAAGGTCATCAACTTGTGAGAGCCGATAGAGGTCAAAATGATAAAGAGGAAGGCGTCCATAGTGGATGTTAAGCAACGTGTAACTCGGACTGGTGACCGGTGAGGCCGTGGAGATTGCCAAACCGCTGGCGACTCCCTGGGCGAAGCAGGTCTTCCCGGCACCCAGATCACCGTTCAAGAGCACAACCATTCCGGCAACAGCAAGTTCACCGAGCAATCTTCCCAGTGCGCGCGTTTCCTCAGGAGCTCCGGTTGTCGTCTCCCACAATACCAAAGTTACTCCCCCATGCTACGGATAATATCAAGGCGGGCAACAACTCCGACCATCCGGCCTTCAGCAACAACCGGGATCAGGTGCACCTTATTGTCCACCATCAGACTGGCCACTGTAGCAACCGGGGTGTCAGGAGAGCAGGTAACCACGTCTCTTGAGCAGATTTCGCCGACTTTGCGCGCCGTAACCTTACGCACCTCTTCCGTGAATTTTTTTGGGCTTTCCAGATAGATAACCCAGTCAAAGAGAGAAATCACGGTAGGAATATGCAGGGGTTTGTCCTGCTCGACAAGATCTGTCTGGGTGACCATGCCAACCAGCATGCCATCATCATCGACCACCGGCATGGCGTTGACATTGTGCTCGACAAAAGTTTTCGCCAGGGCCTTGATCTCAGTATCCAGATGAACGGTGTAAATTTTCGTCGTCATGATATCGCCAGCTGTCAGCATTTAACTCTCCCTTGATAAAGCCTGCCGTGCGGCAGGGATCTCAAACATAACGTCAGTGGCCAACAATCCGGCATCGCCGAAGGTCGCCAACAGTTGATCGGCAGCAAGACCATGCAGATAAACACCAAGGGCGGCGGCATTCAGGGCTGAGAGTCCCTGGGCCAGCAAACTACCGATCAGTCCGGTTAAAACATCTCCCATGCCACCACTGGCCAAGCCTGCGTGGCCGGTGGTATTAATGTAAACCTTTCCGTCAGGAGATGCCGTCAAAGTCCGGGCACCTTTGAGAACCAACACCACACGGTGACGTACCGCGAAATCCCTCGCCACACTAAAACGGTCGGCCTGGATCTCAAGCGTCGACAGTCCGGTTAAGCGCGCCATTTCACCAGGATGCGGAGTCAAGATGATCGCGCGTTCCGTTTGATGATCAAGGATATGCAGGTGTCCGCACAACGCGGTCAGACCATCAGCATCAATCACCATCGGCAGATCAGAGTCGTTCACCAACCGGCGGATCAAAGCACCAGTTTCTTCACCGAGTCCCAACCCCGGACCGACAGCCAGAGCCTGCTTCCCTTCAGCCAGAGCCAGTAATCTATCGAAAGCCTGCAGACTGATCTCTCCTTTGAAATCGTCCATAGGCACAGTCATGACTTCGGTCAATCGTGAGGCGATCGCTGGCTGAACACTGTGCGGGCAGGCCAGCGTTACCAGGCCGGCTCCACCTCGCAAGCCTGACTCGGCAGCCATGACCGCAGCACCACATTTCCCTGTGGAACCGGCCACCACCAGAAGATGACCAAAGGTTCCCTTGTGACCATCGCGGCTGCGCACCGGCAACCATCGCCTGGCCTCTGCGGCATCGACCAGCAGGCAGTTTGCCGAAGCCTGTGCAGCAATCTTCTCTGGAATGCCGATATCGACAGTTACCAGTTCGCCGACCAGACCGTTGCCCGGGTAACTCAGCTGACCGACCTTGGGAAAGGCAAAAGAGACTGTTAAAGTTGCATTGACTGCCGCACCAGGGACCCGCCCGGTAGAAGCATCTATACCTGAAGGGATATCAACAGCGACCACCGGGACCGACTGCTTATTAAGCCACTCGACAGCCTTCAGATAAAGACCTTCGACTGGTTTGGCAAGACCGGTACCGAACAAAGCATCAACCAACACCGAAAACTCACCAAGCGCCGCCAAGGATGTTTTCAAACCCTTAACGCTTGGAGTAAAGGTAACCCGACCGCCGCAATTCTCAAGTATTAACAGATTCACTGCAGCATCGCCCTTGATGGCTGTGCGTTCTGCAAGGACCAGGGTTTGCACATCCCAACCTTTGTTTAACAGATGTCTGGCAATCACATATCCGTCGCCACCATTATTGCCTTTACCAGCGAGGATCAAAGCCCGTGGTGAACCTGGCAGAGCGAATCTTTGAATAATTTCTGCTGCAGCGCTTCGACCGGCATTCTCCATCAACACGATCCCGGGAATGCCGATATCGTCGATTGTCTTACGATCAATCTCCTGCATTTGTTCAGCTGTCAGGACTTTCACAGGCGTTCCAGAATGACAGTGGCAATGGCATAGTCGCCATCATGACTATAGGATAAGTGTACCACTTCCACCTTCTGTGCGGCGGCAATCTCGGCAGCACGCCCGGAAAGTTGCAAATCAGGGCGACCCAGTTCATCATTCACAACTTCCATATCTTGCCAGCTGATACCATCTCGCCAACCGAGCCCGAACGCTTTCATACAGGATTCCTTGGCCGCAAAGCGTGCTGCCAGATGGGGCGCCGGGTCCTTTTTGGCAAAAGCATATTCACGTTCGCCGAGAGTAAAAAGCCGCTCCAGCAGAGCGGTCTTTTTATTGACGACAAACGCCCGGAAGCGTTCGATCCTGGCCAGGTCTGTTCCCAAACCGACAATTGACATGATCATCGCCCGTGCACCAGTTCAGCCATCTCCCGGACAGCCCGGTCCAGTCCGACAAGAACAGCCCGCGCAATGATGCTGTGTCCGATATTGAATTCCTCAACGCCGCCCAGGGCGAGAATCGGCCGGATGTTCTGATAGTTGAGGCCGTGTCCGGCATTCACACCTAAACCAAGCTTTTTCCCGGCTTTGATCGCTTCTTCGATCTTGATTAATTCTGCAGTCTGTTGCTTACCTTTGGCACCACAATAAGCCCCGGTGTGGATCTCTATATAATCCGCCTTAATTCTGGCACTGGCCTTTAGTTGTTCAAGGTCAGGATCAATAAAGAGACTGACTGTGATGTCAGCCTGATGCAACAGATCAATCTGTCTTGTCAGCTTATCCTTGTATTTGACAACATCAAGGCCGCCTTCGGTGGTTAATTCCTGGCGCTTTTCCGGAACCAGGGTCACGTAATCAGGAACAACCTTCATGGCGATCGCTACCATTTCATTAGTGGCTGCCATTTCAAGGTTCAGGTGTGTCTGAACAGTACGCCTCAGCAGCATTACATCGCGATCCAGAATGTGCCTGCGATCTTCTCGAAGATGGACCGTTATTCCATCGGCACCAGCCAGTTCTGCTATTGCCGCAGCGGTAACCGGGTCTGGCTCGGCCCCTCTCCTGGCCTGACGAACTGTTGCGACATGGTCGACATTGACTCCCAACCTGGCCATACTCACTCTCCCGATACCCCTTCGCCGATCAAGCTTTTTACAAGCAGGGCAATTTCATTGGCCATACCAGTAATCTCAGCCTGATTCTGGCCCTCCAGCATAATCCTCATCAGTGGCTCTGTTCCGGAGTAACGAATCAGCACCCGTCCGCTATCACCCAGGCGGCCCTCAATGTCTTTTATGCGTTTGCAGACCTCAGGCAATTCCTCGATGTTGCGCCGCTCACGTACCCGGACATTAACAAGGACCTGTGGCAACGCCGTCATAACTGAGGCAAGTTCTGAGAGAGGCTTGCCGCTTGTCCGCAAAATTGCCAGGACCTGAAGTGCCGAGACCATACCGTCACCGGTTGTATTATGATCGAAAAACACCAGATGACCCGATTGTTCGCCGCCAAACCGGTAACCGCTACGACGCATTTCTTCAACCACGTAACGATCTCCTACGTCAGTTTTAACCACCTGCCCACCGGCTTGGCGCAAAGCAATATCGAGCCCCATATTTGACATCACAGTCCCGACAACTGTTTTATGTGGCAGGAGATCACGCTTGATCATGTCGATACCACAAATTGCCATGATATGATCACCATCAACCTCATTGCCATGTTCATCGACAAAGATACAGCGATCAGCATCACCATCAAGCGCAATCCCCAAGTCTGCATCATGTTCACGAACTGCGGCAGAAATCACCTCGGGATGGGTAGATCCGCAGCCGGCGTTGATATTGGTGCCGTCAGGTTTGACGCCATAGGCATACACCTTGGCTCCCAATTCTTCAAGCACAGCCGGAGCCACACGATAAGCGGCCCCGTGCGCACAGTCCAGAACGATTTTCAACCCGGTCAGGTCAAGCTCTCTGGGGAAGGTGTTTTTGAGGAAAACAATATAGCGGCCGATGGCGTCAGCAACACGAAAAGCTTTGCCTACATCTTCAGCTGTCGGCCGTAGTGAATTCATGCGGTCAGAGAAGATCAGGTCTTCGATCCGCAGTTCCAGTTCATCAGGCAGCTTAAAACCATCTCGAGCAAAGAATTTGATACCGTTATCCTGGTAAGGGTTATGTGAAGCGGAGATCACCACACCGGCATCAGCACGCATCGAGGCAGTAATGAAAGCAATGCCGGGAGTCGGCAAAGGACCAACCAGCAGGACATCAACACCCATCGAACAAATCCCTGCTGCCAGGGCATTTTCGATCATATAGCCGGACAAACGTGTATCTTTACCAATCACAATCCGGCTGCGCCGATCATCATGTTTGAAGACATAGGCAGCTGCGCGTCCTAGCTGCATGGCCATTTCTGTTGTCATCGGGTGCATATTGGCAATGCCGCGCACCCCGTCAGTACCAAAGAGTTGCTTGGCCATTATCTTGTTTTTTCTCCTTCCGAATTGACTGCCTCAGCTGGTTCTTCTGCAGGTTGTGCCGGAACATGCTTCGGGTCCTGCTGCACTATGATTTGGGCTTCGACAGTTTTCGTTTCTTTCAGATTGGTATAGTTTCCTGTGTAGTTGATCGCAACAGCCTGGGTAAAGCTTTCCTGGACATTGGTCAAATCTATTTCCTTGGTGACTACCTCTGAAACCCCTTTGAGTTCACTCTCTGCACCGGAGACAATGACCTTCTCCGGTATAACCTTGATCGACTTGACGATGAAACCGGAGGCAGGATCACCTTTCACGACGACACGCACAGGAACCTCCCGGTCGCGGACCCGCTCCAGCTTGACATCAACATAGGAAGGAGATATTCGGGTGATTTTCAGGCCAGTCGGGATATTCAGGCTCTCTTCGAGACGTTTGAACGAGGTAACGCCTGCCGTGAGATCCTTCAGATCAACACTGAGGCTTATATCCTTTGGACTGAGATTGACCTGCAGGGTACGTGGACCACTGATCATAATCGCAACCGATGTCGGCACTTCATTGGCAATCATCAATCCTTCCGCGAGGTTCTTATACTCCAGGGGGGCGACATGAGTGACTTCCATGCGGCTTTCACCCATGACAAAGAACCAGAGGACGACAGCGAAAGCCAAAGAGATGAATTTCAACACCCAGTTTTCAAGAATCTTCTCGACCATAATCAGCTCTTCTTGCCGCGCTGGCGGCGAGGTTCAAGCAGGCGCTTGAGAACTTTTTTCAGCGTTGTCAGTTCAAGCTCTCGCGTCATTTTACCACCAACAACCACGGAGATTCGCCCGGTCTCTTCAGAAACCACAATAACCACGGCATCGACCAGTTCGGTCAGGCCGATTGCAGCGCGGTGGCGAGTGCCAAAGCGTGGATCTATATCGGGGTTCTGGGTCAGTGGCAAGAAACATCCGGCTCGGGTAATCCTGCCAAGCTGGATGATGACCGCCCCATCGTGAATGGGGGAGGCATGGTGGAAAATAGCATGGATCAGGTCGCTGGATGGTTTGGCATCCAGTTCAACACCGACCTCGAGAAAGTCATTGATTCCGGTTTCTCTCTCAACAACAATCAGAGCACCCAAATTCTTCTGGGAGAGGACAACACACCCCTTGCAGAGTTCATCGATGACACGGGTTTCTTCACGAAAAGAGAGATCGGCAAAAAACGGGTTACGACCTACATGAATCAGGGCACGGCGGATATCGTGTTGGAAAAGGACGACAATGACCAGAATGATCGAAGAAAGAAAATTATCGAGAATCCAATTGAGGGTATAGAGACCGCCGAGCTGGGATGCCACATAGATAATCAGGATCACTGCCATGCCGACCAGCATCTGCACAGCACGAGTGCCTTTGATAAGCAGCATGATCCGGTAAATGATAAAAGCGACCAGCAGGATGTCGAGCAGATCCAGAAACCACCGGAAATTTGTCAGCATCTCGAACATCCAGAACATCCCCGATATTGAAAGTCACTTCAGTTGGCAGACCATTCTGCACCGCAACAGACGGCTTTGGCCATAAAGGCTGTATGGCGCGCAGCAGCAACATCATGTACCCGGAAGAGGCGTGCCCCTCCGGCATAACCGAGGGCAATGGTTGCCAGAGTCCCTGCCAAGCGGCCGTTCGGATCCTCTTGACCTAATACCTGACCGATGAAACTCTTGCGAGAGGTACCCAACAGGATAGGTCGCCCTAACTCGGTCAAGGCAGCCGTACAGCGTAACAGCTCAAGGTTTCCGGCGACATCTTTGCCGAAACCGATCCCTGGGTCGACGGCGATTTTTTGCCGGTCAACGCCTGCAGCCACGGCAATCTCAATACTCGTACGAAGCGCGGCGATGACTTCAGTAACGATATCATCGTAGCACGTGTTCTTCTGCATCACATCAGATCTGCCGCTGGTGTGCATAACGACTACCCCGGCGCCTGAATCAGCGACCGCACCGGCCATGTCTTCATCGAAGGTCAAGCCACTGATGTCATTGACAAAATCTGCGCCGGCAGCAACAGCCGCACGGGCAACAGAACTTTTCGTGGTATCGATGGACAAAGGCAGGTCGATTTCACGTCTAAGAGCTTCAATCACCGGGAGGACTCTATCCAGCTCTTGCTGAACGCTGACCCGACGGGCTCCTGGCCGCGTGCTCTCACCCCCGACATCGACCAGATCGGCACCCTCGGTGACCATTCGTCTGCCTTGGTCCAGGGCCTGCTCCAGACCGAGAAAACGCCCACCATCGGAAAACGAATCCGGTGTCACGTTGAGGATGCCCATGATATAGGGCCGGTCAATCACGAGAGAACAACAGCGTCCGTCTAAAGTCAGATGGTCATATTCTTGAAAGCTGACCAGGCCTGACATCAGGCATCGCCAATACAAGGACCTTCACCGGGTGCTACAATCTCCTCGGCAACGGCCTTTTCTTTGACTTCAGCCTCATCCGGGCCAAAAATCATTGCCTTGATTTCACTGCCGTCCATATTCTCACGTTCAAGCAAGGCCTCTGAGACTTTGATCAAGGCCTCCTTGTTTTTGGAAAGGACCTCGTGGGTACGAGTATAGTTTTCCTCAACAATTAATCTGATTTCTTCATCGATAGCGTACGCGGTTGCTTCGCTGTAATTCTTGACATGGCCAAAGTCGCGGCCGAGGAAGACCTCCCCTTCTTTTTCGCCATAAGCCAGAGGTCCGAGTTTATCACTCATGCCCCATTCACAAACCATTTTACGGGCGATGGCAGTCGCTCGCTCCAGATCGTTTGAGGCGCCACTGGTGACACTCTCAAAGATCAACTCCTCTGCAACCCGTCCGCCAAGAAGGGTGCGTATCTTGATATTCAAGCCGATCTTGGTTTCATTATACTTTTCCTCTTCGGGCAAATACATGGTGACGCCCATAGCCCGGCCACGCGGGATAATCGAAACCTTGTGGACCGGGTCGGCCCCCGGAGTGTACATCGCCACCAGAGCATGTCCGGCTTCATGGTAGGCCGTCACCTTCTTTTCTTCTTCGGTGATCACCATAGAGCGCCGCTCAGCGCCCATCATGACTTTATCTTTGGCGCTATCAAGATCCTGTCGGTTGACTTCATTCTTGTTGGCCCTTGCTGCCAGAAGAGCAGCTTCATTGACCAGGTTTTCAAGATCGGCTCCCGAGAAGCCGGGCGTGCCCTTGGCGATAACGTTGAGATCGACATCCTCTCCCAAAGGAACCTTGCGGGCATGAACCTGGAGGATCTTAAATCGGCCGCGGACGTCAGGACGCGGCACAACAACCTGGCGGTCGAAACGTCCGGGGCGCAACAGCGCTGGATCGAGAACGTCCGGCCGGTTGGTGGCAGCAATCAGGATAACACCCTCATTCGACTCGAAACCGTCCATTTCGACCAGCAGCTGGTTGAGGGTCTGCTCGCGCTCATCGTGACCGCCACCCATACCGGCACCACGGTGGCGACCAACAGCATCGATCTCATCAATAAAGATAATACAGGGGGCGTTCTTCTTGCCCTGTACAAAAAGGTCACGCACACGACTGGCACCGACACCGACGAACATCTCGACGAAGTCAGAACCTGAGATAGAGAAGAACGGCACACCTGCTTCTCCGGCAATAGCCCTGCCCAACAAGGTTTTCCCGGTTCCCGGAGCGCCAACCAACAGCACACCTTTCGGGATTCGCCCACCGAGTCGTGAGAATTTTTTCGGGTCTTTCAGAAAAGAGACGACTTCTTCAAGCTCGTCTTTGGCTTCGTCGATTCCGGCCACATCATTGAAGGTGATCTTGGCCGACGATTCACTGAGCAACTTGGCACGGCTCTTGCCGAAACTCATCGCTTTGCCACCGCCGGATTGCATCTGCCGCATAAAGAAGATCCAGACGGCTATCAGCAACAGAATCGGCCCCCAGGAAACCATCATGGTCATCCAGAAGCTGTTAGTTTCGTCAGGTTCGGCCATGATAGAGACCCCCTGATCCCGCAACTGGCTGATCAGGTTGGGATCATCCGGAGCATAGGTCTTAAACGGCGAGCCATCAGCATATGTACCTTCGAGATTCGAGCCCTGAATTGTAACGTCGACAATTTTACCTTCTTCCAGAGCGGTTAAAAAAGTCGTATACGGTACCGGTTTGAGGTCGCGACCCTGCTGTGTCATCATATTGAACAGCATGATCATCACCAACGAGATAACCAGCCAGAGTGCCAAATTCTTATAAAACTGATTCACATTACCCCCTAAGACTAAAACACCAGGAAAATACGGCGCTTGGAGTTGAAAACGATTGAAAATCCTACCATAACGGTCACGTTATCACAAGTTGATTATGGCCAATCCTTAAGGTTCAACAACGATCTTCAGAACAGAGGCGCCAGCTTTGGGCAGACGCCCCTCTGCCCGGCGCAAACCAACCACCCAGACGACTTCATCGTCCTTCAACAACAGCAAAACTTTTTGCCGTTCTTCTTTAGTCAACTTAAGATCAACAAAAAAATCCTGTAGCTTTTTCGACCCGAACATTGCCGATGGGCGGAAGCGATCACCCGGCTGGCAATGTCGCAATTGCAAAGGGAAGGGTAAGCATGTTGCAGCAAATTCAACGGTCCCTGCCCACTCACCCAACGCCCGTTTCTCCAACGACACGCGCAAGAGGCGTCCATCCGGCAACGGATAACTACCTGGCCCGGCGATCTCAATCTCAATCCGTTCAACGCTCTCTGGCTTCCGATTACGAAACAAGAGCTTCTCGTAACGTCGTGCAACCCAGATACCAGGAAGGCTCAGTTCTCCTTGCGGCGAATCGACACTGATCAATTTCAGAACATCTGCAACATGAGTTGCCGATATATTACGCAGATTACCACGGACCTGCTGTAAAGCTGCTCTGATTACACGACCACCCAGCGCCGGTGGCAATTTAAGCACCAGGGGTCGGCTCAGGACATACTCGTCATCTTGCCATCTGCCACACCGGACCAGCTCCCGGGTGACTAAATCAGCCCAGAAACTTTCATCCTGACGCATCTGCTCACTGAGCCCGGCAAGCTGGCTGCGAATATTCGGGTTAAAACTTTCCAGCATCGGCAGAAGCAGATGACGAATGCGGTTGCGAGTGAAGATTTGATCAAGGTTGCTCTCATCCTCCCGCCAGGCGATCCCCTCCGCTATCAGATAAGCGATGAGATCTTCACGATGGAATGGCAAAAGGGGGCGCACCATAGGCCCATTGAGCAGATGCATGCCTGCCAGACCGGTTGGTCCGGCTCCGCGCAACAGTCGCATCAAAAACGTTTCTGCCTGATCATCGGCATGGTGACCAAGAGCGATCAGATGACAATTGCCAGCCCGTGCTGTTGTTACCAGGAAATCTCGACGGACTTCCCGGGCGACCTCTTCGAGATTGCCCTTGCGTTGCCGGGTGATTTTTGCCACATCCCGGCGCTCCACCGTCAACGGGATGCCCAAGCCAAGACACAACTGCTCGACAAACCGGGCATCTTCAGGGCTTGCCTCACGCAAAGCATGATCGAGGTGGGCAGCGTGCAGATGCAAACTCATTTTATCTGCTAATTGATGTAAGAGAGAGAGAAGAGCAACAGAGTCTGCCCCGCCGGAGATCGCTACAAGGACACGACTGCCGGACGGAATACAACCGGATTGGAGCAGAGATCTATGGAAACGTTTCAACAGATGCATTTAGTCGTTTGCCTGAAAGCACAGAACCCCCTTCCGGTGCTGGAAGGGGGTTCTGTCAGAGTGGTGGCGGTGCAGAGATTCGAACTCCGGACACTGCGGATATGAGCCGCATGCTCTAACCAACTGAGCTACACCGCCGAAAACCAGCAGGCCGCCGAGATGGCGGCCGTTTACTTATTTGGTAGCGGGGGCAGGATTTGAACCTGCGACCTTCGGGTTATGAGCCCGACGAGCTACCTGACTGCTCCACCCCGCAACAGGGATTTTGGAATTTACCCGCACACCTTACCCGGTGTCAAGAAAAAACGACCCGCTCAGCGCTTCCTGACAAGGACTGACAAGCGCTCTTTCTCCTGCAACAATCCTGCAGCCTGATCGGCACTTTCACGACTTGCATATGGCCCGGCCAGAACCCGGTACCAGACACCTTTTTCGCCGAGATCAGCTGGCTCGACAAAGGTCGACAGTTTATGGCTTTCAAGGTGATTCGCCATTTTTCCGGCATCCTCTCTGGCACGGAAGGAAGCGATCTGCACGACGAAGGCGCCATCAGTTGAAGCAACCGGTGCGTCTGCCGTCTTCGGCTTTGGCTCTGAAGGCAAACTGGCCGGTTTGACAACTTCTATCTGCTTTGGTTCAATCGTCGGTTTCTTCAGCACTGGAGGCAGATTGATTCCGCTGCCAAGGGGAGCCTGACTCCCCTTGGGGAGGGTGTCATAGAAGGTCAACTTCTCCGGGATATCCTCTGTGACTGCCGGCACCGGTGGCGGCAGTGGTGGCGGTACGACAGTGGCCATCACAGGCAGTTCCGGTTTTTCAATACCAGAAGCAAATCCGGGCAAAGAACCGCCCCTCTGCCCGAACAGGACACCAACAAAAAAACTGACACCGGCCACAGCAAGGATCAAGACAACGATAAGAACGACCTGCTTACGTTCTATCCGTCGCTGCGAACGTGTCACCATCGGTTGCGCCATAATTCCTGTCTCCTGAAGCTTGCGGTCACATTCGTTCCGGAGCGTCTACCCCAAGCAGTTTCAATGCATTGGCCAGAACAGTGCTGACACCATCAATCAGGTAAAGTCGCGCCTGAGTGGTTGCCGGGTCCTCAACCAGAATACGCTGCCGATTATAATAACTATGGAACTGGGCGGCAAGCTCTTGCAAATAATAGACAATCCGGTGAGGTTCGCAACCCTGGGCGGCACCGACGACCGTTTCAGGGTAGCGCGCCAGATGTTTAGCCAGCAACAGTTCCTCAGGCAAAATCAGGCTGGAAAGATCGGCAGCACCCTGCTTTGGTAAAGCGACACCTTGTTCCTGTGCGTTACGCTTGATACTGCAGACACGGGCATGAGCATACTGCACGTAATAAACAGGGTTGTCGCTGCTCTGACGCTTGGCCAGTTCCAGGTCGAAATCAAGCTGGCTGTCGGAGCGACGCATCAGGAAATAGAACCGGCAGGCATCACTGCCGACTTCGTCAACCACCTCACGCAGGGTAACAAAATTCCCGGATCGCTTGCCCATGGTATACGGTTGACCGTCGCGCAGCAGGTTGACCATCTGGATCAGCAGCACTTCAAGATCGTCTGAAGGATGGCCGAGTCCGGCCACGACTGCCTTCATGCGTGGCACGTAGCCATGGTGGTCAGCCCCCCAGACATCAATCACCCGCTCGAAGCCGCGGTCAAACTTCTCCATGTGATAGGCAACATCCGAAGCAAAGTAGGTCGGGCTGCCGTCTGACTTGATCAGCACCCGGTCCTTATCGTCGCCGTAGTCTGTGGTGCGTAGCCAGAGCGCTCCGTCCCGCTCGTAGGAAAGTCCCTTGGCAGCAAGTTTGGCGAGTTCGATTTCAACCATGTTACGGTCATACAGGCTCTGCTCGCTGAACCAGTTGTCAAAGGTAATGCCGAAATCATTAAGGTCTGCAGCAATCCATTTGAGAACCTCGCTTACGCCAAAGGCCGTACACCGTTTAACGGCTTCACTCTCTTCGAGTTGCGCAATGGCGGGGTCCACTTCTCGCAGTTTTATAGCCAGGTCGCGGATGTATCCCCCCTGGTAGCCGTCCTCGGGGAATACGATCGTCTCGCCATTTTGCTCACGGAGACGCATCCAGATAGAACGGCCGAGGGTAGCCACCTGGTTGCCGGCATCGTTGACATAGTATTCGCGTTGCACATCAAAACCAGCGGCCTGCAAGAGTGCAGCGACAGCATCACCAACGGCAGCCCCTCGACCATGACCAATGTGCAGAGGGCCGGTAGGGTTGGCGCTAACAAATTCGACCTGGACTCTGCGCCCCTGACCCACCTGTGAAAGACCGTATTCTTTGCCTCTGGCTGTTATGTCATCAAGCACTTCATACCAGCAGGTCGGTGTCAAAGTGAAATTGATGAAGCCTGGACCGGCAACCTCCACCTTGCTGAGAAAATCGCAGTCGGTAAGCGACGCAATCAGAGTGTCGGCAATCTGACGGGGCGACTTCTTCTCGACCCGGGCCAAAGTCATTGCCAGATTGGACGAGAAATCACCATGTTCCGGGTTTCCCGGTACTTCAATCTGCACCTCCGGGACGACTCCAGAGTTCAAGGTGTTATTATCAAAACAGGCTTGCAGAGCGGCGCCGATCTGTTGCCGCAGACGTTCCTTCATAATTCAATCAATCCTTGTTTATGTCAGGGTCATCTTGCCTGGTCTTAACGCCGCACAAGGTGACATCTTTCGAGTAATCAGGGCAATGCAATGTGCTACTGCCATCCATGGAGAAGCGCTTGGCGCAATTGGCACGCCAGGCGCAGTTTAAGCAGAGCCTACGTTTATCTTCAGACATTTCAACAGCTCGCAAAAAGGTTTAAAGCAATGCATGTTAGCGCTGCCCATGTAGAGTGTCAAGGGATAGACGGCGATAGGCTGTGATCACGAATCTGCAGAACTACTGTAATTTATTGGTGGAGCAATGCGATAAGTTGGCACGTTAAAGGCCCACTCCGCAAGTACAGAATGGGCCTGGCATATTGTTAAATTAAGAGAGGGATTACTTGCGGTCAGTGAACTGGAAAACCAGCTCGCCATCACGAACCATCCCCAGTTCAGTACGCGCTATTCGCTCTATATAATGACGGTCATTCCGCAAGGCCGAGATTTCGGCTCGCAACTCTTCGTTTTGAGTTTCAAACTCGGCAAGTTTTTCAGACAAAACTGCTTTCTGCCCAGTAAGTTTCAACATGTGCATAATCCCTCGTTCGCCGAACAAGGCGAAGCCGAGGAGAAGTACCACCAGTGCCAGTGGCCAGAGGTTGAGTCGTCCGCCATCAGGGCGTGAAGTTTGAACAGGGTTTCCCGCCATCACAAACCTCTGCATAGATAATCTACCAATTTACAATAACCTCTTCAACGTTGAGATTGTTTCATCAAACCATATTAAAAATCAAGGTTTTTTGCAACCGGGACCAAACTTGAGCAGGGCCTCATCGACTGATGCCATGGAGAACTGTCTCGTAAATCGACAAAAGGCCTGCCGAGCGGCAGGCCTTTTGTGACTGGCTAATCTACGGTCAACTGGCTTTTCAATTTCGCTAGCTTAGCTTGACCCACTCCATTCACTTCGGTGAGCTGATCCACACTAGTGAATGGCCCGTGCTCAGTACGATAAAGCACAATTCTTTCGGACAACGCCGGACCGACACCGGGTAGTTTCTGCAACTCTTCGGCTGTCGCCTGGTTGAGATGAATTGTTTCAATAACTGTACTTGCAACAGGATTTTCAGCCGCGACAACGTAAACCGGGGCCAACCCGGCCATACTGACAACAGCCAACAAGACCATCATTAATAGACAACGCTTCATTACATTTCCCTCCACAATTAAAACATAAAAGAACCCGATGTAGGCATAACATCCTGCTAACCCTCCTGAAAGCACCTCCCCTCCGGATCAGTATCACCGCCCAACCCGGCCCACTATGAGCCCCATCGGATGGCTGGCAAATTTTAATCAAGATAACAAATTCCCAACCTTTGTCAAACCTTTAATACTTTTAGCACACTCAAAAACTGCCACCAAAGCCCTTGTCCTGTCCAAGGCCAGCCAGAACGAAAGTGACCATGAGCTCTTGATCATTCTCCTGGTTCTCCCGGAAACGATCACGGTACGTCAGCAGGAGGCTCCAGCACTTTGAGCGATATTCGAGACCCAGGATTTTTTCTAGTTCACGACCCTCACGGAAATCGTAACGCTCTTCAAACCTGGCGTATACCGGCTTCAATACAGGGGTGTCCAGTCCAACGCTGATAAAATCCGTTGCTGCGCCAAAGTCCTCGTCTCTGTAGGAATAATTGACCCTGAGGGCATTCCCGAAATCATCCCTTGCAGACGAACCAATGGTCAAGCTTTGAAGGCCGGTATCACCATAGACAGCAATTCGGCTGTCAAGGTCCATAGAAATTTTCGAGGTCGGCCAGAAATCCAGTTCGACCCGCACAGGAGAGAATGGCTGGTTCTCACCTGATCGATTGTTTCGGTCTTCATCAATATCGTAGCTCTGAGAAAGCCGCAAGTTGAATAACTCCCGATAAGCGCTCGAACCATCAGTAGCCGTACTGCGAGCAGTCAAGCGATTGACCAGAGCGTAGGTGACAGCATTGCGGTTCAGAACTTCAATCCGGTCATGCAGATCAAACAACGGCAGGTCATCCTGGAATTCATCAGGGGTATAAGTGTAGGTCACATTAGGCTCGACACTGTGCTGGAGGCGGTCGATCCCCCACCTGTCGACATCGAAGCTCTTCACCAGGCGCGTGGCAAGCCCCAGAGAGAATTCCGGGACAAACATCTCGTCGTCACTGTCATCAACATTGTAAAGACGTTCGTAGAGAGATATCTGCGGGACTATCTCCAACCAGGAACCTGGCGTGAAGACCGCAGACAATGAAGGTTTCAGGTAAAGCCGCTCGCCATCCTCGCCCTCGTCGCGACTGAAGCGGGTCGCATAACTCTCCAGACCAACATAAAAAGGTGTATCACCAAGACGATAACGAGCCAGGCCGAGACTCAACTCAGGGAGTCGTTGCAGGGTTGCAGCATTATCGGTTGCAAGATCCTTGATATAGCGTGCGTGACCTACCAGGTTGAGTTTCTGCCAATTACGGCTCAGCATCAACGTCGAAACCGTCTTGTCGCGGTTATAATCCTCGGCAACTTCACCAAACTCTTCAAAGAAGAGCTTCTTTTCGGTATATTCTATATCAGCCATCAGACGCCAGTTCCCTGGCAGTTTTCCGCGGTGCTCCCACCTCAAGTAATAAAGATCGGGAATATCTTCAGTCTCATCGGGCATTTTGAGGTCGGGCGTCTCTCCGGTTCCGCTGACATGATAATAAAATGCCTCGCCGTTATTCTGGTCTGCCAGGGCGTAGCGGTATTCAAGCCCCTTGCCGAGACCAACCTCGGAGAGGTAATCAAGGTAGACCGTAGCATCCATGTTGCGATCTACAACCTGGTACCAAGCCAAGGACACCAGCGCTCCCTTATTATTCGAATAACCGAATGAAGGCGTCAGGAATCCGGATTCTCGCTCCGTCTTCACCGGGAACGCCATGTAAGGGGTATACAGGACAGGAATGTCTTTGACATGGAACCAGACATTCCTGGCACGGGCATAGCCACCCAGTGTCACATCAACTTCACTGGCGGAGAATTTCCAGTCAGGAACTTCACCATCACAGGTCGTGAAGCTGCCCTGCTTGACGAAATATTCTGCCTGGCCATGTTTTTCGATCTGTTCACCAGCCAGATGAAAATTGCCTTCACGCACGAATACTCTGCCGTCACGAAGCTGGCCCTCGCCCGTTGCCATGTTATACTGCAAACGTTCACCAGAGACCTCGGTGCCAGCATCGATAAGAGAGACTGAACCCTGCGCGGCAGCATCCTGGGTAGCAGACTGCCAGAGCACTTTCTCTGCCTTCAACTCGACGCCATCCTGGCGAAGGATCACATCACCTTCAGCCTCGTAGAGATCCTCTTCAGAATTGTACTCAAGGGAATCTGCGGCGAGTGTAACCGGTGTCTGTTGATCAATCCCCGGCGAAGTGCTGGCCGATGGAACGCTGCTGCT
>JBPPMD010000176.1:0-17583 GCA_051305875.1 Desulfuromonadales bacterium | reverse complement strand
ATCAACAAGCCCCGGTTCGATATCGAACCGGGGCTTGTCAGGTTCTTCAATAATTCTGAATTCACTTATGGGGCGATAAGCAGAGGCGGATTGATTAATTCATGTTCGATTGCGGGAATCGGGCCGCTGCTCGATCGCATCGATCTGTATATCGAGGTGCCGGGGGTGTTGCACAAGGAACAAGGATCTTGCTGACCCTCTCGACGAGTCGGGGCAGAAGCTGTTGGAGATGGTTACCGACCGTCTCGGCATTTTCGCCTGCACTTACTCGCGCATCCTCATCTCTTGGTGGAGGGGTTGCGCTTCAGCTCAGGCATACCCATCGACACCACAAAGCCAGAAAGCAATATGGCGCTCGTTAGCGAAGAGATAAGAATTGTCAGAAATCCATCCAGGAAAAGACTGAAAACTATCAGAAAACCAAAAATGTAGACGACTGCTGCAGCTGGAATACTTTCAAGCAGGGTGTGCTTTTTGTCCTCTGGTTTTTCTTTAAAAGTGCATTTTTTCCCACAAACCCAAGCTATTCTCGTCCCATAAATCAGTGAGACAGTTACTGTCACAAAACAGGCAATACCTCTTAGTGCTTCAAACATAATTTTCATCCTTAGTTGCTGAGTTCGCTAAAGTAGCTCCTCCCGGATTAAAAGTAAAGAATGAATCTTACCTAATTTACCTAATTTTTAGAGTCCCCGAGGAGGAGGCTGAGCAGTATTCTGCTTAAGCAAGGAAATGTTGGCTCGAATGGCGCTGGTTTCGTGCCCATTCAAAACACCGGATGACCTTAATAATACTTCTGATCTTGAAGCGGGCAAACTTTGGTGATATCAAGGGGTCATTGATGATTTGGGGACACTCCATATTGGGGGACTGGGGTCAGGGTCGGACCAAGCCAACCAACTAAAATTATTATAAAATGACCACAAAACCACACCATTTTTACCCTTATTGCACCATTACCATGGTCAAAAACACGCCCATAAATCTTTCATCCCAACCCCAGCAAACAAATCCGGAGTGAGGGGTCAGAGTGAGGGGTCAGGCCTGGAAGATGGCAAGATTGACGTATGCAGTTGTAAACTTTCCACGGTACTCAAACCCCGCATTCATCTCACAGGCAGTTTTTGTCACATCATTCTGCGCGGCAACGGTGGACAGGGCTCAACACGCGGTACCTGAGGCAATAAAAAGAGCGCGCCGATAATTCCTTCGTGGTATTCGTCATTTCGGCGAAGCGACCGAACCGGTGTAGAATGGTTCGCACTCTCCACCAGGGAAAAGGTCTCTCCCCATCTTTAAGACTTTCTTTACTGGCCCGGCGAGAGATTTGAGGATATTCGGCTTCTCCACCTGCGGGTCATGGAAACTCCCACGGATGCTTTGACGCACCTTGGCGCAGCCTTCGGCGTCTATCAACGCCAGGGTCAGGTCCTTGAACTTCTCGTTGACCAAATCGAGCCCTCCCTGGAGGGCGACCCGGTGCTTGCCGGTTGCCAGAGCTACATCCTGCGCCTGGGCAACGCCGTGCTCGACATGCCAATCGGAGACGAGAGTGCGGATCTCGCTGCTGCCCCCCGGTCCCTGAAGGTTGCTGGCAAAGTCGTAACCCTTGGTGACCAGCAGTCCCAGCGGGCCGGCAAAGAAAAAGGCGCCCACGTCAACGAGATTGAAGTTCTGACTGGACTCAAATTGGGAGAACTCCTGATCGAGATCCCGGCCAAGGAGCTTGATATCCTCGCCCCGCAGGGAAACTTTTCCCATGATCGTCGGTCTTATCTCATTCAGGGTCTTTCCCTGCGCCGAGAGGTCCGCGGAGAAATCCATCGCTCCTGCTGCGACCTGCCGCGGCGACAGGGTTTTGAAAAACTTCTCGATGCGGAAGGCGGAAAGTTCGTAATGGAGGCCGTAAAGGGGGACTGCGCCGGAAAAATCCGCATGGAAGCTTCCCGACCCCGGAGCGCCGAAGACCTGCATCGTGACCGGTTTAAGATCGATGACGCCATTTTTCCCGCTGGCCGAAAGGTTCACAGCGGACAGCGACAGGTCATGACTTCGAATCACTCCACAAGCAAGTTCCGCCGTGAAGGAAAGATTTTTCAGCAGATTCGAGACTTTCCAGCCCGAAGACCGCAGCGGGCCGACCGTCAGGCTGCAGTCCGATGCCTCGAACTCCGCCCCTGATTGGTGGTCCGAAAAGGTCAGGGTCCCTTCAGACATGGAGACTTTCGACCAGCCCAGAGTGACTTCAGTATCGCCGTCCGGCTTTTTTTGCTCGTAGTTGAATGTCCCGTCTTGATGCCGTTCGATGGAGATCCTGGGATGCTTCAGCGCGAGCGTCCCGATCCGGATTTTATTTTGCAGTAAAGGCAGAAGCTCAATCCCGAGCCTGGCATTCTCTACACTGGCGACCTCAGTCCCCTGCTGAGAAAGGTGCACGTCCTCCAGATTGATGTGCAAACTCGGGAAGAGGCTAATCCCCAGGCCACCGCCGACCCTGACCCCCATTCCCAGCGCTTTCGACGCCGCTGTTTCCAGCCGGATCCGGTTAGCATCGGTGTCCACAAAAATAAGCAGACCCACTACGAGCAAGGCGAAAAGGGTAATGAACCCGCAGATGACAAAAAGGATGGTTTTTACAGGTTTTGACATGGTCTCGTCCCAGATTCGCACTGATCGAACGGGGTCAGTCGGGTTCATGAAATGACATGATTGTAGACCGCAAAATAGTGACAGGCGCTCCCCGCCAGAACGAAGAGATGCCAGATCGCGTGATGAAAGCGCAGCCGCTTCCAGGCGTAAAAAATCAGCCCGAAACTGTAAAACAGCCCGCCCGCCAACAGCAGCAGCAAGCCTGCCGCAGGGATCAAATCAACTGCCGGCTTGATGACGAATAGGAACAGCCAGCCCATCGCCAGATAAATCAGCGGTCCCAGTACTTTGAAACGATCGATGTAGAAAATTTTGAAAATCACCCCCAGAACAGTTATCCCCCACACCGTAACAAACAAGGTCCATCCCCAGTTGCCGCGCAGGAAAACCAGCGCAAAGGGTGTGTAGGTTCCGGCGATAAGGAGATAAATTGTCGCGTGATCGAGGATTTTGAAAAGCCTTCCAAGGCGCGCATGGAATTTAAAAATATGATACAGCGTAAACACTGCGTAGGAGATGACCAGGCTCATTCCATAGATGATAAAGGTCAGGAGATGCACGCCATTCCCATCGTTGTGCGCATGCAGGAGCAAGGCGATTAGTCCGGGAATGCTCAGAATGAAGCCCAGCGCCGGGGAAGCAATGTTGGCGATCTGGGTTGATTTGTAATGCCGCTGCTCCATGAATAGTCCGACACTCTCCTGATTTGGTTTCCTGAATGGTACCTAATTCAGCAAAGGGTCTCAGGACACCCGCGGAAAGAGTGTCTGGCGCCCGGATGGCGCCAGTCAATCCCCAGGGATGGGTTGATGCGGCCCTTGGAGCGGTGTTCGCGAGACCCTTCTCCACCAGCGCTGAACAGTTACCTTGAATTTTGTGCTCTTTACAGTTTAGATTTTATCAAAGAAAGGTCCGGAAGAAAGGGTTGCACTGGCAAAAATTGAACTGTGTTGGGGTACGGGGTCCAGAAGATGGCAAGATTGGCGTCTGCAGTGGTAAACTTCCCACGGTACGCAAACCTCGAGTTGGGGGCACTCAATATTGCGTGTCCCTAAATACCAATCCTAAATCCTATAACAGAGAGTGGAGGAACAAGATGCCCCATGTTGTTTTGGAAAATATCAATTCAGTAAGAAAAGCATTGGATAGCATTCTTCCGTTTACAACGAAAATCGACGGTGGCATTCTCAAGGTGACGGACACATACATAAATTCAGGCCAAAACAAGGCGCTCGTGGAATCTTTGGCCGTTGAAAACAACACCAATCAAAGCTTTTTCGTCGAGCTGTCGCAGAAAAAAGAGAGTCTCACGGTCAGGCTGTTGCCCCTCACGGATCCTGCAAAAACCCCGGGAGTGAAAATGCTCATGGCGATAGTTGCCAGGCAGATCAAAGATTCCAATCCAAACGTCAGCTATGGGAAAACCAACTTGCATGACTTTCTGCTGTAATAGGCCCCCGGTATCCGGGGACACGAGGACAATGGGGCCGGACCAGACTAACCAGGAGCGTTGCTGAAATGACGACAGATTTCCCCGCGGCTTTTTATACTCCACTTGGTGATGATCACTACCAGCCGACCGAAGCGACCGCCGGGCCGTGGTCTGCGGAGCTGCAGCATGGCAGCCCGCCTTGCGCTTTGCTGGTCCATGTCATGCGCCGCCATTCTGCCAATCGTGCTCTGCTGCTCTCCAGGGTCACCGTTGAAATACTCGGGCCGATTTCGATGGCACCGTGCCGGATCAAAGTTGAAAGAGTCCGCCCCGGCAAACAGATCGAGTTGCTGCGCGGGTCTTACTATTGTGGCGACAAGCTGGTCCTGATCGCGAATGCCTGGAACCTGCTGCCGGAAGAGGGCATCACGGCCGGGGAGGTGGTGACCTATCCCTTTGCTCTGCCGGCGCTGCCGCCAGCCGCTGTTGGCGTGCCACTTTCTTTTGAGAGTCCGTACGATTTCAAATATGGCCAGGCACTCTACTGGCACTTTACCGAAGGGGCCTGTCACGAAAAGGGCCCGGCGACCGCCTGGTTCCGCAAAAGAATCGATTTGATCGCAGGCGAACCCGACGACGAGCTTGATCTGCTCTTCTCTGCCGTCGATTCCGCCAACGGCATCAGTGCCGAACTCGACCCGGCAAAGTGGTCGTTTGTTCCGGTGGATATGACGGTGAATCTCTTTCGGCACCCGGTAGGCGAGTGGCTGGGGATGTCAACACGCATGATTATTCACGACAACGGCATCGGTCAGACCCAAACCACGCTGTTTGATCAGCAGGGCAGTATGGGCGCCGGGATGCAGACGCTTTTTATCAGGCCGATCCCATAAATCGGGGTATATACCGTATGTACCACTGATATTCCCTATCCAGTTCTTGATCTCGGGACACTTCCACAAGAGTGTCCCCCGTAAGTGTCCCGCGAGGGTGTTCCCAATCCTAAAACCAATTAATTGTGCGGATGGAGAACACTCCTGCTATAATTTCGTGTGGTTGCACACAGTCATGTATCGTCATCCTTCCATATGAGACAGGAAAAAAGCATGGGAAAAGAAAGTGTTGCGGTCTATTGGGACTTTGAAAATATTCACGCCAGTTTGTACGACTCTGCCAATGGCAGTGGTGCTTATGGGCGGACTCAGAATCGAAGTAAACATCAAGAACCGCTGCTCGATGTGCAGGCGCTCTATGATTTTGCGACAACATACGGCAACGTGGCGATCAATAAGGCCTATTGCAATTGGCAATGGTTTGCACAATATCGTCATCCCCTACTTAAATGCGCCGTCGAATTAATTCAGATATTCCCACCGGGGGCATCTGCAAAAAACGGGGCAGACATCAAGTTGTCGCTTGATGTCATAGAAGATGTATTGAGGTTCCCGCATATCTCCGCGATTATTGTCATTGGTGGTGATAGTGACTTTATTCCTCTGGCACAAAAAATAAAAGCCGCAGGGAAAGATTTGATTGGCATAGGCTGTAAGTCGTCAACCAATCAGCATTGGGCCAACAGTTGTTCTGACTTTAGATATTACGAAACGTTCGTCGGCGACAGCCAGGCAGATGAACAGGTAGAAGAGGATGAATCGGATACCATACAGATCAAAGATCCGGTTGAACTCCTGTCAAAGGCGATTAAGCAAATTACCAAGAAAACCGGTGATGAGTGGGTTGTCAAGGCCTCCATCAGACCGATAGTGAAACGACTCGATCCGACCTTTGATGAATCGAATTACGAGTGTAAAACTTTCGCAGAATTACTTAAAAAATACCCCAGGAACTTTAAGATCAAACCCGGCGAACACGACCATTTAGTGAGTCTGCTCTGACTACTGCTTTTGTACCATCAGAAATTTCCGGATGGGCACAAGCGAGTGTTTTATCCGGAAACTCCGGACGAAAAGAAGCTAAACTTCCTGAAGGTTGACTGTCGTATCCGGGTAGCAGCCAAAGCAACCAAGAACACGGAGAAGGCCAAGACGGTAAGGATATCCCGGTCATGCAGGAACCCACTGAATCCAAATACGTTCCGGCCCTAAGGTTTCACGGTCTGACTCCCTGTTACGACGCCATAGTCCGTACCACCGGTCGTGAGCGCACAGTAAAGCAGGCACTTATCTGGCAGGCACAACTTGAGCCAGATCAGCAAGTGCTTGATCTGGCCTCCGGGACAGGCACCTTGGCCATCTGGATCAAACAGAGCCAGCCGCGCGCCAGGGTGACTGGGCTTGATGCTGATCCGGGAATTATATCCATTGCCACCCGCAAAGCACATAAAGCCAAGGTCTCGGTGACATTTGCTCAAGCTCTATCCTGTCACCTGCCCTATCCCGCAGCACAGTTTGACCGGGTGCTTTCAAGCATGTTCTTTCATCATCTTGCGTGGCAGGACAAGGTTCGAACCACCCAGGAAGTTTTCCGGATTCTCAAGCCAGGCGCTGAGCTGCACCTTGCTGACTGGGGCCGAGCCGCCAATATCTGCATGCGCGGACTGTTTCTGACTGTGCAGCTACTCGACGGTTTCAAAAACACGCAGGCCAATGTACAGGGCAAGCTGATCACTTTGTTTGAACAAAATGGATTTGTCGATGTGTCGCAACGGCAATCCTTCAACACCATTTATGGGACAATTGCAGTTTATAGTGCTACGAAACCGAGTTAGTTTTCGTCCGGAAACGGCGTCAGTAAACCGAAAGATCAACGGGATCATGGCTGAGGAGTCAAACATGACTGTAGAGCTGCTTAGAGGTGTACTGGCATGGAGCGCGGTATTGAATATGGGTATTCTGCTCTGGTGGTTTCTTTTTATTGTTCTTGCTCATGACTGGGTCTACAAGGTGCACAGCAAGTTCTACAAAATCCCGATCGAAAATTTCAACACCATCCACTACGCCGGGATGGTTTTTTACAAGATCTGCATCTTTACCTTTTTCATCGTGCCTTACCTGGCGCTTCGTATTATATCTTAGCCGTGTTGACCGCACGTATCGACCGTCTTTAATTCTATATGAATCCAGTCATTCTGGAAGAGGGCCCATGAAAACCAGCATCTCCCTGTTTATCACGCTTCTGTTGCTGCTTTTCATGCCGCTGCATACTCTCGCCACGGAAGAATTTGCCGAGAAGACCAACAAGCCATGCCAGCACTGTCATCTTGACCCCGCCGGCGGCGGTGAGCTGACCACTGTTGGTGAGGGATATCTCCTCTCACTGCAGGAAGCGCCCGTTACGCATGACACTCGGTCTCAGTCAAAATCGGCCGGATCGCCGACACGCGTCTTCAAGCTTATCGTAGGCTTCATTCACATTTTCACCGGCTTTTTCTGGTTCGGTACCATTCTCTACGTTCACCTGATCCTCAAGCCGGCCTACGCGTCGCAAGGGTTACCCCGTGGCGAGGTCAGGCTGGGGCTGATATCGATTGTGATCATGGCGATCACCGGCATCATCCTGACACTTTACCGGGTTCCCTCGCTAGAGTTTTTCTTTACCACCTGCTTTGGCCTGCTGCTCTTTATAAAGATCAGTCTCTTTATGGTTATGGCCAGCTCGGCGTTCTTCGTGGTTTCCTTTATCGGCCCGAGGCTGAAGAAGAAAAGGGCTTTGCCGACGCCGACGGCTGGTGAGATGTCAGAAGATGAGTTAAGCTTCTTTGACGGCAGTGAGGGCCGTCAGGCGTATTTCGCCTACCAGGGCAAAATTTACGATGTCACCAACAGCAGGCTCTGGAAAAACGGCGCGCATATGACCCGGCACAAAGCCGGGGTGGACCTGACCAGTATTTTAGCCCAGGCGCCACATGACGAAAGCAAGGTCCTCGATATGCCGGTTGTCGGCACTCTCGTTGCCAAAGCCAGGCGTTCCACCGGCTTCGATCATAAGAAAGTGTTTTTCTTCATGGCCTACATGAATCTGATCAACGTCTTTCTGATTGTTCTGGTCCTGGCTCTCTGGAAATGGTGGTAATAACCTGTGTATTCCCTTGAATTTAGGAGATCAATCATGCGCATCCTTCGCCCGCTGACAATCTTGATACTGTTTGTCGTTCTGAGCCTGCCGGTCATAAGTTGCATGCCTTCGATGGGACGTTCCTTCCCTGTGAAGCAGGTCCGTCAGATCGAAATCGACAAAACCACCCGTGCAGAGATCAGGCAGATGTTTGGCGAGCCCTGGCGGACCGGACTTGAGAACGGCAAACGCACCTGGACTTATGGTGAATACAGCATGAAGATCACCCGCGACCTGGTGATCCGCTTCGATGATCAGAACGTGGTCGAATCGTACAGCTTCAGCTCCTCTGTGCCCGAAGATGAAGATCTCTAACACTTTTAACCTTTATCAATCCGGATGACTCTGCGCTCCTGCAGTCATTATTTCTTGCCGGATTGCACTTCATCATCGCCATGATCTGGCAATGTTTGCTGGCCCTGATGGTCAAACAGTTTACAGACTGGCTGCAGCGACCGGGGGTTGGTCAAATTTTCGATGGTATCACCGGCATGGTGATGATTGCTCTCGGGCTAAGGATTGTTGTAGATGCTTGAACAGCTTAGAAAACCGTTTTCTCTCTCCCTGATTGCGGAGCATGTCAGGATTTATTCTGCAGGCAAGCACCAACCCCTTCGGCATAACTGATCGGCTTCAGGTTAAACGTCTTCGCCCACTCTCCCGGATCACAAACGTTCCCCTCGACCAGCATCTTCAGCTGATCCTCGGTGATCGGGAACTGATCAAAGCCCTGCATCATCTTGACCATCGGCTTGATCAAAATGAGCGGTTGATGAATTTTGCAGGCTTTCTCCTTACCCAGAGCCCGGGCGGTCAGATCAAGGATTTCATCGTAACTGTAGCTGGCACCGCCAGCAAGATGATAGGTCTTACCGATGGTTTCGCTCAGCCCAAGGGCTTTGACGAAGCTGGCCGCAACCTGGTCCACAGCCACCGGCTGCATACGGTATTTGCCGTCACCAATCACCGGCACGACCGGTAACTTGCGGATCAGGGTAACGAGGATATCGACGAATTCGCTGCCCGGACCAAAGATCAGCGACGGACGAAAGATCGTCCAATCCAGGTTGCTGTCGCGTACCAGTTTTTCGCTCTGCCACTTGGTGCGGTGATAAGCAGTGCTGCCGCCCTCACGCACCCCGTTGGAGCTCATGTGCAAATAGCGTTGCACCCCCTGTGCTGCAGCCGCTTTCAGCATATTCTCGGTACCCTCGATGTGCATTCTCTTGAAGGTGACATCGCGGTTGGGAAACTCTCGGATGATACCAACCAGGTGGATCACTGCATCACATCCAGTCAGGGCATCGACAAGACTGGCGGCGTCGGTGACATCCCCCGGGTAAACCTCGACATTCTCCAGAACCGCGAGTTTATCCTCAGAACCCTTGCGCACCAGGGCCCGCACGACATGCCCGGCCGTCACCAGCTGCCGCAACACCTCGCTACCGACAAAGCCCGTTCCACCGGTCAGAAAAACCTTCATCGCTTTAAGCCTTTGCTTTTGATTGTTCATACCTCGCATCTCGGATATCTATCCCTTGATGACCGCCATCGGTTTCAATCGTGCCACCATATGGCCGATCCCCGCCTGCTGTACCACATCGACGACATCGGCGACATCTTTATAGGCCGCAGGCATCTCCTCAACCACTGTAGCACGACCGGCGGCCCGCACCAGTATACCGCGTGCAGCCAGGTCGCCTATAATATCCTGGCCGCGGGCTGCCTTTTTCGCAGCATGCCGCGACATTACCCGGCCGGCGCCGTGACAGGTGGAGCCGAAGGTTTCCTCGTAGGCTCCAGCGGTGCCGGTCAGAACATAGGAGTAACGGCCCATATCACCAGGGATCAGCACCGGCTGGCCGATATTGCGATAGATCGCAGGAATCTCCGCATGCCCCGGCGGGAAGGCGCGGGTCGCGCCCTTGCGATGTACGCACAGGCGGCGCCGTTTGCCGTTGATTATGTGATCTTCCCGCTTGGCTATATTGTGGCAAACGTCGTAGATGACGCCCAGGCGGAGGGCGGCTTGCCCCTTGCCGAGCACCCGCTCAAAAGTTTCGCGCACCCAGGCTGTGATCATCTGGCGATTGGCGAAGGCGAAGTTGGCTGCGCAGGCCATGGCAGACAAATAATCGCGAGCTTCGTCGCTCTGCAGCGGGGCACAGCAGAGTTGGCGATCTGGCAGGGTGATGCCGTATTTGCGCGCAGCCTTGAGCATGACCTTGAGATAATCGTCGCAAACCTGGTAACCAAAACCCCGGCTGCCGGTGTGGATACTGACGGTGATCTGGCCGGGATTCAGGCCGAGCACCTCGGCCGCCTCTTCATCATAAATCGCCTCGACCTGCTGGATTTCCAGAAAGTGATTGCCGGAACCTAGCGTGCCAAGTTGCGCGCGACCTCGCTCGAGAGCCCGTTCAGAGACCATCTCCGGATCAGCTCCAGCGATTACACCCTGTTCTTCGATGCATTCGAGATCGGCTGCATCACCGAAGCCTTGCTGGACTGCCCAGGCTGCGCCTTTGAGCAGAACGCGCTTCTCCTCATTGATGGAAAGTTTGAAATCGCTGCGATGTGAGCCGACCCCGGAAGGGATATTGAGGAACAGCGCGTCGGCCAGTCGGCCGAGGTTGGGGCGAATCTCTTCAGCGGTCAGATTGCTGCGCAGCAGGCGGACACCGCAGTTGATATCGTAGCCGACTCCGCCCGGGGAGACCACGCCTTCATCGGCATCGAACGCCGCCACCCCGCCGATGGGGAAGCCATAGCCCCAGTGAATATCCGGCATGGCCATGGAAGGCCCGACAATGCCGGGTAGCGTCGCCACGTTGCAGACCTGCTCAAGCGCCTGTTCGTGGCGCAGATCCTGCATCATCTTCGGCGAAGCGAAAACCAGGCCATCGGTGCGCATGGCACCTTCACGCGGGATGCGCCAACGGCACTGATCGATCTGTTGGACTTTGACGGTCATTATTCCTGCCTATAGATCGACGTAAACACGCGCATACCACCCATCGGGCGTTTTTTCCAGGCAAGCCTGATGATAAGTGACCGACTTGACCTGGCGTTCAACAACATGACGCTCCATGTCAAAAGCCTCCCCGGAGACAACAGCCCTTAGCTCAACGTCGCTGATTGTTTCGACCTGGAATGCTGCCGGCACCAGGTTGTCCTTCTCACACCAGTAGACGACTTCGTTCAGCCAGCTCACCAGTAATTCCACCGGGTCTTCGGCGCGCACTAAAATTTTTGCTGCAACCATAGCTGCGGCAGGGCTGTCACCATAAATCATTGATGTCAGCCCCTGTGCCATTGCCTCCAGGAGCTCTTTGCAGGAATCGGCCCGAGCCTCAATGCCCATATCCGCCGTGTGTTCGAGCAGCAGAAAGCCGTTGCCAATGGTCACAGCCAGCATTTCCGGCTGATGCCAATTATCGCCACGTTATGTTGCATGACTGCACCTCCTTCAACGTTCCGTCTTTAAATTTATACCAGCAAGAAACAATAACAAGAGCAGGAAAGAATTAATTGAGCAATCTGGCGTTTTAAAAAATGTAAGTTAAGCTTAACTACACAACTCTAATTAGTATCCATTCGAAAACTCAGGAATGCAGTGATCATTCGCCCCGGAGGTCTCAACAGGTTGATTAGAAATTCTTTTTGTTTTTTCTTGACAAAACAATGTTTTAAAGATTATCAAGAAAGGAATCCTTTCCTCCCTAAAAACCTGAGTTAAATATGACAATGTATTGAAATTTCAACGTTTGCTCGTTTGATTGATTTGCAACGAAAGGAGGTCGCTCAATGAAAACAGACCTGGATATCGTTACCCCTTCGATTCCCGAAGAGATTCTCCTGCGCATGGAGGCCAGAGGGATCAGCCGCCGCGACTTTATCAAGTTCTGTACTGCGACGACTGCGGCTCTGGCATTGCCGATCTCGATGCTGCCCAAGGTCGCTCAGGCAGTCGAGGACAATCGTCCACCGGTGATCTGGGTGGAATATCAGAGCTGCTCCGGTGATTCGGAGGCTTTCCTGCGCGGCAACCAACCGACTGCCGGCGAAATCATCCTTGACCTGATCTCCCTCGAGTATGCAGATGTGATTATGGCCGCCGCCGGTCACCAGGCAGAAGCAAACAAGCTGCAGGCCATGGAGAAATACAAGGGGCAGTACATCCTGATCGTCGAAGGCTCGATTCCCACCGGGGCCGACGGTGCTTACTGCACGATCGGCGGACATAGCGCCATGGAAGATTGCAGGAAACTGGTGCAAAATGCCGCCGCCACCATCTGCGTCGGCACCTGCGCCACCTTTGGCGGTATTCCGGCTGCCGCACCGAACCCGACCAATGCGGTTTCAGTGAGCAGCCTGGTGCCGGGTGCGACGATCGTCAATCTGCCAGGCTGCCCGGTCAACGCCGAAAACCTGACGGCCACCATCGTGCATTTCCTGACGTTCGGCAAGCTGCCGGCGGTCGATCGCCTGGGCCGGCCGAAGTTCGCATATGGCAAGCGCATTCATGACAATTGCGAGCGACGCGGCCATTTCGATGCCGGCCAATATGCCGAGTCCTTCGGCGACCCCGGACATCGTCAGGGCCACTGCCTTTACAAGCTCGGTTGCAAGGGCCCGGAGACCTTCCATAATTGTCCCACTGTCCGCTACAACGAAGGAGTCTCCTGGCCGGTCATGGCCGGTCACGGCTGCATCGGCTGTTCGGAGCCGGGATTCTGGGACACCATGAGTCCTTTCTACCGGCGCCTTCCCAAGGTGCCCGGTTTTGGAATCGAGGATACGGCCGACAAGATTGGTATCGGTCTGGCGGCGGCCACCGCATTGGCCTTCGGCATCCATGGGGTTGCAAGCTGCTTCCGCAAGGATGATGCCATGGAAGAAGACAAGGTCGTAAGGGAGGACTAATCGATGGCGCAAAGAATTGTCGTTGATCCAATAACCCGTATTGAAGGCCACCTGCGCATCGAAGCACAGATCGATGGTGGCAAGATTGTTGATGCCTGGAGTTCATCTACAGCCTTCCGTGGAATCGAGACGATTCTCAAGGGGCGCGACCCCCGCGATGCGCATCATTTTACCCAGCGCTTCTGCGGTGTCTGTACCACAGTGCATTCCATGGCCAGTATCCGCGCCGTTGAAGATGCCCTGAATATCCAGATTCCTGACAATGCCCGCCTGATCCGCAACCTGATCATGGGCATCCAGAACGTGCAGGATCATGTGATTCACTTCTATCACCTGCATGCACTCGACTGGGTCGATATCACCAGCGCCCTGCAGGCCGATCCTGCAGCGACAGCCAAATTTTCCCAATCGATCTCCAATTGGCCGAACTCGAGTGTCACCTACTTCAAGGGTGTCAAGGACAAGCTCGCCGCTTTTGCCGGCACCGGCCGTCTCGGCCCCTTCCAGAACGCCTACTGGGGACACAGCGCCTACAAGCTGCCGCCGGAAGCCAACCTGATGGCTGTCGCCCACTACCTGGAAGCCCTCGAATGGCAGAAGGATATTATCAAAATCCACGCCATTTTGGGTTCCAAGAACCCGCATCCGCAGACCTTCCTGGTCGGCGGCATGTCTATCCCGGTCGATCCCGACAGCCAGAACGCCATCAACGCCGACAAGATTGCCTACATCCGCAAGCTGCTGCGCAAATCGCGCGCTTTTGTCGAGCAGGTCTACATTCCTGACCTGCTGGCAGTGGCCCCGGCCTATCTCGATTGGGCCGGCATCGGCGGCGGCATCGGCAACTACCTCTCCTATGGCGATTTCCCGATGGACAGCAGCCCCGGCACCGGCAGCCTGTTCATGCCGCGTGGCGTCATCATGGGCAAAGACCTGGCCAATGTCATGGAGATGGATGAAAAGAAGATCACCGAATACGTCACCCACTCCTGGTACACCTACTCTTCGGGCGACGATCAGGGTCTTCACCCTTACAAGGGTGAGACCAGCCAAAACTACACCGGACCGAAGCCGCCCTACGAACTCCTCGACACCGACGGCAAATACTCCTGGGTCAAGTCACCGCGCTACATGGACCAGCCGATGGAAGTCGGCCCGCTGGCGCGCATTCTGGTCGCTTATGCCTCGGGTGTTCCGGAAGTCAAGGACACCGTTGATTTCGTTCTGAAGACACTCGGCGCCCCGCCCGCGGCTCTCTTCTCGACGCTCGGACGCACTGCCGCCCGCGGCGTCGATGCCCTGCTGCTCGCCCAGAAGAACGAACTCTGGCTCGATCAGCTGGCCGACAACATGGGACGCGGCA
Source organism: Desulfuromonadales bacterium (assembly GCA_051305875.1). Taxonomy (GTDB): domain Bacteria; phylum Desulfobacterota; class Desulfuromonadia; order Desulfuromonadales; family BM103; genus M0040. Next base: position 3,139 of record JBPPMD010000176.1, on the reverse strand, counting down.
TCCTTGAAGTCTTCAACAGGGAGAAGTGGGAGCCGGCAACCTGGCCAAAAGAAGCGCAGGGCTTCGGCTATCATGAGGCGCCGCGTGGTGCCCTCGGTCACTTTATCCGCATCGAGAACCAGAAGATCGCCAACTTCCAGGCCGTTGTACCCTCGACCTGGAACGCCGGTCCCCGTGATGCTGCCGGACAGATGGGCCCCTACGAATCTGCGCTCATTGGCACCCCGATTGCTGATGCGGAGAAACCGCTGGAAATTCTGCGGACCATCCACTCCTTCGATCCCTGCCTGGCCTGCGCCGTGCACGTCCTTGACGGCAAAGGCACTGAAATCGTCAAGGTTCGGGCGCTCTAGAGAATGGTAAAAAGTAAAACGTGAAAAGTAAAAAGTGACAAGCGCATAGTGTTTCAACTTTTTACGTTTCACTTTTCACGTTTCACGGAGGTTATCATGCTACGCATTTATTACGTATGGGAATGGCCGGTTCGCATCACCCACTGGATCAACGTCTTCTCCATGGTCATGCTGTCGATCACCGGTTTTTATATCGGCAGCCCGTTCATGACGGCACATGACAGCTCAATGTATGTCATGGGCTGGATGCGCATGCTGCACTTCTCCTTCGCCTACCTCTTCACGGTGTCGGTGGCAGCACGCATTCTCTGGATGTTTATCGGCAACCATCACGCTTCATGGCGAGCGTTCTTCCCCTGGCTGACCGCTGCAGGGCGCAAGAACTTCATCAAGATGTTCCGCTACTACACGTTCACCGGCAAGCGGATCTCTTACGAGGTCGGCCATAACCCGGTCGCGGCAACCGCCTATCTCGGCATCTTTGCCCTCTTTATCTTCCAGATTGTCTCCGGCTTCGCCATGTATGGACAGTATGCTCCGGGCGGTTTCTGGAACAGCATCCTCGGCGGGCTCAATGTTTTGGTCGGCAACCAGTGGCTGCGCCTGCTTCACCATGGCGTCATGTGGCTGCTGATCGGCTTTATCATAAACCACATCTACAGCGGCTGGCTGATGGATGTGAAGATGCGCAACGGCACCATGAGCGGCATCTTCAGCGGTTACCGCTACATCGAACCGGAGGATCTTTGATGTCAATCCTGGTCCTTGGACTGGGGAATACGATCATGACTGACGATGGCTTCGGGGTGAAAGTGGTCACAACACTTGCATCCGGTTACCATTTTCCGGAGTCGGTGCAGCTGCTTGATGGTGGTACTTTAGGTCTTGATCTGCTGCCCTACCTTGAAGATGTGGACTCCCTGTTAATCATTGACGCCCTCGACATGCGGGACGAGCCAGGCAAGATCTTCCGCCTGGAAGGTGACGAGGTGCCGCGGGCATTTGCCAGCAAGCTCTCGGTCCACCAGATGGGCCTGCAGGATTTACTTACTGTCGCAGAGATGCAAGGTCACGCTCCTCGCATACTGGTCGTCTGGGGTGTCCAGCCGGAATGCATCGAGATGGGTACAGAACTGACGGCAACGCTGGCTGCAGCCGTCGAACCGATGGTAATCAGCGTGCTCAAGGAGTTGCAAGGATGGGGAGTCCTAGACGAGAAGGCCGGCGGAAAGTGAGAGGCGCGAAGGACTTCCTCAGAATCTTGTTGCGACTGACCATTATGGTGACTCTGCTGATTTACGGCTGCAGAGATAAGCAGACGGATTATCCTCAACGCCAGATGCCGGAAGCATTTAAAAATAATCCTGGAGCAGTGAGTGCCGGGCGTGATCTGTTCCGCGATAAATGCGCGTCCTGCCATGGCAAACCGGGCGAAGGGCGATCTGAGCGGTCGGCTTTCTTTAATCCGCCGGCGCCGGATTTCACCGATGCACGCTATCGAATGGCCGACCCGGCTTATCTTTACTGGCGAATCGAGACAGGTAAAACCGTCGAGCCCTACCGCTCGCAAGGTTCTGTCATGCCGGTCTGGGGCATGCATTTCAGCGAGAAGCAGATCTGGCAAACCGTGGCCTACCTGCAGCACAGAGCACACTGACCGGCACAAGCAACCTGAAGAAAACGAAGGCGTAGCGGTATTCATGATTTTTAGTTAAATTTTTTCTTTTTTAATCTGGCTGAATTTGGTAAAGTGCCGAACTCGCCATGTCTTGACTGAATCTAAAACGCTGTCTCTGTTACCGGTAGTATGTCGATGAACCCGTTGATTCTCAGGAATAGACCGCTTTTAGTTATGTGTTTTGGGTATAATGCGGAGTCTCAAAAGGGTCATTAGTGTCTGGCTTGTTACTGAAGAATCCAGTGACAAGCCTCTTCTTTTTACATAACACGAGTCAGGTCAACACCGGTGGAAGAGCTGATCTTCTGCGAACCCAGGGGAGTCTCACCATGCAAAACCTTAGCGCCCAGGAACTCGGACTGAAAAGCATTGGCACAGTCCGGCACAATCTCAGTTATGACGAGTTGTTTGCACTGGAAACCAGCAATGCCGAATGCACCGTTTCGGAAAATGGTACCCTGATGGTGGACACCGGTAAATTTACCGGCCGCTCACCAAAAGACAAGTACTTTGTTCGTCAGAAGCCGTCTTTCGAGAACATCGCCTGGGGGAAGATCAATCAGGCCATGGAGCCAGAGGTCTTCGACGAACTCTACAGGAAAGTCATAGATCACCTTGACGGCAAAGACCTCTATGTCACTGATGGCTTTTGCGGCGCAAATGAAAAAACTAGCGCTTCAGTCCGCTTCGTCACTGAATTCGCCTGGCAGTCGCATTTTGTCAAGAACATGTTCATCCGGCCGACAGACAGTGATCTCGAGAGCTTCACTCCCCAGTTTACCGTCTACAACGCCTGCAGCCTGACCAACGAGAAGTGGAAGCAGCATGGCCTCAACTCCGAAGTCTTCATCGTTTTCAACATCGAGAAGAACGTGGCCATCATCGGCGGCACCTGGTACGGCGGCGAGATGAAAAAGGGCATCTTCACCATGATGAACTACTGGCTGCCGCTACAGGGGATTCTTTCCATGCACTGTTCGGCCAATGTGGGCAGCAAAGGTGACGTCGCACTTTTCTTCGGCCTGTCCGGCACCGGTAAAACCACTCTTTCCACGGACCCGGAACGTAAACTGATTGGCGACGATGAGCACGGTTGGGATGAGGACGG
>JBPPMD010000124.1:0-5902 GCA_051305875.1 Desulfuromonadales bacterium | reverse complement strand
CAAAGGCATGCAGAGAATTTTGGTCCAAAGGTATCTGTGACAAGTGATTGTTTTACAGGTGCTTGCTTATTATTACTTTATAACTTTTATTAACTTTTATGCCTTGGTTGCTAATCTTTCGATTTCCAATCGTCCATCATCCTGATGAATTCGCCAAACAGATAGTTGGCATCGTGGGGCCCCGGTGAAGCTTCCGGGTGATACTGCACAGAAAAGGCCGGCAAGGTCGTGTGATGAAGACCTTCCACCGTATTGTCGTTGAGGTTGATATGGGTGACGACGGCACTGTCCTGCAGTGAGCTGGCATCCACGGCAAATCCATGGTTTTGCGAGGTGATCTCGACATTATGCCCTTCTCCGCGTCTCACAGGCTGATTGCCGCCGCGATGGCCGAATTTCAATTTATAGGTTTTGCCGCCCAAAGCAATTGCCAGCAGCTGGTGGCCAAGGCAGATGCCGAAAACAGGTACCTTGCCGAGCAGCTTGCGGATACATTCCTGGGCGTAGGTGATCGGCTCAGGGTCGCCCGGGCCGTTACTGAGGAAAACCCCGTCCGGCAGCATGGCCAGAACTTCTTCTGCCGGAGTGGTTGCCGGTACCACAGTGACAGCGCAGCCTTTGCTGACCAGGTTGCGCAAGATGTTGCGCTTGAGTCCGAAATCAAAAGCGACCACCTTGAACCGGGCCGGAACCTGAGCCTGCTCGTAGCCGTTTTCCAGATCCCAGGTTCCTTCATTCCAGTCGTAACGTTCCTTGCAGGTTACTTCCCGAACCAGATCCTGGCCGACGATAGACGGAGCTGCTTTGGCTTTCGCCACCAGGCTGTCGGCATCCGTATCGAGCGTAGACAGTATGCCGGTTTGCGCACCTTTGTCGCGAATATGCCGTACCAGGGCACGGGTATCGATCCCGGCAAGGCCGATGATGTTGTTTTCTTTTAAATAGTCATGGAGCGACATTTCCGAGCGCCAGTTGCTGGGAATGTCGCAGGCTTCCTTGACGATAAACCCGGCCAGGTGCGGTCGGGAAGATTCCACGTCCTCGCGATTCATGCCGCAGTTGCCGATCAACGGATAGGTCATTGTCACAATCTCGCCACGATAGGAAGGATCGGTGAGGATTTCCTGGTAGCCGGACATACTGGTATTAAAAACGACCTCACCGGAGATCTCTCCGGAAGCTCCGAAGGCCTGACCGTAAAAGACCCTGCCATCGGCAAGGGCCAATGCTGCTTTCATATTCTCAACCTCTCTGGTATACGATTTTTCCGGCGACGATGGTACAGACTGCCGCACCCTTCATCTGCCAGCCGTCGAACGGGGTGTTTTTACTTTTGCTCACAAGCTTCTGTGCGTCAACAGTCCATGCGAGATTCGGGTCGATGATTGTGACGTCAGCAACGCCGCCGGCAACCAGTTGCCCCACCGGCAGATTCAGAACCCCGGCAGGACCGCTACTCAATAGAGCGATCGCCTTCGGCAGGTCGATCACACCCTCTTCCACCAGCTTGAGAGTCAACGGCAAGGCCGTTTCCAGGCCCACAATGCCGTTCATGGCAATATTGAATTCAACGTTCTTCTCATCAATATGATGGGGTGCATGGTCTGTGGCGATGGCATCCACGGTACCGTCGGCAATCCCCTGGCGAACCGCAGCCATATCTTTCGCGCTGCGCAATGGTGGGTTCATCTTGGCATTGGTGTTGTAGCCGCGGACGGCTTCATCGGTCAAGCTGAAGTGATGGGGAGCCGCCTCGCAGGTCACGTTCACGCCACGTTTTTTAGCCTGGCGAACAATATCGATCGAGCCGCTGGTGGAGACATGCGCCACATGCAGGTGAGCGCCGGTGAATTCTGCAAGCATCACCTCTCTGGCCGTGGCAGCATCTTCGGCAACCCAGGGAATCCCCTTGAGACCAAGTTCCGTGGAAACCGGGCCTTCATTCATGACTCCCGAAGCGACCAGATCAAGATCCTCTGCGTGGGAGATGATCGTCAAACCGAACGGCCTGGCGTACTCCATTGCCCGGCGCATCAGCTGCGGGTTGCTGACCGGTTTGCCGTCATCAGAGACAGCACAGACACCGAGAGCTTTCAGCTCACCCATCTCCGTCAAAGCCTCGCCGGCGAGCCCCCTGGTAATACTGGCAATCGGGAAGACCCGGCAATAGCCCTCGTCGGCGGCTTTCTTAAGGATATAACTGGTGACTGTCTGGTTGTCATTGACCGGCTTGGTGTTCGGCATGCAGGCCACCGAAGTAAAACCGCCGGTTACCGCCGAGAGTGTTCCTGAAGCGATATCTTCCTTGTACTCAAGGCCGGGATCGCGCAGGTGGACATGGATATCGACCAGACCGGGAGTCACAACGTTGCCAGTGGCATCGATCACCTTGGCGTCCTTGGCAGACAAGCCTTTACCGATAGCGGCAATCTTACCCTTTTCGATCAGCACATCACAGAGATCGTCAAGCTTTTGTGCCGGGCTGATAACCCGTCCGCCCTTGATGAGAATTTTCGCCATATTTGCACCTGTCCTTTTATCAAAATCAATTATCTGGTTTGCATCGATTCGACACCACTGACGAGATACAGCAGTGCCATGCGAACAGCGACGCCATTCTCGACCTGGTCGAGGATAACATTTTGCGGACCGTCAGCGACAACGGAGGAAATTTCCACGCCACGATTCATCGGCCCGGGATGCATGACAATAGCATCCGGCTTGGCAAGTTGCAGGTTGGTCGGGTTGAGCCCATAAAAACGCGCATATTCACGCAAACTCGGTATCATGACATTGCTCTGCCTTTCCATCTGGATGCGCAGCATCATAACCACATCAGCATCCTTGATGGCCTCGCGCATATCGGTAAAGACTTCGACATTGCCGAGCCGCTCAATGCCGATGGGCAGCATGGTCCCCGGGCCGCACACACGCACCCTGGCTCCCATCCTCGTCAGCGCGTAGATATCGGAGCGGGCCACGCGACTGTGGGTGATATCACCGACAATCGCTACTTCGAGACCTTCTATGTCGCCTTTATGCTCGCGCATGGTCAGCAGGTCAAGCAGTGCCTGGCTGGGGTGCTCGTGGGCACCATCACCAGCATTGACAACCGAGCAGCCGACCCGCTCGGCCAGGTAGTGCGGCGCTCCTGAATGTGCATGACGGATAACTATGATATCCGGGGCCATGGCTTCGATGTTTTTTGCTGTATCCTCAAGAGTCTCCCCTTTGACTACCGACGAAGTCGAACCTGAGATATTCACCGTATCGGCTGACAAACGCTTGCCGGCGATTTCAAATGAAAGCCGGGTGCGGGTGCTGGCTTCAAAAAATGCATTAATGATGGTCTTGCCGCGCAGGGTGGGTACTTTTTTGATATCCCTGGAATTGATTTCCTTAAACGCATCAGCGGTGTCCAGAATCAGCTGTATATCCTCTTTGGCCAACTGCTCTATGCCAAGAATGTGTTTGTGTGTGAATGACATTTTTTCCTCCCTGGCGGCTATGGCTTGATCAGACGGACTTCATAAGGGCTCTTTTTTTCATCAAAAACTACTGCGACATCCTCTTCGCGAGCCGTCGGCACGTTGCGTCCCACATAATCTGAACGAATCGGCAGTTCACGGTGGCCACGATCAATCAACACGGCAAGCTGGATCGTGCTCGGTCGGCCGAAATCCATCAGGGCGTCCATCGCCGATCGAATCGTCCGGCCGGTATACAGGACATCATCGACCAGGACGACATGCTTGTCATCGAGAGGAAACGGAATGTCGGTCTTGCCGATCGGCAGATTGCCGCGAGCTGCCAGGTCATCGCGATACATAGTGATATCAACCGAGCCAAGCGGCACCTCAACGCCTTCTATCTCGCTGATGCGCGATTGAAGCAGGCGAGCGAGGTGATCACCGCCGGTGCGAATACCGATCAGGACGAGTTTCTCGCAGCCCTTATTGTATTCCAGAATTTCGTGGGCAATCCTGGTGATGGCACGCTGAATGCCGGCTTTGTCCAGAATCGCAGTTTGCGCCTTGGCCATTAGCTTCCTCCCGTTGAAATCAGGGCAAAAAAAAGACCTCTCCGCCGATTACGGAAAGGTACAGATTGCGTTTCAAGTCGTTTGTGAGGCATTGTGGCCACCCTTACCGACCTCTCTGGATCAGCTTAAAAGGAGACATGTTTCAGTCGAATCCCGGGCAATATAGCAAGGTCAAAATATCGAGTCAACAAAAACAACTTTCAAAAACAACTTTCACGCTGAAAGTTTCGACAAGACAGGACACACCCTTTGAGGTAAATTTGTCTGAAGTGCTGCGGCCCGAATTATCCCCTTTACTGTCAGGAAGAATTTATGGACATCAAAATATTACAAAAAAACTTCGATGCGAGTTTGACCGATCTGCCCCCCCTCGGCATGGATGTACACAGCCTGGTGGAGGATTTTCGTCACTATTATTCCCATACTCTGGGTCGCGACCGAAACTCCAGGTCGGCCTATTATGGTTACCAGGCCCTGGTGATGAGCGTCCGTGACCGGCTGATGGAACGCTGGCAGAAGACCAGCTATGCCTACGATGCAGCTGACGCAAGTCATGCCTACTATCTTTCTCTGGAGTTCTTGATGGGCCGCACCCTGGGAAATGCCGCCCTCAATCTCGGGCTCGACGAGGCGACCGAGCTGGCGGTTCGCTGTCTGGGGATGGAGCTGGAAGAGTTGGCAGAAACCGAGAACGATGCCGGGCTTGGCAATGGCGGCCTGGGGCGGCTGGCCGCGTGTTTCCTCGACAGCTGTGCCACTCTGCAGTTACCGGTTACCGGCTACGGCATGCGCTATGAGTACGGTATGTTCCGCCAGATAATCGTCGCCGGCGAGCAGGTCGAAGAACCGGACCACTGGTTGCGAAAAGGCAATCCATGGGAACTGGAACGCCCGGAGTATACTCAACGGGTGCGCTTCGGCGGGCGTATTGAATGGCAACACGCAGACCGGGGGAAACAACGACTTCGTTGGGTTGAAACCCAGGATGTGCTGGCGGTTCCCTACGATGTTCCGGTGCCGGGTTACCGTAACGGCACAGTCAACACTCTGCGTCTCTGGCAGGCCTCAGCCACCGACGAATTCAATCTCGGCGAGTTCAACGCCGGCCTCTATCCCGAGTCTGTAGCGGCTAAGAATACGGCCGAGCAGATCACTTTGGTCCTTTATCCCAACGACAACAGCGAGAATGGCAAGGAGCTGCGCCTGCGTCAGCAATACTTCCTCGCCTCGGCCAGCCTGCAAGACATAGTCGCCCGCTGGGTTGACACCCACGGCCACGATTTTTCCAGGTTTGCCGCCAAAAACCGTTTCCAGCTCAACGACACCCATCCGAGTTGCGCAGTTCCCGAACTGATGCGCCTGCTTATTGACGAGCACGAGATGCGATGGGACGAAGCCTGGGAGATTACCTCTACCACCATGGCTTATACCAACCACACCCTGCTTCCCGAGGCACTTGAACGCTGGCCGGTGACAACCTTTGCCCGGCTATTGCCGCGACTGCTCGACATCATCTATGAGATCAACGCCAGATTCCTGGCCGAAGTCGCCCAGCGCTGGCCTGGCGACACCGCACAGCAGCGCCGCATGTCGATTATTGAAGAGGGTGAGGTGCCACACGTGCGTATGGCCTATCTGGCAATCGTTGGCAGCTTCTCTGTCAACGGTGTCGCCGCTCTCCATTCTCAGTTGCTTACCGAGGGGTTGTTCAGCAATTTTTTCGCGCTTTGGCCGGAGAAATTCAACAACAAGACCAACGGTGTCACCCCGCGCCGTTGGCTCGCCTTGTGCAACCCGCGACTCTCCAGGCTGATCACCGAAACCATCGGTGAGGGCTGGGTTGCCGATCTCTCCCGACTG
>JBPPMD010000123.1:0-2478 GCA_051305875.1 Desulfuromonadales bacterium | reverse complement strand
GAACCTGCATCAGGCCATGTACGATGACTTTGTCGCCGCGTTCAAGTCCCTCCAGGATCTCGATCTTTCCAGGGACACGTGAGCCGGCAGTGACTTCCGTTTGCACGGCGACGGACTTGCCGTCGCGTTCGTTGATTTTAAAAACAAAGAATTGTTTCTCTTTTTGCAGGATTGCCTCCTCGGGCACCAGCAACGCAGCGCGCTGGTTTTTGAGCAACTCAATGCTCATCAGCAATCCCGGCTTAAGCCGCAGATCCGGGTTGGGCAGCATTGCGCGCACCGTCATGGTTCGGGTTGCGGGATCAACCCGCGTGCCCAACATGCTGACGACCCCATTAAAAACATCACCGGCAAAAGCCTCGACGCGTCCCTCGATCGGCAGGCCGGGATGCAAACCTTGTAAGAACACTGAAGGCACCTCGAAATCGACCTGCATTAGTTGTAAAGCGTCGATTGTGGTAATCGGGTCACCGGGTCGCACCAGCGCACCAGGACTAATCTCGCGCAAGCCCAGCACGCCAGCAAATGGCGCCCTGATAACGCGGTCAGCGATACGGGATTTTATAGCCTCAACATCGCCCTCGGTCTGGCGCAAGAGTGCCTCTCGTCCCTCCAGCGTCGCGGTGGACAGCGCCTGTTTTTCCACCAGCTCTTGTGCGCGTCGGAAGGAAGCCATGCGTTCGTCCAGCAAGGCCTGCGCAGACCTTAATATTGCTTCTTCCTCTCTCTTAACAAGGGTAACAAGAATATCGCCTTTTTGAACCTGCTGCCCGTCCTTGAAATGGATTTGGTCCACGATTTCAACGATATCCGCCGTAATAATCACTGACTCGTCCGCGCGTAACGTGCCCAAGGCCTCGACGCGGTCAGCAAAATCCGGCTCCAAAACGACCGGAGCAACAATGACAGGCAATGCCGCCTGTTGTTCCGTGCCGATCTGTGCCCAGGATGGCAAAGCAAACAATAGAAAACCGAGGAATGAAAACATGTTCAGTTTTTTGTATGCACAAAAAGTTTTCACTGCATTTCACCTCATGTCTCGACTTGCACGATGAATATCGGTTCACCATTGCGAACAGCATTAATGGGTTGTCTACTGGTAATAAGGATACCGTAAGATTGACTTTCCAGGCAAATGAGGGCAAACAGCGTGGATGTTGCCATGCAGGATGCGGCGATAAGCAAACAGGATCTCTCAGGAAGGACGAAGGGATTCGAGGTTGAACAGGCAGCGAACCGGTGTCGTTTCATGGAACAGGTAAAGGCTGGCCAGACATCTCGCCAGAGGAAAGCAATCAAGAGGCAAGCGACAAAAAAAGCGGTAACAGAATCAGCTTCTGTTGCCGCTTGTCTTCTCGGATATTTCCCGCAGAGCGCAACTCACCACGCGCTAGGGATTCATTCCCACTCAATCGTCGCCGGCGGTTTGCTCGAAATGTCATACGTGACACGATTGATGCCACGCACTTCGTTGATGATACGGTTGCTGATGCGCGCCAGGTCAGCATAGGGCATCGGATACCAGCCGGCGGTCATGAAATCCCTGGTCTCGACGGCACGCAAGGCGATCACGTACTCGTAGGTGCGGCCATCGCCCATGACGCCGACGCTCTTGACCGGCAGGAACACAGCAAAAGCCTGGCTGATCTTGTCGTAATGTCCGCTCTGATAGAGTTCCTCGATATAGATGGCATCGGCCTGACGCAGAATGTCGCAGTATTCTTTTTTGATCTCGCCAAGGATGCGCACACCGAGACCTGGCCCCGGAAAAGGATGCCGCCAGACCATGCGATGGGGCAGGCCGAGTTCCTCACCGATGGCGCGGACTTCATCCTTGAACAACTCACGCAACGGTTCAAGCAGCTTGAGAGTCATGTAATCAGGCAAGCCACCGACGTTGTGATGGCTCTTGATGTTTTGGGCCTTGCCGGTTTTGGCGCCGGCCGACTCTATGACATCGGGATAGATGGTTCCCTGGGCAAGCCACTGGGCATTGGCAAGCTTTTTCGACTCCTCTTCAAAAATATCAACAAACAGGTTGCCGATAATCTTGCGCTTCTTCTCAGGATCTGTTTCCCCTGCCAGCTTGCTGAGAAAACGCTCCTCTGCATCAACACGAATAACCTTGACACCAAGGTTTGCAGCAAAAGTGGCCATCACCTGGTCGCCTTCACCAAGGCGCAACAGGCCATTGTCGACGAACACACAGGTCAGTTGATCGCCGATAGCACGATGGATCAGTGCTGCAGCAACTGAAGAATCAACACCACCGGAAAGACCGAGGATGACTTCCTCTTCACCAACCTGTTTACGGATTCGCGCGACTGCATCCTCGACAATCTGCCCGGGTGTCCAATTGCCGGTGCATCCACAGATCTTGCGCACAAAAGTATCGATCAACAACTGGCCTCGCGGCGTATGGTTGACTTCGGGATGAAACTGCACACCGTAAAGGTTTCGCTCAAGATTCTGGATACC
>JBPPMD010000072.1:0-4199 GCA_051305875.1 Desulfuromonadales bacterium | reverse complement strand
CCAATAGAGGTCAAATCCCCAAAAACCAAATTATTGGAGTGCGGGGTCAGGCCTAGAAGATGGCAAGATTGACGTCTGCCGTTGTAAACTTCCCACGGTATGCAATCCCCGCATTCATTTCCCCGGCGTATTCCGAGCCAATTCCGCGCTGATTACGACGCAAATCGTCTACCCGTTCCGATCCATTCGTCCACTGATCCTGATTGAATTCGGCCGCCCATTCCGACGGCAATTCGTCCCCAGAAGCAAACGGTTTCAAACCGACATTCTTGACAATGTCAAATGTATTGCAGGGTTGACACAACTGACACTTCTGCCAACTGATCCCGCATCGTCGGCCTTGACATCAATAAGCCTAGGAACTATGCTTGTTTTGTAAAAAATAATACTCCCGAATGGAGAAGGAAAATATGCGAACAACTGTGAATATTGACGACGAAAAATGCAAGGAATTGATGCGACTCACCTCTGCGCCTTCGGTGTCCAAGGCCATCCAAACGGCACTTTCCGAATTTATCGATATGCAACGCAAAAGGCAGTTGCTCGCCATGCGCGGAAAGCTTGACATCACCGACAACTGGAGGGAACTGCGCCAACAGGAATTACAGGAACTGAACCATGAATAAGATCATCATCGATACCTCCGCCTGGATCGATTTCTTTCGCAACCAGTCAGGAGTGGTTGGTGATGTCGTTTCCTCGTTGATTAGTCAAGACCAGGCAGTCATTACCGGTCCTGTTGTCTCCGAACTTCTACAGGGACTGAAAAACCGGAGGGAAGGCAAAGCCCTCGGAGAACTGTTCAGCATCATCCCCTACGTCGAGGTCAAGCGCGAAGACTGGGAGAAGGCCGGAGAGCTCCTTCGCGACTTGCGCCAGCGCGGAATCTCTGTGCCACTCACTGACGCGCTTATCGCCATTGTCGCCAAACAACATGGTTGTTCAGTCTTAACCCTCGACCGGCATTTCGAGCATCTAGAGGTGCCTCTTCATCTTTCCCGAAATTAAAAATGATGGCGTTGCAAATAGTGGGGGCAGTGTCGGACCAAGACAACCAACTAAAATCATTATAAAGTGACCACAAAACTACACCATTTTTACCCTTATTGCCCAATTCCATGGTCAAAAACACGCCCATGAATCTTTCATCCCTGCCCCAGCAAACAAATCCGTACACCCGGCCAGAAAGCATCGGACAAAGGTTTGTCGTTCACTCGTAATTTGCTAAAAAAATGGTGTCAGGCTTGCAAAGTTGCAAACTTGAGCTAGGAACCCGGGCAACCCGGGGTTGGTCTAGCGCAACCAATTGAATCATGAGTTGGGGACACTCAATATTGAGTGTCACCAATCTAAATGGTTCTTTCGCATAAGTGAAGGTGTTCCGTCATATCTGACAGCTATGTAAAATATGACGGATGCCGCTGACGGCATCCCCTTCATCCTACCCGCCCTCTTTTTTCTTTACCTTATACAATCAACAACTTGCATCCCCGCATCCGCAGGCCTACGACGGCACGCTAGTTGCGACATATCTTGTTAGCTGAAACCTGCTCACCATATTCAGGACGAGGAGAGCAAGGCAAGGTATTCAAGAGCGCGGAAAAGGCCTTGGACCATGACGAGATGGCATCTTTTCCCTCCCTTTCATGAGATGCGAGAGAATAGTCGATGGTCGAGTCACTTGAGCCGTGTAACACTTCAAGATTCGACTGCTATGGCCGGGTCATTACCGGGCCAGCGAACAGTGATCTTGAGAGTGCGAAAGAAGAATAAGAGGTGTCTGCGATGCTGTCTGGTTGCCAAAGACACGCCAGCGGGGCCGAGAAAGGCTGGTCAAACATTAGCTTAGTTTCCGGCCGCAGTTTCCGGATGAAAACTAGCTTAAGGAGAAAGTCATGATATTCGATTTTACCGACCGTGAATATCGTACGGATTGTGTCGATGGATGCGGTCCTCTGACCGATTGGATGGCAAGCGGAATGGTTGCTAATCAGGTAAGGAATAACCATGAAAATTCAATACGCCACCGGTGCGCCATTAAAGAAAGAATGAAATGGGAGGCTGAGCTCTTGTAGAAACGAAATGAGCTTTCGAGGCTGGGGAACGTTCATAAGTTAATAATTCCCTGCTTTTTCTGTTGCCGGGAAGCAGTAAAATGGCTCAGCCCTGGACATTGGACAGAGAGGGAGTATCTGTAGCTACGGGGTTGGACCAAGCCCACTCACTGTAATTCAGCAGAAATCCAAGAAAATCCCCGTAAGTGAAAGGCTTGCAGGCCTGTTTTCAACATCAAAATAGCCATTCTATGTGAGCCGGGGACACCCAAAAATGATTGTCCCAAATGGGTGTCCCTCCGACTGGGACCTGTGGCCGGCGCGGCAGTACTTCGCAGAGCACCGACGGGAGTGGCGACTGTAATTGCCCTGAAACAACTTTCTCTCGCGACGCCGCAACGAACGCGACGCAAACCCTTAATCCGAATCCTTTGCTTTACGTTGCTTCGTTGCGTGAGTCGGGTTGGCTCGGAGAATCCCGATTCCGCCCGCCGAACCCGGTGAGGCTTTCGGGCTGAATGATTGACATAACCTCCATTGTGACGTACTCTATCTTACATTCGTCTTACCCCGAAGGAGGGCAGCATGGGAACTACGACCAGACTTTCAAGCAAAGGGCAGGTGATCATCCCTCGGCAGGTGAGGGCGGCGCATAATTGGAAAAGTGGGCAGGAGTTGGAAGTGGTCGATGTAGGCGACGGAGTGCTTCTGAAACCGAAAAAACCATTTCCCGAAACCACCCTGGCTGACGTGGCCGCCTCTCTCGGGTATCATGGCAAAGCCAGAACGATCGAAGAAATGGAGGAGGCGATCCGCAGAGGCGCCAGGGAGTCGGGTCGTGATAGCCGTTGACACCAACATCGTTGTAAGGTTGCTGACGGGCGACGACCAGACCCAGATGTCACAGGCACGGGAGATCTTCACCACCACCGAGATTTTCATCCCCGAAACCGTGATTCTTGAGACTGAATGGGTGTTGCGCTACGCCTACGACCTTTCTCCGGCAACGATTCACGAAGGTCTGCTGAGACTTTTCGGGCTCCCTAATGTCGTCCTGCGCGATGCCCGCGCCATTTCTCAGGCATTCGAGGGCTATCGCTCCGGCATGGATTTCGCCGACGCCCTGCATCTTGCGCTTTGCAGTCATTGCTCGGAGCTTTTCACCTTCGATAAAAAGTTTGTGCGCTCCGCAGCCGGTTCGTTCCAATGCAAGGTCCGGCATCCCTGATTTCCGTGATTTGGGGACAGATCCCGTTTTGTTTCGTTAGATCAGCACCGTGGGCTTCAAGAGCGCGCCTAAGTATTACTCCAACAACCGGACCTTCAATTCCGGCTCCAGTCGAACCAAACCTTGGTCATTGGTAATAAAGCTTTCAGCTCCGCCGGCCAGGGCGGTGGCGGCGTGGATAGCGTCGGGGGTGCGGATGCCGTAGCGGGCGCGCAGCCTGGCGGCGTCAGTGGCGATCTCGGCGGTCAGGGGGATGATTTCCAGATGAGGGTAGTTGTTCAATGTTCCCGTCAGCTTATCGATCGTCTCCAGATCCCCGTCGCGGTAGGCGGGAACCAGCAACTCGGCAAAGACCAGACTGGCCATCACCGCCGATACCCGGCCGGTCTCGATCTGTCCGAAAAGCTCCCTGACCGTCGGGTAATGGGTCGGATGTTTTTCCAGAAAGTAGATCAGGATGACGGTATCGAGGGCGATCCGCTCTCCCCTTTTCAGGGCATCCGGCTTCAGCTCTCCCACTGATCTCTCTCCTTTTGCAGCTCCTTTTCAGAACCCCGCCACAGGTCAGAAGCGCAATTCTCCAGCGCCTCCAGGTAGGAAACAGGCGCCTTGCGGATCGTGACCGTATCGTCCTTGAGGGTCATCTCCAGTGTATCCCCGGGGCGGATCCGCAACTTGCGACGGATATCGGCCGGGATGACGATCTGTGATTTGCTGCTGAGCTTCGCGTATGGCATGATCAGTCTCCTTGCTTTACCATAATGTAAAGCAAGGCAGAGGTTCAGTCAATATCTTCATCTGAAGTTGTGGGGAGGAGCAAAACGTCAGGGGGGGGTGTGAAGCGCAGGGTCAGGGTTGACATATCAACATTTTAGCGAGAACGATGAAAAAAGGAGGGAGGTCCAGGTTCCGTTGAG
>JBPPMD010000042.1:0-8801 GCA_051305875.1 Desulfuromonadales bacterium | reverse complement strand
ACCATGGTGCTGATTTTCGGCTCACTCCTGTATCTCATTGAGGGAGAGGAAAGCGGCTTCACCTCAATCGGCATCTCATGTTACTGGGCCATCACCACCTTGACGACCGTTGGCTACGGTGACATCTCACCACAATCGCCACTCGGTCGCGCTGTTGCCAGCATTATTATGGTCATGGGTTATGGAGTGATTGCTGTCCCTACAGGGATTGTTACGGCAGAGTTGGTAGCACCGATCACCGGGAAGGTTTCGACTCAAGCCTGTCCCGTTTGTGGTGCAGAGAAGCACAGCTACGATGCTCGCTACTGCAAGTCTTGCGGATCCGAGCTGAATCCTGACTGATTGACAGGCTGCCGATGGCTCAGTCTTCGATCTTCAGGCTGCCCAGAAATTTCTGGAGGGCAGAGTTGACTGCCTGGCCGGGGTTTTCGAACTGCAGGCCAAGACCACATGGCGTGGCGTTTTTCTTGCGCCATTCCAGATGATTGACCCACGCAACCCGCACCGTAGATTGCAGTGAGCTTTGAGATCCTGGTCGTTTTAAGATTAATTTCAACTTCACGACGAAAAAGGGCCGCCTGAAAAGGCGGCCCCGGTCATTTCACCCATCATTCAGGCAAATTCGAGCATCTCAATCTCAAAGTGCAGTTCCTTGCCTGCCAGCGGATGATTGCCGTCAAGCACCACCACGTCATCAGTGAGTTCCACGACCTGAACCTCCAGGGTTTGGTCATCTCCCACGCTGACTTCCAGCATGCTGCCGAGAACCAGTTTTTCGCTTTCAGGAATCAGATGTCGCTCCACCCTGGCAACCATCTCCGGTACATGAACACCATAGCCTTCTTCCGGAGCGATCACAACCTTGCAGCTTTCACCCGGCTTCATCCCAACAACAGCCTGATCAAACCCGGGGATCACCTGCTCGGCACCCACAGTAAACTCCAGGGGCTCTCGTCCTTCTGAAGAATCGAACATGGAGCCATTCTCAAAGCGACCTACATAATTAACTCGAATCTGATCGCCAGCAGCAACAACGCGCTCCTTCTGGCCACTCATCAGTTTGATCCTTTTTCCACGCTGATCAGTTCCACATCAAACAGCAGGGTCGCATTGGGACCGATATCCTGACCGGCACCACGCTCCCCGTAAGCAAGTTCGGGGGGAATGACAAGCTGCCATTTCGCTCCGGGCTTCATCAACTGCAGGGCTTCTGTCCAGCCGGCGATGACTCCCCCTACAGGAAAGGTTGCCGGTTCGCCACGATCATACGAGCTGTCAAACTGGGTGCCGTCGCTGAGAGTGCCACGGTAGTGTACGGTTACGATATCGGTAGCTTGCGGAGAGTCACCTTCACCCGGTTCGAGGATCTTGTACTGCAGACCACTTTCAGTAACTACGACACCTTCCTTTTCAGTGTTTTCGGCAAGGAAGGCTTCTCCCTCTGCCGTGTTCTTTGTTACCATCGCTTCCATCTCGGCAGCCATCTTGGTCTGCATCTCCTGCTGGAAGGTTTGGATTTCGCCGGCCATCTCTTCGTCTGTGAGGCGCAGTTCCTTACCGGTCATGCTGTCTTTAAGCCCCATCACCAGAGCGTCAGCATCGATATCCATCTTCTGGGTTTTAAAGTCCTTACCGATATTCACACCGATCGTATAACTGATGCGGTTCTTCGGCGTATCCAACGTCAGCTCAGGGGCGATCTTGGCTTCCTCGGCAGCACAACCAACAAGAGACACCAGAAGAAACATAACGGAAAACAATCTGAGATACATAGGTATTCCTTTCTTAGATAGAGTTTATGGGAACAAACAGTAAACATAACCACGGACCCATTCAGTGTCAACACAAACCAGCAGAAATCAAGACAACCCGGCCTACACTTCCAGGTCTGCGCGCAACAAGGCTGCCATGCGCGCCAAACGTACCGCCAGCAACAGTGCAATCACAAGAACAACAATCAACACTGTCATGAAGCCGCCCCAGCCGAAGCCTCGATATGCGTAACCGGGAAGATAGGAGCCGACAGCCCCGCCGCCATAGTAAAATGCGACATACAGACCGTTGACTGCTCCCTTGTTCTGAGACACGTACTGATTCAGGTACCCGGTGGCCGTAGCATGGGTCAAAAATGAAGCACCGCAGAGCAGAAACATGCCGGCGACCAAAGCTGCTACCTGTGGCATGATCATGACCAGCATGGCCAGGATAAAAAGCACCAGACTGCCAACCATAACCCGCTCCGCACCACCAAAACGTTGGTGGATACGCACGGCATTCAGCGATACGATAATGCCCATCAGGTAGCCGGAATAAGCCAGGCCGATACGAAATTCGTCAGCCTGGGTACTCAACTCCGTTATTCGGAACGGCAGGAAGTTCATTACGGCGGCAAAAACCAGAAAGAAGCAGAAAACCATGGCATAGGCTGTACGCACCAGAGGATCAGCCAGCACGATGCCGGCGGCTTTCAAGTTTGGACGGGAGATTTTTACCGATCCGGCCTCAGCAATGCGGCCCAGCCAGAACCAGGCAATGAACAAACCAAAACCGAGGAAAAGGAAGCTGAAGCGCCAGTGCAGCAAGCTGGCGATTAATCCTGAGAAAGCGCGGCCGGCAAAACCGCCGAGAATGGTCGCGGCAATGTACCAGGCCATAGCCCGGGCCATATTGCTCTTCTCTGTAACCTGCGAGACATAGGTCATCAATGACGTCAGCATTGCCGGAATCAACAGGCCCTGAACCAGGCGGAGGGCCATCAAGCCGGCAAAGGGTTCGACAACAAACATCAAGACCTCGGTTAAAGCCAGCAGCAACACCGCCAGACGCAGCATGCGACGGGCCGAAACCGTTTCAAGCAAAGCTCCGTAAAAGAGGGGTGCCAGGCACAAGGGGATAAAGGCGATGGTTGTCATCAGGGCCGCCGTCTCCCGGGTCACACCGAACTCTGCGGTCAAAACCGGCAGCAACGGTTGGGGAATATACAGAGCGGAAAGCGCCAGAATCGTGGTAAAAAGAATTGCGGCCATGGTCTTCAGCGCAGGTGTTGCACGCCGCAAAGACGTGCAATCCGGGCGACCACCGGAGGATGGGAGTAGTAGAACCAGGCATACAGGGGATGCGGATGGAGATTGCTCAGGTTTTCCTTGCAAAGTTTGAGTAGTGCCCGTGCCAGAGGCACGGGATCACCGGTCAGCTCAACGGCAAACCGGTCCGCCTGCCGTTCGTGACGTCTGGAAAGCCCGGTTGAGAGCGGTGTCAGGGGAAAGCTGACGAGACTGGCGAGGAATCCAAGCAACACCAGCTGTGCGACAAAACTGAGCGTGTCAAGGCCGAACCACCCTGCCAGGCCACCCCAGTCGAGCAACTGCCAGGCCAGCCAGAAAACGGCCAGGGAGACCAGCTCCATAGTCAGCAGACGTTTCCAGATGTGTCCCAGCTTCCAGTGGCCGGCCTCATGGGCGAGAACGCCGATGATCTCGTCATCACTCATCTGCTCCAGCAGAGTATCGAAGAGCACGATGCGTTTGACGCGGCCAATTCCGGTGAAATAGGCATTCGAATGCTTGCTGCGGCGTGAAGCGTCAACCTGCTGGACACGATCGACCCGCAATCCGGCCTCGCCCATAACAGCCTTGACCCGCTCAGCCAGTTCATCCTTTTGCAACGGCTGGAACTTGAAAAACAGCGGTTCAATCAGCACCGGCGACAGATACATCAGCAGCAGTGTGACCAGGGCGAAAAACCCCCATACCCAGATCCACCAGCCATCGGGACTGACCTGCACCAGCGCGAGGGCTCCGGTCGTGATCAGTGACAAAAGCAGACCGCTGATCCCGAGAGACTTGAGCAGATCGGCAAGCCAGATCCGCGGCGTCGACGTATTGAATTGAAACCGCTCTTCAAGAACAAAGGTACGATACAGGCTGAAAGGCACATCAAGGACGGTCTGAACCAGCATCAGGCCAAGCACGAAGAGCACACCCTGGCCGATGAAGGACGCAGTCATGTCCTTGATCAGATTATCATACCAATCGAGCAGGCCACCAAACAGAAAAACCAGCAGCAATAAACCGCCGAATAGAGATTCAATCAATCCGGCACGGCTGTTGGCCAGGGTATAGTCCGTAGTTTTGGCGAGCAGCTTCTGGTCAACAACCCCGGCAAAACCGGCCGGCACCTTGTGGCCATGCTGCTGCAGATGCTTCAGATTCAAATGCCGCAGCCAGAGTCGACAGGCAAAGGTCAAAAGATAGAGGACAAGCATCAGCCATTTCATGACGTGCATTGTAACTGATTATAGTGGTGCGCGGCATGTTTAAGCATGATTGCGCAACTTCAGTTCAAAACGCACCATCTCACCCAACAGGCAACTGCTGGTGCCAGGACGTATTTTATCACTCATAAGAGTCCATATCTCCGGTTGCCCGATTGAGTTCTCTCGCCGCGTCTACCGAAAGTTCTTAAACCCTGATGCGTTTCAGGAACCCTGCAAGGACAGCATTGAATGCTTCCGGCTGTTCAAGATTGGCCATATGCCCCGCTGCGGAAATGATCTCCAGCCTGGCATCCGGTAGCAGCTCGGCAAGGACCCGTGAGTGTTCAAGCGGCACGGCCACATCCTTTTCGGCTCCGACCACCAGGGACGGCAGGGAGAATCCGGACAGCCTGGCTATGTAATCGTCGCGGTCACGCATGGCCAGCAGACCGCCAACGATGCCTGAAGCCGAGATCGATTCCATCCATTGCCGTACCTCGGCAACCAGCTGTGGCTTCTCCTGCGGGGTATCCGGGGCGAACAGCACTCCGGCAAAGGTATCAGGAACTACCAGACGGTTGCCGGCGCTGGCTTCGGCAGCCAGTAAGCTGCGCTTCTCCCTGCCCGCGGTATCATCTGCGGAAGCACGGGTCACCAGAAACATCGCCCCCAGCAATCGTGCGGGATAACGTTCAACCAGGTTAAGCAGCACGTAGCCGCCCATGGACATGCCGCCAATCACGGCCTTTTCGACACCAAGCCTATCAAGCAGGCTTATCACTGCATCAGCATAAGCAGACATGGTGAGCGGCCCCTCTACAGGCAAACTCTCGCCGAACCCGGGCAGGTCCGGGCAGATCACCCGGTAGCCGGCGTCGGCCAGAGCGGTTGACTGCGGCCGCCACATTTTGCGGCACAGAGGGAAACCATGGATAAGCAGAACGGTAGTGGGACCGGAGCCCTGTTCACTGTATCTCAGCACAGATCTATTCGTCGACAAAAGATTCACCTGCTTTCAGGAGACTGCCGGACTATCCCGGAACCGGCGGCGAGTTGAAAAGAAAGGGCAGAAAAGCAAAAGAACTGCCCCTGACAGAAAACCAATAAAGAGTAACAAAGATCAACGACTTTTACAGCACAACGGCAATTATAATTCCCCCGTTTCATTGCCTGAATAAAAAAATCTTTCCAGCATGTTTGCGTGCGGCTGCGGACACATAAGGAATCTGGAATGCGGTCCGGGATTCTGCTGGCGCACTCGATTCTATTCGCTCTGTTGCATGTGCTTTTTGCTTTTCCCAGATGGTGCGTCCGGGCTCAATGTATCTTACTGGTAGTCTGGATAAGCTTTATCGCAGGCTTCGATGATGCAGGTCAGAACGCTGGCAATACAACAGAATCATTCATTTATAGAAAAATTTCTGTACTTCATCTAACATCTCTTTTTATCATAAAACCACAAGAGCAGAAAACTTGCACGGCTGAACCTCCGCCATCAGTTTCCAGGCCTCTGTCAGGATGATCTCATGTCAATCACAGAAGTCAACCTTATCCACCACGGCGCCCGCCACAGCGTCACAGGCTCATGTCATGAACTTCGCCTTGCAGACGGCAGCGGCCTGCTGGTTGATTGCGGACTCTTTCAAGGCAACGAAGCCGGCATGTCGCTAGAGATCGACTTTGCCATCGATCATCTCTGCGGCCTGGTGCTCACCCATGTCCACATCGATCATGTCGGTCGGCTTCCTTACCTGCTGGTAGCCGGCTACAAAGGACCGATCTTTTGCAGTCAGGCCTCGGCCCTGCTTCTGCCCACCGTGCTGGAAGATGCCCTGCAAATCAGCTTCACAAAAGATCGGCGCCAGATAGCGCAGTTCCTCAAGCTCCTGGCCAGGCAACTTTATCCGCTTGCTTACGGAAAATGGCACTCCATTCGGACGAACAGCAGCGATGACCTGAAAATCCGCCTGCAGCCAGCGGGGCATATCCTTGGCTCCGCCTACCTGGAATGCCGGAGCAAAGACCGTGTTGGCCCGCCCCAAAGCATCCTTTTTTCCGGCGATCTCGGTGCACCCTACGCCCCGCTGTTGCCAGCACCCAGATCGCCGTATGGAGCCGACCTGGTGATATTGGAAAGCACTTACGGCGACCGGTTGCACGAAGGCCGCAGTGAACGCAAGGAAAAGCTGCAACAGGTCATTGAACTGGCCCTGCAGGACCGCGGCGTTATCCTCATCCCGGCCTTCAGCATCGGTCGCACTCAGGAACTGCTTTACGAAATCGAAGAGCTGATTCACCGCAACCGGCATGATTTTGCTGCACTCAAACTGCCATGGGAAGATCTGGAGGTTATCCTTGACTCACCACTCGCCAGCCGATTTACGGCTCTCTATCGACAGTTACAACCTTCCTGGGATGCCGAAGCACGCAGCAAACTGAAACGCGGTCGCAAACCACTGGCCTTCGAGCAGCTGACCACTATAGACAATCATCAAGACCATCTGCACGCCGTCGAGTACCTGCGCAGCAAGGCGCGGCCCTGTATCGTTATCGCCGCCTCCGGCATGTGCAGCGGCGGCCGCATCGTCAACTACCTGAAAGCCATGATCAACGATTCCCGGACCGACATTCTGTTCAGTGGCTACCAGGCTGCCGGAACACCCGGCCGTGACATCCAGCAGTACGGCCCGCAAGGCGGCTATGTCACACTCGATGGACATCGCTACTACATTCGCGCCCGCATCCACACCATCTCCGGCTACTCTGCCCACGCCGACCAGAAAAACCTGGTCAACTTCATCAAACGCATGCGTAAACACCCCCGCCATGTCCGCCTGGTTCACGGTGAACCGGAAGCTCAGCAAGCCCTTCGCCGAGAGCTGGAGAAACTGGGAATCAGGGTCGATTAAAGCGATGCCCGGCCACAGGTTATTGCAACCTTAACATCAACTCAGAAATGGTGTTCAGATGGATGGTTTTCGGATGAGAAGTGTGAGTAGCCCCAGACACGTTGCCTGGAACGCAACGGCTCTGCTTGAATCCTTGATTTGAGCGGAGGCGTAGTCCTTTACGCCGCACAATCAAAACAGCAAATTGATGCAGCGATTGCGGAAAAGGGCCGTTTCCGGACGAAAACTAACTCCGGAATCCGAATTTCTTCATCCTATAGCGAAAGGCGTCAATGCCGAGGTTAAGTTTCTTGGCCGCCTTCGACTGGTTGCCCTCGGCTATCTCCAGAGACTGGCGGATCAACTCCCGCTCGACATCCTCGATATCGATCCCTTCAGGTGGAATCCGCAGGTTCATCGGCCCGGACGCGATGTCGCCGGTCTTCGAGATCAATTCACGAGGGAGATGTTCGAGCATAAGCGTATCTTCGTTTTCAAGGATAATCGCCCGTTCAATAATATTACGCAGCTCACGCACGTTGCCAGGCCATTCGTATTCTTCGAGAAATTTACAGGCCATCTTGGAAACGCCGGAAACGGTCTTGCCGAATTCCTTGTTGTAATGCCGGATGAAGAACTCAACCAGCGGCATGATGTCTTCGCGACGTTCTCGCAGCGACGGCAGGTAGATCGGTATCACCTGCAGGCGATAGTAAAGATCGTTGCGAAAGGTCTTATCCGCAATCTTTTTGAGCAGCTCCTGGTTGGTCGCGGATACGATGCGGACATCGACGGGGATCTCCTTGGTGCCACCGACCCGGCGGAAGGTACGCTCTTCGAGGACTCGCAGCAGCTTGGCCTGCATTCCCAGTTCCATATCACCGATCTCATCGAGGAAGAGGGTGCCGCCATCGGCTATTTCAAAAAGGCCGCGTTTCTGAACCTTGGCATCGGTGAAGGCGCCTTTTTCATGCCCCATCAATTCACTTTCGAGCAGGGTTTCCGGCACGGCGGCACAGTTGATGGCCATGAAAGGTTTGTCGCTGCGGCCACTTTCCATATGAATGGCCCGGGCGATCAGCTCTTTGCCGGTGCCGCTCTCACCCTGGATCAGAACAGTGCTGGCGTCGCTCTTGGCAACCTTGCGCACCATATCGAGCACCTGCTTCATATGGCGGCTGTCACCGATTATGTTTTTAATACCGAACTTGCTTTCCTGGGCAGAGCGCAGGTGGGCAACTTCTTTGCGGAGTTGCCGGGCCTCCAGGGCCTTTCTGACAATAATCGACAATTCGTCGAGGTTGAACGGCTTGTTGATATAATCATACGCGCCGAGGCGCATTGCTTTAACAGCAGTCTCAAGCACACCGAGAGCCGTGACCATGATCACGAGGATTTCGCTGTCGATCTCCTTGACCCTTTCCAGCACCTCCAGCCCATTCATGCCAGGCAACTGGATATCAAGCAGCATCAACTCCGGGGCGTCTTCCTGAACCAGCCGCAGGGCATCCTCGCCACTGGCGGCTGTTGTGACCTCGTAGCCCTGTTTTTTCAGGGACTGCTCGAGCGACCAGCGAATCAAATGTTCATCGTCGACGACCAATATTCTCGTATTACGCACGTTCTGCCTCGTTCATATCCGGCGCAGCATCTGTACT
>JBPPMD010000040.1:0-2359 GCA_051305875.1 Desulfuromonadales bacterium | reverse complement strand
GGGAAAAAGGGAACCCTCTTGCACCGCCGGGGCGTCGCCCGCAGCAGGCCTGGTTTGTTCAGTACCGTTGGCTATCGGTTTCAGTCGTTTTTTCATATAGATATTTATATCATATTTTCATTAAGTTCTTAAATGGATTGTCGCAGGGATAAAGAAATATATTGGAATTTCAACTGAATAAGGCATTGCTTCCGGAAAGAGGGGCGACCTTCACGTCATCGACCCGTCAGCAGGGGCGACTTCCACGCGGTTGCGGCCGTTTTCTTTCGCCCGGTAAAGGGCTTTGTCCGCGGCATTGACGAGGGAATAAGCATCTTTCAGCCGGTCCTTGCTGCTCGCCGCTACGCCAAAACTGAGGGTGACCGGTATCCTCCCTTCCGGGGTGTCAACAATGTTGCTGCTCACGGATAGTCTGAGTCTTTCGGCAAACGCGGAGGCGTACTCAAGACTGCAGTCGGGAAGGATAACCAGGAACTCCTCGCCGCCAAAACGGCCGATAAAATCGTAGGAACGCATAAGGGAATGCATTTTCCCGGCAGTAGAACGGAGCACCACATCTCCCGCCAGATGGCCAAAGATGTCATTGGTTCTCTTGAAGAAGTCGATGTCGGCCATGATCACGGCCACATATTTCTCTTCCCGCTCGGCTCTGGACAGTTCATGTGTCAGGATCTCGAGGATTTCCGCATGGTTCCACAGGCCGGTGAGAGAATCGTGGGATGCTTTCGTCCGAAACGTGTCGCGAGCCGCGAGCAGCTCGTTCTGCAGTTCGATGATGCGCCTTCCGGCGCGCAGGCGTAACCGCAGTTCATTGTGCTTGAATGGCTTGGTAACGTAATCGTCGGCGCCGGCTTCCATTCCGGTAACGAGATCCTCGTCGCTCTGCTGGGCAGTCAACAGAATGATGTACGTATAGGGTTCTTCCTTTTTTCCCCGAACTATCCGGCACACTTCCACCCCTTGCAGGCCAGGCATCATCCAGTCAAGCAGGGCGAGTCTCGGCGGGTCATCGGCTTGCAGAATCTGCAGCGCCGCATTGCCATTCTCGGCGACGACAACCTCGTATCCCCAGGCGGCCAGCTTTGCTTCCATGAGGCTCCGAAAACTCGGGTCATCTTCCGCTATGAGTATCCTCATGGTTTTCCCCTTTCAACTTATGGCCGAGTGTCAAGACCCTCACGGAAGCGTCGTCCCGATTCCTCGCTGGAGTATCAGCTGGTTCTCATGCTCTGTTGTCTTGAGTTCGAGATAGTCCTTCTTGTCCATTTCGAAGAGCTGTTGCCGGTAGCGATCCGTAAAATCGTACCACTCGCCGATTCTCCTGTCGAAACGAGTTTCCTCAGGATAGGGCAACGTCTTCATGAAGGCCTGGATCGCGAAATAGTAGCGGACCGCGTTGCGCTCGATGGCGCCGCGTGCGCCGCCGATGTAGACGGGGTTGCCGCTGCTGTCCGTACCGGTTACCGTGAAGCCGATCTTCCCCGAACCTAGTGTCGCTAAATAGACTGCTCCGGCAAGGCGAAGAGTCAAACTGTCGCGGTAGGCATAACCGACGTGGACAAATGTTCTTTCCGCATCCAGAGGCATGGCCTCGAACCTTATCCTGTGGTCCCTCGTACCGAAAGGACCCTCATCGGCATTGAGGATAATGTCCAGATACCTCTGCCGCTGAGCAACGTTCCGGAATTGGTAAAAGACTTTACGGGTATCTTCCGGACGCTCATAGACCTTGCGCCCGAGGTAAAAGACCAGCTGCCAGGCATCCGGCAGCTCCTTGTAGGTGCACGCCTTGATATTGGGGTGGAGGGATACGATGTCGCACCAGTTTGCCGGAACCATTAGCGCATTGACGACGCTGCCGAAGGGGTAATCAAACACCCCATAGACATCCACCTGTACTTTGCCGTCTCGCTCAGATGAATCGAGAAAGAGAGGCAGGCCGAAGCTGTTGGCCACCAATCGGGCCCGGGTCCCCTGGTAAATCTCAAACAAAAGGTCTTCACCCTGCCGAGACTCTTCGGCGGCGAAGACAGTAACGGCCGCAAAGGAAACCACAAAGGCAAACAGCAACAGGAATATCCGGGGATGGCTTCTGCTCTTATGAATCTGATACATGACCCAACCATCCCGGAAAAGTTATAACCATTGGACGAATAAATTCAAAAACCACTCCCGGACTCTCGGGAACAGGGGTCTTTTTTTCCATTCATGCCAATGAATCTGACTTGAATTTTCCAGATCGCCGGCAAACATCTTCTCCATTTCGACGGCAAACTCACGATTCAGGATAACCGCATTGACCTCGTCATTATTCAACAAGCTCAAAAAGTCCATATTGGTTGAACCGACGGTGGACCAG
>JBPPMD010000034.1:0-19185 GCA_051305875.1 Desulfuromonadales bacterium | reverse complement strand
TTGATGACTCTTCGTAGTGATGGCCTGGCCATTTCTGCAACTCGCTTCGCCACCAGGCGGGCAACGGCCTCGAGATCGAGATCAGGCAAAGCTGCCTGCTCATCGAGGATCTGGAGACGCAGGTCGTCGACTATCGTCTGGGCCGCTTCGCGGATAAGGATGTGTGGTTGTGTCTGCTGCAGTTTGACCAGCAGCGGGGAACCCAACAGCCGGTCGAGGGCGGGCAGAGTACGCAAGAGCGCACGGCGATCAGACATGGACCTCCTCCCGGTTCGTTACCCACTGCTGTTTGTAAGTGAAAGTCAGGCTTGCGGGGGGGAGATGAGTTCGCGCATCATGGCGTTGATTTTGCCGGCTGCAACCGCCATGACAATCCCCTGGATGGCGCCGATTTCTGCGTCCTGGATATTCTGTGCCCTGGCCACGCCAAGGTAATGTTCGATTCATGGCTGGCATTCCCGTGCCATGGCCGCGGCCAGTCCGATCATCGCCGTGGTGCGGGCGTCGAGTTGCTCCGCAGCGCGGACCGTATCGTAGAAATTACAGTAGGCTTTGTGTTGTTTCGGTGGCAGCATCAGTAGCCGATCGTCCTGTTTGCATCTAAAACGTTAACATGTCCTGCCGTTTGTGTAACAAATTGTCTGACAATTTTCAACAATATTAAAAGTGTTTTAGTCTCCCGCCTGGTTTGTGTTGTCGCAGGGAATGAAAAGCCCCGCAGATTAACTGCGGGGCCGGTGCTGGCTGTTGCAGGCATGCTGGCGGATTAACGACAGACTCCAAGCCGTTCTGAAATCAGCCCAATTTAAAACCGATGATCGCCTCCGGTACAACCACGCGGAAGGTAAAAGATTCAGTCACGAACAGGCTGATCTCGTTGGAGGTGTGACTGTGGTAACCGACGGCAAAATCCTGGCCGACAGTGAGTTCGAGATCACCGCCACGGCTTGCGACAAGCAAGGCGTCCTGCACGAACTCCGACAGGATGACCTTGCCTTCGATCTGTGTTTCAATAATGGAGCGTAATGTGCCTCCGGGTGTAGAACGCGCCAAAAACTTCCAAAGCGGAGCAGAGACCACGAAGTTTGCAGGACCCTCGACGCCATCTTTCATCATTTTCGTCTGGGCTTCGGAAACCGCGTCCACGATGGAATCCATATCCAGCGACAGGGCGAGCTCATCCCCTTTGATTGTCTTCTGCAATCCAACGATGCTACCCGGATCGAAACCGCCGAAAATCGCCTTCTCTTCAAACATGGCAATCTCGCGGCAGGCTTCAACCAGAGAATCCAGTTGAATATCTTTGGCGCCGCGCTCGATATTATCCAATTCCCAGGTTTGAAGGTTGAAATTGACGCGAGCTTCGACCAACGGCAGGACCTGGTGGATGCCATAGCCCACTTTCCCGCTTTTCTGGGCTTTCGGCATAGACAGCCGCCCGAGGGTCACGCAGGAATGGCCGATACCATGGGGGCCGTCAACATCTATGAATTTCCGACCTGAGACATTGGCGATCAGGGTCTCCTTTGCCATCGTGTCGATTTCGCGCCAACCCTGCGGGCTGATGGGAGCAAGTTCTCTACGTAGTAAGTCCATACTAAATCTCCTTATATCTGAATTATTTCTTGAGACTGCTGATACCCAAGCCCAAACCCCTGGATGGCTGCGACGCCTGACTGTCCTCCTCAGCTTCAGCACCGGGCCCCGCGCCCAGGAATTCTTCTTCGACCTCCCGGGCTCCTTCATCATAAAATCCCCTTTCATCGGGATCAAGCTCATGGAGAAGGCGCAAAAATTCGCCCGCATGCACCTTCTCTTCATCAGCGATATCCTGCAAAACCTTCTGGGCCAGCAGGTTGTCTGTCGACTCAGCAAGCTGTTGATATAACTGAATGGCTTCGTACTCCGCTGCAATCATGAAACGGATAGCGCGCACCAGCTCTTCATGAGTCAGCAAGCGGTCGTTTTTGAGCACACTGAAAGGGTGGGCAAACTCAGGCATATGTTTCCTCCTTGATTAAGTCAAGCCATGGGGTATCGGCAGTTTTGTCGACGACATGTCAGCAAGCTTGTTTATGAGTATAGCGGAAGATCTTTCCAATGCCAGTGCAGCGCCTGATTGCCAGCGTGAAACGTTTTTCGGGGGAAGGTCAGAGTGAGGGGTGAGGAGTGAGGAGTGAGGTCAAACAATTTTAACAGCCCGTTCGCTTGCCAACAAATAATACGTTGCTACCCTTTAATCCAAAGCTTTTTAAAAACGCAACGCTGATTCTGACAAGGGGCATCCCGGCCCATCCCGACCGTTTCCTGTACGCCGCCGAATTTCTCCGTCATCTGTCGCTGCAACAGGCATGGGTTGAGGAATCGATGCGTACAGCGGAGTGGAAAAAACTATCCATATTTTTTGCCTGAGGCAGTGCATGAGCAATGTGCTGATTCTGCTCCAAAAAAATAGCAAACAGCCCATTTCACTTTGGCCGCCAGCTGCTAGAATGTGTATCAGGCAACCGTGCCCATCTGGACATCCGGGATGAAGCAGCCGGATGGAAACGTTAAGAGCAACTTTGCTTTCAGGTGAAAATGTCTGAATATTTAATCCACTCGGTGGATGGAAAGGTAGCAGATCATGTCACGAATCATCATTATATTGCTGGTCAGTCTCCCTCTGATCTTCAGCTTCGGATGCAGCCGGCAAGCCGTTGGTGGCGCGGCACTCGGTGCCGGAGCGGCTGGAGGCATCTACGAGTATTCTAACAAGAAAGCTCTGGATCACCTTAAAAGCGATTATGAGTCCGGGAAAATCTCCGCAGATGAGTATCAAAGAAGAAAACAGGAAATCGAGAAGAAGTCGTTACTCTATTGATGTTGATCGCTCTTGCCGAATGAATCCGGCAGACGTGCTCATGGCGCCTGCCGGTTAATTACCTGCACATCGAGTCTGCCTGCCTTTGTCCATTAATTTAAAGCTAAGTGAGTACCATTGCCTGGCTGATAAAAAGACACCAGCAGCTTGTCGGACTATCCATGAGCCGACCATCTAATGCTATAGCTAAAATGATAAAGGAGAACTCGCAGATGTGGCGATTAACCAGGCAAATAAAAGTTATTGCGTCTTTCATTGTGGCAGGACTGCTGATACAGATTGAGCTGCTAGCGGCCCATGGTGACGAGAAACACGGTAGTTATTGCACAATTGAAAGGCCCGCCTGTAGACAGGTCGGGCCTTTCAGCTTTTACATATAGCCTGTTTCGATCCTCAAGCCTGACCGAGCATCGCGGCCATGTCGGTTTCGACTTCACCGATCGGACCGATGTTGAAATTATCCACAAGATAATTAAGGACGTTGGGCGTAATGAAAGCCGGCAGACTGGGGCCGAGTTTCATGTTCTTGATTCCGAGAGAGAGCAGGCTCAGCAGCACGACCACCGCCTTCTGTTCGTACCAGGACAAAATAATCGAGAGGGGCAGGTCGTTGACGTCGCAGTCGAACGCCTCGGCCAGGGCCACGGCGATCTGAATGGCGCTGTAGGCGTCGTTGCACTGACCGACATCAAGCAGCCGGGGGATACCGCCGATATCACCCAGGTCGAGCTTGTTGAAGCGAAACTTGCCGCAAGCCAGGGTCAGGATGACCGTGTCCGGGGGCAGTGCTTCGACAAACTTCGTGTAGTAGTTGCGACCCGGTTTGGCACCATCGCAGCCGCCGATGACGAAAAACCGTTTAATGGCGCCGGATTTGACCGCGTCAATGACCTTGTCAGCCAGACCCAGAACTGCATTGTGCGCACACCCGGTCAGAATATCCTTGTCAGCTCTTGCCTCGAAAGCTGGTGATGCAAGAGACTTGTTGATCACCTCGCTGAAATCCCAGCCCTCGATGTGCTTGACCCCGGGCCAGCGCACGCGACCCCAGGTATACAGACGATCCTTGTAAACATCTCCGGGACGTTGGATGCAGTTGGTGTTGAAGATGATGGCGCCAGGGAAATTCGCGAATTCCTTATGCTGATTCTGCCAGGCGCTGCCGAAATTGCCGGCGAGATGCGAGTATTTCTTCAAGCCCGGATAACCGTGAGCGGGCAGCATCTCGACGTGGGTGTAGATATTGATACCCTTGCCTTCGGTCTGTTTGAGGAGTTCTTCGAGCATCTTCAAGTCGTGCCCGGAGACGAGGATGGCTTTGCCGGCTTTGGCCCCGATATTGACCGGCGTCGGCGTCGGGTTCTGGTAATGATCCGTATGGGCTTTATCGAGGAGTCCGGTGCACTGAATATTCATCTGCCCGCATTCCATGGCAAGATTGACATAATCCATGAGGTCGAGGTTGTCATCGAGGATGGCGGCCAGAGCTTTGTGGATAAATCCGTAGATCGCGTCGTCGTCGCTACCGAGGATATGGGCGTGGTCTGCATAGGCGCTCAACCCCTTGCAACCGTAAAGCAGGAGGTCCTGGACAGACTTGATGTCAGGGTCCTTGCCCGGAACCTTCACCCCATGTTGGCGCCCCTGCTCGACCATTTTCTCCGTGGAAGCAGCGAGACGCCAGTTCTGCGCCGCCTCGGGAATGGCGGCACTATAAGAGCCGCCGGCCGCCTTTTCGTACATGGACATGGCCCGATCCCGCATTGCAACTGTTTTCTCTGCCACCTCGGTCAGATTGTCCGGGTCGAAATCGACATTGGTCACGGTTGAGAAAAGGGCTTCGACCATGTGAACATCGACATCACGGTCGATAGCGCCCTTTTCGCGGGCCAGGTTGGCCCAGAAGGCCACTCCTTTAAGACCCCAGACAATCAGATCCTGCAGGGCAGCGACATCAGGTTGTTTGCCGCAAACGCCTATTTGGGTACAGCCCGTACCGTTGGCTGCCTGTTCACACTGGTAACAGAACATTTCTTCCATGGTTCTTCTCCTTTAATAAATGAATGAACGGGGATGATGAACGGGGAAGTGAAATTCTAACAGGCAATCAGCATATTTCCAGAGAGACAATACCTGGTATGCATCGAATTCGCTCTGGAGTTCATCTGGAGGGTTGTATCAGAATCTCTGCAACAAGATGTCAACAGGCGTGCTCTCAACAATGACTGGGAAGTTGTAAGTGTGAAAAGTTGCATTTTATCAACTGCCTGATAAAAAAGCCCCACAGTCAGGAGGGTGACTGTGGGGTAGTAGGTTTCTGCTTTTTTCTTAGGAGGAAGAACATGAAGAAGAATGTTCTGTTGTTGATATATTACCTGTATAGTCAGGTATGTCAAGAGAAAAAATATGAGAAAAAATATGCAGTGGGAAAAATATTTTTTAAATGGCCCTCAGGATGGAATTGGGCATGGTTTCAAGTTATCTGTTCTCAAACATCCAAATTTTCGCTTCGGCCGTATAGTCCGAAAAGATGCTAGTACCCTGTAACCTATAGGATTTCGCAAGATTGCGCAGGGATTTGGCGTGTCAGCAAGGCGCGCCTTCAGCTGCCCAGTCGTAGCTTCTCAGCTGAAGGTGCAACGCCGCTGACGCGGCAAAGAACCAGCAAGATGCGATAGTTTATGGGTTACAGGGTACTAGTAAAGAATCAAACTAAGTCGATACGGGCTCACAAAAAGATCATCTTTGATGTCGAATTTCGGCATTTCATCTTTGAGAAATAATTGAGGGTTAGCAATTATTGAAGTTATAACTTTCGTCAAATCTCCTCCTACTATCTCAACGCCGGCTGTTTTGCGTCCACGCATCCAGGAAGCTGAATATTTTTTTTGTAACTCGGCCCTGACACCATTCTGTTCGCAAGCCTCGACGATTGCTTCAGCCAATTCAATTTCCATGGTGCTACTCCTTTCCTGACGGTTTTTCAGGCATGAAACTTCTTAAGTCTTGAATCATTTTTTCTATGGCGCAAAAAGAGCCCCATAACTTTGGGAGGACAAAGCCATGGGGCAAAAGTTTTTACAGGAGGTTTTGATGAAGATTATCTCAGGGTCGCCTGCCACAACAACCCTTTGATAGTTTGTAAAATAAGGGGTTGTTCAACAAAAAGAAACGTGTGGTTTCGTAAAATAGCAATCATCACTCCACAAAAGCCAACTACGTACATGCACACTTATTAGCTTGTTTTTAATTCTATTGATAGCATAGATAAGCCTGGCATTATGAATATTGCCATTATGGGATACTGACTAGCGCATAGCCCTGCATCTGGTAACCGATCACCGAGACGAATCCATTGCCCACCTGATCAATCTCGGGCATGATCGTAGCCTCGTCAACCCCCATCACCTCTGCTGCGTAGAGACATACTTCCAGTTTCACCCCATCTTTCTTCATCTTGCGAAGAGTTTCCTGGAACTTCACGACCTCCGCCCACTCCGCTGCGTTAAAAAACTTCCTGTCAGAAGAAATGAGTTTCACTGCGGGCCCATGGAAAACAACGGCAATCCTGGGAGCTTTTTCAAGGGCATTTACTTCTGAGATCTCATAGGCGTTCTTCACAGCCCAGAAGACTATGTTAGCGATCTTTGGGTCTCCTTTGGCCACATCGAAGATAGCGTCATAACCATTGACCCCATTCAGCGCGTTATCGTACCCCTCTGCATAGATGGGTGTTGACACCAGGACAGCGAAGGCCACCACGAAGAATAGACACACAAAACGCTGGCTGATGCTCTGGTCTTTTTCACTCATAACGGGTCTCCTTTTTTGTGAACTATAGGGTATCTTCTGCAAACGTGTTCAGTCTTTTAAGGATTGCCAACAATAAAACCTTGCTCACTGAAGTTGTTTTTCATTCAGTAGGTCTGCAGTCTGTCGGACTATACGAGCCGAATTTGCAGCTGGCTCTCGGATAGTCCGACAGGCTGCTAGCTTTAAAAGTTGTTTGAGGGCAATTCAAGTGGCTTTCCTCCGCAGTTTTACACCCGGTTCGAATTTGTTACCGATTTTTCAAACTCTATCACCAATAGATGACCCGTCAAGTCATCTTTTGCAAGAGCATTTTCCTATACAATCTGGAGGGTTACAATATTAATGCAGGCGTTGATGGTAAGGATATGGGAACTTATAGATCCTCTCACATTGGTCTGCGAGCATCGTTCTTCCCTTTTCACATGTTTACTCCAGTTTGCGAAAAAAACTTGCCGTTACCGAAAAATTGACTTGAGTCAAATCTTTGGATAAATCGCCTCGGCTATTATTGAGGAAATTCTCATGTAAGTGTACTTATTGAGTTAATGTCCACAATTACAGTGATCAGAAGTGGTCCGTGCGCTTGACTTTGGTTTTTCTTAACAGGACACCATGGATTTCTTCCAACCACACAAAGGGCATACCCGGAGTAAAAGAAGCACAATCAGCCGCGAAATCGGCGTGAGCGTTCACTGCTCCGCGCTTACGCCGAAATCTATAAACGTGTTACCTGCCACAAAATGATCGGGATAACGCAAATCTTCATATGGCTTCAGGAGGAAACATGAACAAAGTATTAATCAGTTCCGTTGGCGTACTTGCTGCTCTGCTCTTCATAGGCACTGCCAGTGTCCAGGCCGCAACCACGGCAGGCAAAACAGAGATCAAAAGCAACAACTATCTCTGGGCAGCCGATTATCCTCATCAATTCGGTACCTGGAAAAAGACTGCGGAAAGTGACGAGATCACCGATCTTCTGAAAGAAAAGCCTCAGCTCGCGATTCTGTGGGCCGGATACGGATTCGCCAAGGACTACAATGCTCCGAGGGGGCACTTTTACGCCCTGCAGAGCAATCAGAACACCCTGAGGACCGGCGCACCGGTTGATGCCAAGACCGGCCCCATGCCGACCGCATGCTGGACGTGTAAATCCCCCGACGTTCCCCGGATGATTCAGCAGGACGGCGAGCTCGAATTCTTTACCGGAAAGTGGGCCAAGTACGGGCATGAAATTGCCAATTCAATCGGTTGTGCCGATTGTCACGACAGCAAGACTGCCGAGTTGACCGTCGGTCGGCCCTCACTGCAAAGAGGGCTTGAAAGTGCCGGTCTGGACATGAAGACAGTCAGTGAAACCGAGATGCGCTCTCTGGTCTGCGCCCAGTGCCACGTTGAATACTATTTCAAGAAGACTGACTGGACAGACGCCGCAGGGAACGCGCAAGTTGCAAACGTTGTCACCCTGCCCTGGGCCAACGGCATGACCGTCGAGGGGATGGAGAGCTATTACGACGCGATTGAGTTTAAAGATTGGACGCACAAGATCAGCAAGACGCCAATGCTGAAAGCCCAGCATCCCGGCTACGAAATTTACAAATCAGGCATTCACGCGCAAAATGGCGTGACCTGCGCCGACTGCCACATGCCTGTCATCAAGATTGAGGGAGAGACCATCACTGATCACCAGATCAAAGGCACCCTCGATCAGATGATGAGCACCTGCCTCGACTGTCATGAGGAAACTCCGGAGCAGTTCAAGGAGATCGTCGGCCGGAAACTTGAACGCAAAGAGCAATTGATGGAAATCGCCATGGACAACCTGGCCAAAGCCCATCTTGAGGCGGGCGAAGCCTGGCGCCTCGGTGCAACCGAAGAGGAGATGGCTGAGATCTTATCGGATCTCCGTCACGGCCAGTGGCGTTGGGATTATTCCATTGCCAGCCACGGTTCCTTCTATCATGCCCCTGAAGAGACACTGAGAATTCTAGGCGTTGCCAATGACGCCGCTCAGAGTGCAAGGATTAAACTCGCTAAAGTTTTGGCCAGGCACGGAGGCAGCGACTATGTCGCACCCGACTTCTCCACCAAGGAGAAGGCCCAGGCATTGGCTGAGGTCCCATTGCAAGCACTTGTGGATGAGAAACTGGTATTCAAGAAGGGACTTATCAAGGAATGGGAACAGGACGCTATAAAACGCGGAATTTTGGATCCAGAGACTAGAAAAGGGATGAGCGACAACACGGCCTACAAGAAATAATCGACTCCACCCTTAACCGCAAAGTGCGGTTGTATTATGACAAAAAAAGGCGCCCGTTCTGTGTATACCGGGCGCCTTTTTATAAGCTTGGATTGATAAAGGTCACCTTGGTGGCGTTCCAACAGTAACCTTAGGAAGCATGCATGACAGTGACATAAATCGGATTTTTGAAGCACCTCCGTAAGCCAAAGAGGGTCCAATAAATTTGCTCTGATGAGAACTGTTTCCCGGAAAGCCTTGTTTTCCGGCCGGGAGTTATACTCTTAGCGCTTGGCGATGATCCAGACGGCATGGATGATCCCAGGGATGTACCCTAACAGGGTCAATAGAATATTCAGCCAGAACGCCCCGCCGATGCCAACCTGAAGAAAAACACCAAGGGGGGGTAAAATAATCGCAATAAGAATTCGTAATAGATCCATCCTCAACCTCCACTTTGATTAAGGGCCACTGACAGCGAGCCATACTGCGCGAACCAGCAAAAATCCGAGAAAGCCGATGAAAATTACCAATCCCACCAGCAACGCGCCGAGAGTCCACACGAACAGGCGGTTGGCAACGACCGTTTTACGGGGTTGGTCGAGATAATTGTCGAGGAGCTGCACGTTACGCTGGTTGGCCTTCCAGGCCATATCAAAGAAATCCCCCAGCACCGGCAGGGCGCCGAACACCACCTCCACAGCGATATTGAAGGCCATCTTCAGCAGCACCGTCTTGGGAACACCCAAGCGGCCTGCTGCCGCAAGTATATAGCTTGAAAGGAGAGCGCCGATAGTATCGCCAATTCCCGGCAAGAGCCCGAGCAGAGGATCGATTCCAATGCGGGCATTGAGTCCAGGGATCGGGATGGAATTGTCCAGATACCAGGCTAAGCGTTCCAGGCGCCTTCTAGTCTTGTCTTTGTCGTTGGCGACCATGCCGGTTCCAATTCAGCAGGTAAAATAATGCTTCAGGGACGACGAATCAAGATTATTGGTTTATCAGGATTCTCTGAAAATATATCATAATTCACGCCCGTTTTCGTCTCGGCAGTCGTGATTTGTAAGGAATATAAACTCAGACATTCCTGGAACTTTAATTGGTAGGTGAAGTAAATTTTGCTGCCTTAGCCGGTTATGCTACCGACCCAAATAAATATTTTACCGGTTAACGGGATCGTGGATACTTGCTAACTCAGAGTTTTGTGTTGGTTTGACTCCTGTTGATTGACATGTACGTTAGAGCACATATAGTTTTACAAAGCGAACTGAGTAAATTTATCAGGTATTCCGTTTGGCGACTTATCTCCTGCTTGCAGGGAGTGTTGCGATGCAAAACTTTTACGTGTCTAAAGCATATAGATGGCTACTCACTCATCTGGTCATAGCGGCCTCAATAGGTTATTCCGCCACGATGTTAGTTGCCGGGCTGTGGCAGGTGGAACCCACAACCCTCCTGAGGGCAACGACATTTGGTCTGCCACATGTCGGCACAATGATTGCGAACCAGGGGATTGCCTTTGGTATTGACTCATGGCTCTTGTTGTTTTTCTGTAACCTCACAGTCGCCCTGCTGATAGTAGCCCTCGTCTACTGGGCCCAACTGCTTAACCCTCACAACAGGGACCGGACGTTCTTGCGGCTGCGCAGATATCTCCAGAAAGACAGCTCTGCCGAATATTTGCTGAAAATTCCCATCTTTGCACGCATCCAGTCACCTCAATTGCGTCTGGCTTCGTTCCTTTTACTAGCCATACCGTACATCGCCACAATCGCCCTTGGTTTGCTGGCCGGGGCCTGGGTTGCTGTTGGGGTTGTGTTTAGTTCTTCGCCGCTTGTCGCCTTAGCCTACCTCTTGCCACACGGCATTCCCGAAATTGCCGCTATACTGCTCGCTTGTAGTATCCCGGTCGGGACTTGGATGACAATTAACCCAGAGGGTGGCAATGAATCCACATCCGAGTCCTTCACGGGTATTGATCGTGTACTTGCCTCGCCTCAGTTCCAACAGAACTTGAAGATGATCATCAACCTTCTCCTGATCGCAGCCCTGACCGAAGGTTATTTAACGATTCAGGTTGTCGACATGCTTAGAGGTGGCTAGTTGGTGTAGGGACAGGTCCTAAATTGGGTCTCGGGTCGGCCATGCGAGTGTAGCGCGGGACTCGGTCAGATGGCGTTGTTGTGATGGTCTCTACACTGCCTCCATCGATGGAGGCAAAAACCCGGAAGGGGATACCATCGACCTTTTCACCCGGGATTCCACCGTCCAGTAAAAAACGGCTGTCGGGTTCAGAAGCAACTATCGCCGAGAGCCAGAATGAGATCCTTCATCTGAATCGGCTTGGTTAACACATGGTCCAGCCTGTTCGGATCGCCGACCACGATTTTTATAAAGAAAAGTAAAACGTAGCCCCCTCGTCGGGGAAACCCTCGGCCCAGACCTTGCCGCCGTGGCGCTTGACGATGCGTTGTACCGTCGCCAGGCCGATGCCGAATCCTTCGAAATCATCCGCATCATGCAGACGTTTGAAGGGGGCAAAGAGCTCGCCCGTACGTGCGGGGTCGAACCCTGCCCCATTGTCCCGGACAAAGAAGGTCCTGCCACACCCCACCTCAGCCAGGCCGACCTCGATTTTCGGCTCTGCCGTCTTGCCGGTGTACTTCCAGGCATTGCCCAGAAGGTTTTCCAGAAGGACCTGCAAAAGCCCAAGATCCCCCACGGCTCCGAGTCCTTCGGAGATGTGGAAGGTGACCGCCCGGGTCTGCTCCCGCAGGGTCAACTCCCGCGCGATGGATTTCGCAAGGGCGCTCAGATCGACCCGCTGCCGCCTCAAATCGACCTTACCCAGCCTTGAAAAATTAAGGAGAGTCGTGATCATTTCGTCCATGCGGCAGGTCTGGTCCTGGATTCCCGCTATGAACTCACGGGCCTCCGGCTCGAGGTTTTTTGCGAAGAGTGTCAGGATGAGCTGACTCTGGCAAGTGATGATCGTCAGGGGGCCGCGAAGGTCGTGGGAGACCGAATAGTTGAATGCCTCCAGATCGCCGTTGGCGGTGGCGAGCTCCTCGTTCAGCTCCACCAGTGCCGCATTGGCCGTCTCAAGCTCTGTGTTGGCTTCATCCAGGTTCTCATTGGCGGCTTCCAGTTCCGTGTTGGTCTCCTCGAGGTCCTCGGCCCGATTCAGCAGTTCGGCGTTGAGATGCTCGATCTCCTTCTCATGCCTCAACCGCTCGGTGACGTCGACCATGACAGCGAGGGAGCGGATGAACTCACCCTTTTCGTCTCTTTCGGTGGTGGCCGACAGATGGACGTCAATGGCCTCGCCGTCCTTTTTCATCACCTGATAGGCAATGTCCTGGCAGGTGCCGGTGCGGAAGAAATCCGGAAGCGCCCTCTCCAGGGCGTAGCGGCGGGACGTTTCTGTGAACAGGTCGGTCACCGGATGGCCGATCACCTCCTGACGAACGTACCCCAGATGCTCCAGCCAGTAGTCGCTGACGCTCATCAGGCGCCCTTCCTGATCGATGGAATGAAGCATGACCGGTGTCTTCTTGTAAAGGCCTCGGTAGCGCTCCTCGCTCTGCTTCAACTCCCGGAAGAGCAGGTCGTAGGGACGGGTCAGCCCTGTCTCGATCACTCCGCGATAGATGAAATAGAAGCCGGCGACCTTGAACAGATGGCCGACCATGTTGAACACCCCGAAGACGTCGGTGTAGAGAGTAAAGGAAAGCTCGGCGAGAATGAAGGCTCCTGCAGCCAGGAAAAGAAGGCGAAGAACGCCGGGATCGAAGGCCCGTCGTTGACGGTGCAAAAGGGCAACGGAGCCGCCGATCATCAGGCAGATCAGGTATTCGCTGGCGATTTTGAAGGGAGTGAGGCCGGAGGGCTCGCGGAAGCAGTCGGGAAAAAGTCCTCCGAAGACAGCGGCCAGGAGCAGCGCGGTAGCGGCCAGAAAGCCGCAAAAAAGAGGAGCCGGCCGCGCGCGGCGAGTGAGAAGGAGGGGGGCGAGCAAAAAGGCGGCCGCCTCCAGGTAGCGGGCCGCAATCCAGAGCTGGGTCGGTAGGTTCGCCCCGGCTCCGGGGAAGACCCCCATGTCCTTGTAGGCCAGGGTGTGAAGAAAATCGACCACCGCCACGCAGAGTGCCCCTACGCCGAGACAGAGGAAGTACCCGTTTTCATGAAAGCGGCGGGAGTTCCAGGCGACCATGAAGACGCCGCAGGCAACGATGATCGAGAAGGACTCCACGATGGAGTGGAAAAGGAGATAATTGGCGCGGCTGAGGAAATAAAGAAGGGCAAGCGTGGCCGCCAGAGTCAAAAGGCCCATCGGGCCGGCGACAGGGACAATTTGGCGAACCCTACTCTTTTCGTCGAGTCCGATGTCCATAGGCACCTCAAAAGCTGGAGAGTTTGTGGCGCCGATATTGGCACGAGAGAGTTAAGATCTCAATGGAATTCAGCAACTCAGGCATGAATCAGCCTTTTCCGCTTGAATTTTGGTTTCTGGAATGCGGCCTTATCACAAAAGGGATGCGAACAAAGGAGGTGCCATGCAATACCGAATAATCATGTTCGCCATGGGTCAGGACCTACTCGGCATTGTCTCCACAACCTCATGATTCCGCCATATCGGCTACAAAACAGCAACTGTTTTGCCAATGAAATCTCTGCCATGCACTTTTTCGATCGAAGCAAACAGTTTTTGAAAAGTTGTATCAATAAATCAATACGTCTGGGATACTAGAACAAAGTCTGAACAAAAAGTCTACACAACCCCAAAGTCTGTCAGTACGGGTTGTTTTTTCCCTTTCAGGCGTTCCTTAGGCAGCGATGTTCTTTTGAGTTGGCTGCGTCGCATGAGTGGTTATATGAAAATAGTCTATCGTTTTATCTTCTTCAGCATGCTTTTCCTGTTTGCTGCTAATTTGCCGGTTCCTTCGACTGCGGAGGCAGCTAAATCCTTGCGTGTTGGCATCTTCCCTGTTGAACCGATTAATTATATGGATGAGTCCGGTCAGGCTCAGGGGCTTTATCCGGACTTGCTGAGGGAAATTGCTCGTGAAGCGCACTGGGATCTGGAGTTTGTGCCTGGTAGCTGGAACGAAGGTCTTGATCGCCTGCAAAGCGGTGACATTGATCTCATGATGTCCGTTGCTTATTCACAAAAGCGGGCAGAAATCATGGATTTCACCCATGAATCTGTAATGGAAGTCTGGGGACAGGTATACATCCGCCCGGAAGGGATCATCAACAACATTTCCGATCTGGCCGGACGACGGGTCGCCGTCATGCGCAGGGACATCAATGGCATGAATTTCAGAGCAACAGCCAGGGAGTTCAATGTCCAGTGTGATATTCTCGAGTTCCCCACGCATGACGATGTCTTTACCGCGGTCAAAGAAGGTGTGGTCGATGCAGGCATTGCCCCCCAGCATTTCGGGCTGCGGCACGCCAAGTACTACGATCTGGTACCGAGTACCATCCAGTTCTCTCCCTTCTCTACATATTTTGCCGTTAAAAAAGGCCAGAATTTCGACGTCCTGACCATGATCGACCGACAACTGACCCTTTGGAAACAGGATAAAGAGTCAGTTTATTACCAACATAGCTCTAACTGGCTGGGGTCGCAGCCTCACTCTTACTCTTTTCCCCTGATCCCCAGGTGGCTACTCTGGACTCTTGCCACAATCGTGGTTGTTGTCATCCTGCTCGTGATCATGAACATGATCCTGAAATCCCAAGTAAAAAAACGTACCAGAGAACTGCTGGCCAGTGAAATCTATAACCGGATGCTTTTCGATCAATCCCTGATCGGAATTGCGGTTGCTCGAATGGACGGGAAACTGGTTGATGTCAATTCCGCTTATGTCAGCATCATTGGCAGATCGATTGATGAAGCGTTAAATCTGACCTACTGGGACATTACTCCGGATAAATATGTCTTGCAGGAGCAACAGGTGCTGGCAACTCTCAACACATCGGGAGTTTATGGCCCCTATGATAAAGAATATATTCACAAAGATGGGTACTTGGTCCCAGTTCGACAGCAAGGTATACTTATCGAACTCAAAGGTGAAAAGCTTGTTTTGTCGAGTGTCGAAGACATCACCGAGCGCAAGCTGGCCGAAGAGGCTCTGCGCAGGGCGTTAAACTTTACTGAAGTTCTGCTCGAGCAGTCGCCGATGGGCATCCGGGTCTTTGATGGCGATACCGGCATTTGTCTCAAGATCAACCAGACGGCAGCGTCTATCGCTGGTGGACCTGCCGAGATTCTCCTGAAGCAGAACTTCCGTGAGCTTAAGTCCTGGCAGGACTCAGGCTTGACTACCGCAGCCGAAACGGTTTTGTCTGATGGTGAAGCCAGGCAGGTGGAAGCGGACATGGTTACAACTTTTGGCAAGACCTTGTCGGTCCGTTACTTCTTCGCCCGATTCTTTGCGGAAAAACAGCCGCACCTGTTGACGATCGGTCAGGATATTTCCGAGGAAAGGCGCCTGACCGAAGAAAAGCAGCAGATGGAAAAGAAGATGCTGCATGCCCAGAAGCTGGAGAGTCTGGGAGTTTTAGCCGGTGGCATCGCCCACGACTTCAATAATATTCTCATGGCGGTGACTGGTCATGCTGAACTCGCTCTGTTGCGGCTCCCTACCGAATCTCCTGCCGTTCACAATCTGCAGCAGATCCAGATCGCAACCAAAAAGGCTGCGGACATCGCCTGCCAGATGCTCGCCTATTCGGGGAAAGGCAGGTTTGTTATCGAAAGTCTGGATCTCAACCGGGTGGTTAAAGAGATGACGCATATGCTGGAGGGGGCGATTTCCGAGAAAGCACAGATGCTATTCAATCTCAGTCCAAACCTTCCCGCTGTCGAAACCGATGCTACTCAGCTTCGCCAGGTCATCTTGAACCTGATTATTAATGCCTCCGAAGCCCTTGGCGAAAAGAGTGGAGCGATTACCCTCTCTACTGGTGTGGTGAATTTCGATCGCGACTGCCTGCATGAATCCTGGGTCGATGACGGCTTGAGCGAAGGTCTTTACGTCTACTTCGAAGTCACGGACACCGGTTGCGGCATGGACAAGGAAACGCTCAATCGCATATATGATCCGTTCTTCAGCACCAAGTTCACCGGCAGGGGCTTGGGTATGGCCGCGGCACAGGGCATTGTCAGGGGACACAAGGGTATGATCCAGATCGACAGTGAGGTCGGTCAAGGGACCAGCTTCAGAGTGCTGTTGCCAAAGGCATCAAGTCCGGCCGCCCTATTCAATGAAGCCGAAGACGATTCCTCCTGGATGGGCAGCGGGCAGGTCTTGCTGGTCGATGATGAAGCCATGGTCCTCGCGGTCGGCAAGGCCATGCTGGAAGAACTCGGTTTTGAGGTTTTGGCTGCAAGCAACGGTCGTGAAGCTGTGGCGCTTTTCAAGGAACACAGTGACACCATTGGCCAGGTCGTAATGGACCTGACGATGCCGCACATGGGTGGTGAGGAAGCTTTTCACGAGATGCGTCAACTCGATCCTGAAGTCAAAGTGATCATTGCCAGCGGTTACAACGAACAGGAGATCACATCCCTTTTTGCCGGCAAAGGGCTGTCCGGTTTCATTCAGAAACCTTTCAGCTTCCCTGCACTTCGTAAAGCTCTGGCCGCCGTTCCCGTATCAAATCGCTCTTAAACTCACAGATTGCAGCGAAGATATTAAATTGAACCTGAATCCGTGAGGAGTGAAGGGTGAAGAGTGAGGAGAGAAACAAAAGGCCCGGTTTCCGCCCGAAGATTTACGCCTCACCTGCTGAGTCTGCAAAATGGCTTGAAATCGGCAGGGCCAAATCAAACTCACGGATTCAGGTATACGTCAAAAAAAAGTTCGAATTCCTCATGGCAAGCAGCTTTTCAAGCCACTGTCAGATGATCTTGATCACATAAGATTCCGATATGTTAGACGTTTTTCGATTGCTTTGAAAACGGTCATGCTTTATAAAGAAATAAGTTAGATTTCGAAAATGGCAAACCCGGTGAAATCCGGGGACGCAAAGCCACGGGTCCTCGGTCAGCCAACGAAAGGATGACACGGATAGCCGGGTTGCTGAAGATAGTCTTCCAAGGTGAATGAGTTATTGGCTCGTCTTCGGTATGAAGACGGGCCTTTTTGTATTCTGTCGAGACTATATCTATATCATGCCCCAGGTGTTCAGCTTGTAATGCGCCGCTTGCAGCAACATGATAAATGAACTATTCTGGTTATCTATTCGGGAGAATCAATGACCATCACTTCGCCCCCAAAGCCT
The DNA here is from genome assembly GCA_051305875.1 of Desulfuromonadales bacterium. Taxonomy (GTDB): domain Bacteria; phylum Desulfobacterota; class Desulfuromonadia; order Desulfuromonadales; family BM103; genus M0040. The sequence goes on along the minus strand of JBPPMD010000034.1, from coordinate 1,981 downwards.
TTAGAGTCCAGTCCTCTTGCCAACTCCTCACTGCTCCCTCAAGCCGTTCTCCGGAATTGGCCTCTGGCTTGGCTTGTGTTACTCGTCGGACTTTTATTGACAGCCACTGCAACACTGCACATGAAGTCGAGCGTGGAGAAGACCGTCGGGAACAGATTCTTCGCCCAGTGCAACAAGATTCAAAACGAAATTGCCGAACGTCTTGATGACCACGCACGGATTCTCTTGAGCGGTGCGGCGTTTTTTAATGCCTCTGATAACGTTTCGCGTCTGGAATGGCGGACTTTTACCCAGTACCAGCAGTTTAAATATCAACTTCCCGGCATACAGGGTCTTGGCTTCTCGCTGCTGATCCCGGCTGAAGATTTGCCGCAGCACATTCTTGATATCCGCCGTGAAGGTTTCCCGAGCTATCAAGTCTTTCCAAAGGGTGAACGGCAAGTCTACTCCTCCATAATCTATCTGGAACCGTTTTCCAATCGTAACCGGCAAGCTTTTGGCTACGATATGTTCACCGAGCCTGTGCGTCGCGATGCCATGGAACGGGCAAGAGATACTAATACGCCCGCGCTCTCAGGCAAAGTGGTCTTGGTCCAGGAATCCGGCGACGATGTTCAAGCCGGTAACCTGATGTATGTTCCGGTGTATCGCAAAGGCATGCCCGTCCAGACCGTAGAACAGCGCCGGGCGGCAATCTACGGTTGGGTTTATAGCCCCTACCGGATGCGCGACCTGATGCAGGGAATACTCGGAACCCGCTACGAAAAAGAAAATCGACCACTCTTGCAGATTTTTGACGGAGACGAGGCTTCTCTGCAAAGTCTGCTTTATGAAGACCTTCCAGACGGGAATATTAAGTTCTCCTGGGGTGAGGCACGCTCCCTCCAGAAGATTCCGGTTGATTTCAATGGTCATCGCTGGATGATACATTTTGCACAAGCCGGCGCTTGGTACTCCTCCGTGGACTACCTCAGGGTATGGCTTACCCTGGCCGGCGGTATGCTCATCACGTTACTTATGTTTGCGCTGATCCGCTCTTTACATAACACAAGTCTCGAAGAACAGCGGATAATGCAAAAGCTCAGGCAGAGTGACAAATCACTCCGCCGCAGCGAAGAGCGGCTGGCTTTGGCATTACAGCTCGGCAATGCCGGTTCCTGGAGCTATAACATCGAGACAGGAAAATTCTGGATTTCTGTTGAGGGAACCCGCATCTACGGACTACCTCATTATTCCGGAGGTATCCCCCCGGAGGTCATGGAAGCCTGCATACCGGAACGGGAGCGCGTGCACCAGGCCCTTGTTGCCTTGATCAATGAGGGGCAAGAGTACAATTTGCAATATGCGATTAACCCCGCTGATGGCTCACCTGCAAAGTTCATAACATCGATCGCCAGGCTTGAACGGGATCAACAAGGAAACCCGCTTGAAGTCCTGGGTTTCGTTCAGGACATCACCGAGCGCAAGAAAGCCGAGGAAGAGCGGACAGAGCTTGAAAGGCAGCTCCATCAGTCGCAGAAAATCGATTCGGTGGGCCGTCTGGCCGGTGGGGTGGCCCACGACTACAACAACATGCTCAGCGTGATCATCGGTCGCACCGAACTGGCCCAGATGAGAAGCCATAAACCTGAATCCCTGCATAATGACCTTGATCAAATCCTTCAGGCGGCTATGCGCTCACGGGATATTACCCAGCAGTTGCTGGCCTTTGCCCGCAAGCAGATCATAGCCCCCAGGGTACTCGACTTGAATGAGACCGTGGAGAGTATGCTCACGATGCTGAAGCAGCTTCTGGGGGAGAATATCGACCTGTCCTGGCAGCCCAAAGAGAACCTGTGCCCGGTCGAATTTGATCCGACCCAAATGGACCAGATTCTGGCCAACCTGTGCATCAACGCTCGTGACGCGATTGCCGATGTCGGCAAGATGACCATCGAAACCGACAGGGTGAGCCTTGATCAGGCTTACTGCCATGATCACG
>JBPPMD010000384.1:0-3496 GCA_051305875.1 Desulfuromonadales bacterium | reverse complement strand
TAGTCGTTTTTGTGGTCATCGGCCGATTTGCGGGGGCGATGTCTGAGTTGCTGGATGACCGGTCCGGTCATGCAACTTGAACACTCTCCCTGAAGCGTCGTTTGCATTATGTGATAATCCTGGTACAGCCTCTTTTCGAGCGTACCGATAATCTCACCCTGACGCAATCGGTACTCCGGTGCAAGGTCGATGTGTGCCGACAGGGCAGTGATATGTGAGCAGATCGACCAGACATGCAAATGGTGAACGTTGTTGACGCCGGCAACAGCACGCATCTTGCCGACCAGTTCATTGATGTCAATGTGCACCGGCACACCCTCCAGAAGGATATGGCCGGCTTCACGCAGGATGCGAATCGCACCCCAACCGATAATCAGGACGATGGCCATGGAAATCAGGGCATCAAGCACAAACCATTCGGTATAAAGCATAATGATGCCGCCGATGATGACGCCAACCGAGGCGATGGCGTCGCCAAGGACATGCAGAAAGGCACTGCGGACATTGAGGTCGTCGTGGGAGTGACGATGCAGTTGACCGGCCGCGACCAGATTCATGACCAGGCCGATGGTAGCGATGATGAACATCTCCTTGCTCTTGACTGCTTCAGGGTGTATCAGCCGCCCCCAGGCTTCACTTAGTATACCGAAACCGATCAGCAGCAGGGTGGTGCCATTGATAAGCGAGGCAAAGATTTCAGCGCGATGCCAGCCGTATGTGCGGGTATCGCTGGCCGGGAACTTCGCCAGGTGGATGGCCGCCAGTGACAGGACCAGAGCAAAGAGATCCATGAAAACATGGGCGGCATCAGACAGCAGGGCCAGGGAATTGGTCCAGAATCCGCCGATAAGCTCGGCGATAAAGGTGACTGCAGTCAGGCCTATCGCAATAATTAAGCCACGCGTGATGCCACGGTCCAGAAGGCTGTGATCGTGATCGTGATGATGCGGATCTGTCTGAGTGTGCTCGGACATGGTAATAGCTTGTCTCCTGAAGGCTCATTCTAGACTTACGAAGATCGTTAAATCAAGCTTTGTGACGTTGACGCAAGCATTCCCTTTTCCCGACGGTCGTGCTATGTTGGCCATCGATTTTGAACGGCTGATGCAAACAAACAAACCTGGATACGAGTTATGAGCGAAACCCTTTACGACGTATTGATCATTGGCGGAGGCCCGGCCGGGTTGACCGCCGGCCTTTATACCTCGCGCGCCAGGTTGAAAACACTGCTGGTTGAACGCATGATTCTCGGTGGTCAGGTGATGACGACCACCAAGGTTGAGAACTACCCGGGCTTTCCTGGGGGCATAGACGGTCCCGATCTCATGATGCGTTTTCAGGAACATTGCCAGGAATTCGGTCTGGAGACGATAACCGGTGAAGTGACTGGTCTGATTGACAAGGGAGATGAGAAGATTGTTGCTGTCGACGGCAGGGAGATTCGGACTCGCGCAGTAATTATTACTACCGGTGCCGAACCGAGTAAGCTTGGTATCCCTGGCGAACTGGAGTTTACCGGGCGCGGGGTTTCTTACTGCGCTACCTGCGATGGCGCTTTCTTCCGCAATGTACCGGTAGCGATCATCGGTGGCGGCGACACCGCCGCCGAAGAGGCTCTTTTTCTCTGTCGTTTTGCCAGCAAGGTCTATCTGGTGCATCGCCGTGATGAATTACGTGCCACCAAGGTTCTGCAGGATCGCATTTTCGCCAATGACAAGATTGAACCAATCTGGAACAGTACGGTCGAGCAGGTCGTGGGCGACAACACCGGGGTTACCAGTTTGGTCTTGCGCAACCGTGAGGATGATTCGCAGCGGACCCTTGAAGCCGTCGGCATGTTCGTGGCCGTCGGCGTCACGCCGAAGGCGCATTTCCTCGCCGACATCCTTGATCTCAATGCGGAAGGCTACATTTTGACCGATTCAGAATGTCGGACCTCGATACCCGGCGTTTTTGCCGCCGGGGATGTGCGCAAAAAGATTCTCAAGCAGATTGCCACGGCGGTCGGTGACGGCGCGATTGCTGCGATTGTTGCCGAGAAGTATCTGGATAATATTTAGTCAGTTATCAGTAAACTGCAAACTGCAAACTGCAAACTGCAAACTGCAATTTTATGTGCCCCTCGGGGTATTACAATGACAATCAGGAGGGATATATGCTCGCCAAGGTTCTGTCCGGGGCGTTGCTCGGTATCGATGCTTACCCGGTTGAAGTGGAGGTCGATATAGCCCAGGGTCTGCCGCAGTTCGCTACGGTTGGCCTGCCCGAGGGCGCGGTCAAGGAAAGCAAGGATCGCGTCAAATCCGCTATCAAGAATTCCGGTTACGAATTTCCCACCCGCCGTATCACCATCAACCTCGCCCCGGCCGATATCCGCAAAGAAGGAACTGCCTTTGATCTGCCGATGGCGGTTGGTCTGCTGACGGCCATGGGGCTGGTGCCGCCGGAGCGTGCGGCACGCTTTCTCCTCATGGGGGAGCTGTCTCTGGATGGTGGCCTCAAACCGGTGCGTGGCGCCCTGCCCGTGGCAGCCGCGGCCCGCCGCTGGGATCTGGATGGTCTGATTCTGCCTGCCGCCAATGCCGAAGAGGGGGCGCTGGTTGGCGGACTACCGGTCTACGCAGCCAACACCCTTGGCGAGGTAATCGATTTTCTGACCGGCAACCTCGCCCTTGCTCCCTGTCAGGTCGATATCGCCTCGCTGATCGGCAGCGGCGTACACGACGACGTCGACTTTGCCGAGGTCCGTGGACAGGAGCATGTCAAGCGGGCCCTTGAAGTGGCTGCTGCCGGAGGGCACAATATATTGATGGTCGGCCCGCCCGGCAGCGGTAAAACCATGCTGGCAAGGCGTATCTCGACAATTCTGCCGGCACAGACCTTCGAGGAAGCGCTGGAGATCACCAAAATTCACTCGATTCTCGGCTTGCTTCCCGCCGGCCAGGCGCTGGTTGCCAAGCGTGTTTTTCGCTCTCCCCATCACACCATTTCCGATGCCGGCCTGATCGGCGGCGGCACCCATCCCCGTCCGGGGGAGGTCTCGTTGGCGCACAACGGCGTGCTGTTTCTCGATGAATTGCCAGAATTCAAGAAAAATCTTCTCGAGATGCTGCGCCAGCCCCTTGAAGACGGCCAGGTCTGCATCAGTCGGGCTGCGCAGAGCCTGACCTATCCGGCCTCATTTATGCTGGTTGCTGCGATGAATCCCTGCCCCTGCGGTTTCCAGGGCGATCCTCAGCACGAGTGCATGTGCGCGCCGCCGATGCTGCAGCGCTATCAGACCCGGCTCTCGGGGCCGCTGCTCGATCGCATCGATCTGCATATCGAGGTGCCGAGAGTGCCGCACAAGGATCTTACCGACCCCCGCGACGCCGAGCCTTCTGCCGCAATCCGGAGCCGGGTTGAGGCAGCCCGCCAACTGCAGCGACAACGGCTTGCTCCCTTCGGTTTATACAGCAACAGCCGCATGCAAGCCCGCCACATCCGCAAATTCTGT
>JBPPMD010000379.1:0-18256 GCA_051305875.1 Desulfuromonadales bacterium | reverse complement strand
TTCAACTCCCGGAAGTTTTTCTGAAAAAATGCTTCCCAAACCGATGCCGAGGCATTGGTTGCCGGAAGGGCCAGAGCTCCAATACCCGCTGCCAGGCCTTTAAGGACCTTGCGGCGAGATTTCCTGAAAGCATGCTTGTCGTGGTTGGATTCGTTACACATATGTTATCTCCTCTAAAGAGGTCTTTGGTCGTTTGGTGTCAATTGTGTGCTGGCGCTGCCTGGGAACCCTGACGATTCAGGTTCTCGGGACGAACCGGCGCTGGCATCGGTTGCAATGGTTTGAAACTGGGGCTGTGCGGGTTATGGCAATGGGCACAGAGCAGGTATTGCTTTTCGCCGTTCCAGAAGCCGGTCCGCTTGCCGTGGACGCCAACTTTCCAGTCGCGGAACTTGTCGCCGTGGCACTGGCCACAGAGACGGTACGATTCAGTGAACGGTATAACCTCCCCGGAAATCAGGCGCAAAGTGTCGCGGTCGTCGAGATTGTGACAGTCCAGGCACCAACGCTGCCCCTCGGCATGGTTAAGGACTATGTCCTCATGCATGTCAACCAGTTCACGCCGCTGCGGGTTTGGTTCCATGTCCGCATGGCAGTCGGAACAAGGGAAGATATCTTCAGAAAAAGGTGGTGGCGGCACCGGGTAAGTCGTGCCCTCGTCAGCACGGCGTTTGTACTTTTCGACCTTTTCCTGGACAATCAGGGTGCCATGACGGTCGAAATATTTTTCGACCTCAGCTGCATAGACCACGACGGCACCAAATGCCACCAGGCCAATCGCCAGAGATAAACATCGCCAGACATAGATTTTCACAGTCTTCTCCTCCATGCGAAAAAAGAGATGGTTGCATCAGGTAAAACGTGGTTTGTTTCTAGCATGATGTGCTGGTTTTTGTCAAATGTACTGTGCCATGTGATTATTGAAAATCCTCTGTGGGATGTAATCGGAAAAATTTATGTTAATCGCCTGCCTTATAATTAAATATTATTAGTTATGAAGCTCTTATCGTTGCCTGGTAAGGTGAGTCTTGACAGAAATAAATAAATAAAATACTGTTCTATTTGTGCTGTATTGTAGATATATTTCTCTTTGTATTGCCTTCACATACTGTTTTTGGTCAAGCTTCTGCGCTGCCAGGAATAGCTGTAATGCTCTCAATCGCGCAATAAAGCTTAACTGCTATCATTATAATTTCAACGGATGACCGGGGTTCGGGTCCATTGGCCTGAATAGTGCGAGGTATTTATGATTGAGCCGCATGATGATCTGGCGAAACGGGTTGCAGATCTCGAGACGCAGGTTTCTGCTTTAACCGAGATGGTCAATCAACTGCAGGCTGGTATTGGAACTGCTGCTCTGACTGGCGATGCTGCTAAGAAGAAAACCCCTCACAAGCTGTCAAATGAAGGAGGAACCTCTGACGAAATCCTGTCCTGGGTAGACAAATCATACATACTCTCGCGGATTGCAACGACAAGTTTTATTGTCGCTGTCGCTCTCGCTTTAAGGACGGCTGCTGATAGTGGCACCATCGACTTGCAGCTTGGCTCTTTCATAGGCATGCTCTACGCGTTTGGACTGATTATCTACGGATGGTTTGCTTATAAAGAAAAAAGTATCCAGGCGCCGGTTTTTATCCTCTGGGGAACCATTGTCATGTGCGGCGTCGTTGTCGAGGCCCATCGTGTGTTCGATACGGTGCCAACAGAGCTTGCCTACGTCGCCATGGTTGTAACCGGTTTAGTTGCAACCATCATCAGTCGGCTTCACCATGTGGCTCTACCGGTGTTCGTCGGAACAATTGGTATGAGCTTTGGCAGCTTCGCCCTTGATTATCCCAACCCGGTTTTCCCCTATCTCGCGGTCATCCTGGGCCTGGCAAATATTTTTGCTACCTATGCCACGCGCTTGTTGAGGGCTTCCTGGTTACGTTGGCTGTTGCTGGTTCTGTCCCTCTTCATGATTCTATTGTGGAATCAGAAGCTGGCTGTATACCTGTCTAAATTAAGTCTAGAAAACCTTGATTTCTCAGTTCAGGGGATGTTGCCGTCCATTGGTTTTTTGGGGCTGGTATTCGCAGGGATTGCGCTTCTTGGTGTCCTTGGCAAGGTGCAGGAAAAGATATCCAGGTTTGATGTGGTCCTGCCGGTTCTTAACGTCTTTTGGGTTTATTTGGCGGCCAAGGGTGCAATCGGGCTGGGATTGACTACGCCGGCGACTTTTGGCTCGGTCGCAATAATCGTGGCTATTGCTCATCTGATGGTAGCCTGGTGGCTGGCACACAGGACCGAGGGTGGAGCTTTAGGAACGACCTCCTTTGCCATGGCTGGTGGGTTCCTCATGGCTTTTGCTGCACCAATGGCCATCGGTCATGCAGTGATTGCCGGAACGCTCGTCGCGTTACTTGCCGTCGGCATGGCCTGGGTTTCCATGCGGCGTGAAAACCTCGGTTTGCGTTTGGGCTCATATCTTCTGCAGTTCTATGCCTGCTCTGTGTTGGTCTCTTTGCTCTGGACAACTGACGGGACCAAACCTTCTCTGGTTGGCGCGCTGTCTTCGGGTCTGCTGGCCATAATCGCCTTCTGCCATTACTTCTGGGCGCGTCGCCATCCTCCTGTGCCCGGAACCACTCTCCTGGATAAGCTTAATAAGCATGATCGTGGCGCGAGCATTTTGCTGGTTGCTGCCCTGGTCAGCGGCTTCTTTACGTTGCGGGTCGGACTCTATCAAACCCTGGATTTCCTGCACTCGGCAACCCACAGTGCCTTCGGTGGCGCCCAATCCGTTTTAATCAACGTTATTGCCGCTGTCCTGCTATTGCTGAGTCTGGTGCGGAGGAATGAGGAACTACGTAATGTGGCCGTGGTGGTCACCGTGATTGGCGCCGGCAAGGTGTTTTTGATGGATACGATGCAACTAAAGGGGATGCCGCTAATGTTCAGTGTCTTTACTTTCGGCCTGGTTGCGGCGCTGGCCTCGTTTGTCCTTGGTCGCTGGAAAAAGACGGTTGATTCACCAGACGGTGGTGTGGGACGGCAGGAGTAATCCTACCCTCTACCTGGTTGTGGCAGAACAAAAACCTCGGTCACAAGATCTGGCTCAAAAACAGCTTGGTGCGCTCGTGCCGGGGGTTGTCAAAAAAATCATGCGGATTGTTTTGTTCGACAATCTGACCCTCGTCCATAAACATCACCCGGTCAGCAACACTTTTGGCAAATCCCATCTCGTGGGTGACTACAAGCATGGTCATGCCTTCCTCGGCCAGGTCGATCATGACATCGAGAACCTCCTTGATCATCTCCGGGTCAAGCGCTGAAGTCGGCTCGTCAAACAGCATCACTTTCGGTTTCATGCACAAGCTGCGGGCGATTGCCACCCGCTGCTGCTGGCCACCGGAGAGCTGCCCGGGAAACTTGAGGGCCTGCTCGGCAATATGCACCTTCTCCAGGTACATCATCGCCATCTCTTCCGCCTCTTTCTTCGGCGTTTTGCGCACCCAGATCGGCCCCAGGGCCAAATTCTCAAGAATGCTCAGATGGGGGAACAGATTGAAATGCTGAAAGACCATGCCGACTTCGGTGCGCACCTTTTCAATGTTTTTGATGTCGTTGGTCAGTTCGGTGCCGTTTACGATGATCTGTCCGCGCTGATGTTCCTCGAGCCGGTTAATGCAACGGATCAGGGTCGACTTGCCCGAACCTGATGGACCGCAGATAACAATGCGTTCCTTGAGATGCACCTGCAGGTTGATGTCGCTGAGCACGTGAAAATCACCGTACCACTTGTGCATGCTGTTGACTTCGATGATCGGCTTTTCAGAGGGCGCGGCGGCGGTCCGGTTTTCAGCATCGTTCATAAGGTTCTCACAAGGTGCGGCCTGCCTGGAGATCAGCGGCCGGTGTGCAGGGCTTTTTCCAGTTTACGGCTGTAATTCGACATGGCATAGCAGCAGATGAAGTAGAAAACCGCCAGGAAGATATAGGCTTCGGTCGAAAAGCCCGTCCACTTCGGGTTCGACAAGGTGACCTTGGTCGTTTTTAGAACATCGTAGAGGGCAATGATGACCACCAGAGAAGTGTCTTTGAACGTGGACAGCAAAATCCCCAGGGACGGTGGAATCACAATCTTCAGTGCCTGCGGCAGAATAATCAGTCGCATCGTCTGGTTGTAGTTCAGTCCCAACGACTCGGCGGCTTCGAATTGACCACGCGGCATCGCCTGCAAGCCGCCGCGCACCACCTCGGCGATATAAGCTGCGGTGAAGAGAATGATGGCGACCTGGGCACGCAGCACCTTGTCGAACGTCACACCTTCGGGGAGGAACAGCGGGAACATGACTGAAGACATAAAGAGCAGGCTGATCAGCGGCACCCCGCGAATCATTTCGATATAAACCACGCACAGGGTCTTGATTGCCGGCATCCTCGAACGTCGTCCCAGCGCCAGCAACACCCCGAGCGGGTACCCGGCAACCATGCCGAACAGTGCGAGCATGAAGGTCAGCGGCAGACCGCTCCACTGGTCGGTATCGACTACCAGCATGCCGAACAGGCCACCGTACATCAAGATGCCCATCGTGACCAGCCCGACCAGCCAGTAGACAGCAAGGGATTTCTTCCAGTGCCTGCTATCCTTGGAAAAGATTACCAGGCCAAGGAGCAGTAACATGGCGATGCCCGGCCGCCATTGATGACCATCCGGGAAAAAACCGAAAACAATAAAGCTGATGTTCTGTGGAATGACCGACCAGCAGGCCCCTTCGATATCACGACAGGCCTCAGCCGGACTGTTCCAGACACTGTCAATAAAAGCCCAGCCGAAGAGCGGCGGCACCAGTTGCCAGAGCATCAGCAATATCACTACGGTCAGCAGTGAATTGTACCAGGTATTGAACAGGTTGCTGTGCAGCCAGCCAAGCACGCCGACTTCGGTAACCGGGGGCTTGAGAAATTCTCTGGAGGGCGTTTCGGGCGGAGCACTCATCGGGTCATCTCTCCACCAGGGCCATTTTTTTATTGTACCAGTTCATGAACAAGGACATAGACAGGCTGAAAAACAGGTAAACGAGCATAATCAGCGCCACCCCTTCAATCGCCTGTCCGGTTTGATTGATAGTGGTATTGGTCACCGCGACGAAATCGGCATAGCCGATAGCGATGGCCAGAGAGCTGTTCTTGGTCAGATTGAGCATCTGGCTGGTCAAGGGAGGGATGATCACGCGCAACGCCTGGGGCAGAATCACCAGCTGCAGCACCTGGCCAGGCAGCAATCCGATCGACATGGCTGCTTCGACCTGGCCACGGCCGACCGACTGGATGCCGGCTCGCACTATCTCGGCAACGAAGGCTGCGGTGTAGAACACCAGGCCGAGCAACAGGGCGCTGAATTCCGGACTGACGGTCACACCTCCCTTGAAATTGAAGCCTTGCAGTTCCGGTACGTCCATGGCAGTCGGAGTGCCGGCGAAGACCCAGACCAGGAATGGCAGGCATATACAGAGAGCCATGCTGACGCGTATCGACGGAAAGATCTGGCCTGTCCGGGCCTGCCGACGGTTGCCCCAGCGATGCAGCCCCCAGCCAATGACCAGCGCCGCAGCAAAAGCCCATCCCATGGTCGCGTGCGCTGCATGTGTCTCGGGCACCGCAAAAATCAGACCGCGATTGCAGAGGAACACTCCGGTGAAGGGGTTGAGTGCCTGTCGCGGTGACGGAAAGGATTCGTAGAAAATGGCATACCAGAAGAAAAGCTGCAGTAAAACCGGGATATTCTGCATCAACTCTATGTAGCTGCCGGCCAGTTTGGCGACCAACCAGTTGCTTGAGAGTCGGGCTATGCCCACAAATGTTCCGAGAACAATGGTGAAGACGATGCCGATGAAAGAAACTTTGATGGTATTCAGCGCCCCGACCAGCAAGGCATCTACATAGTGATCGGCCGCCGAGTAGGCAATGAGCGACTCGCCGATCTCGAAGCCGGCTTCCTTGCCAAGGAAGCCGAAACCCGTCGCAATTGATTGCCGCTCAAGATTGGCTTGAGTGTTGGAAAACAGGTAATAACTGACAAAGGCGACCAGCAGCAGGGCGACTACCTGGAAGACAATAGCCCGTTTGTCGGGGTCACGCCAGAAGGGTACGGCACTCGGCTGATGTTCCGTATCCGCCACGATAGAGGGTTTGCTCGTCAAGGATGATCCTGTGTCTTATCTAGAAGGCTTTCGGACTATCCATGAACCGGCTGCACATGCGGCTGTTCGGCCCATATTTCAGCTCCTTTTTGCTCTATAGCTACGGCTATAGAGCTGCAAACGAGCTGAAATCTGTTCTCAAACATCCAAATTTTCGCTTCGGTTCGTATAGTCCGACAGTCTAGGCTGGCCTGACTGAGGGAGAGGTTTTGTGAACAGCATTGCATGTCGGGGAGGCGGCTGGAAGCACCGCCCCCCGATCGAACGGTAATCGCTTACTTGAACGGTGGTGAATACATCAGACCGCCGTTGGTCCATAGTGCGTTCAGGCCGCGCTCGAGACCCAGGGTGGTATTGACGCCGACATTACGCTCGAAAACCTCACCGTAGTTGCCGACCTGCTTGATGATGTTGTAGGCCCACTTTTCATCGAGACCGAGAGCGCTGCCATTACCTTCGATCACGCCGAGGAAACGCTGCACTGTCGGATCAGAACTCTTGAGCATCTCGTCGACGTTCTCTGATGTGATCCCCAACTCTTCAGCGTTGATCATCGCCAGCACGGAGAAGTCGACGATGTCGCGCCATTGATCATCGCCATGGCGGACGGCAGGCGCCAAAGGCTCCTTGGAAATAATCTCCGGCAGGATTACGTAATCCTGAGGATTCGGCGCAATCGCACGGCTCCCTGCCAACTGGGAAGCATCGGAAGTCAGCACGTCACAACGTCCGGCGAAGAACGTCTTGGCCAGTTCGGAGGTTGACTCGATAACGACCGGTTTCCAGTCCATCTTGTTGGTACGGAAGAAATCGGCGGCATTCTGTTCGGTGGTGGTTCCAGGCAGAACACAAACCGTCGCGCCGCCGAGCTCTTGGGCACTCTTTATGCCAAGTTTTTTCGGCACAAGGAAACCCTGGCCGTCGTAATAGTTGACCGTCACGAAGTTCAGACCGAGTTGGGTGTCACGGCTGAGGGTGCGGGTCGCGTTGCGGGTCAGCAGATCGATTTCGCCAGACTGAAGGGCTGTGAAGCGCTGCTGTGCGGTCAGTGGAACATACTTGATCTTGCTGGCATCACCAAAGACTGCTGCTGCCACGGCCCGGGCAGTATCGACATCCAGGCCTTTCCAGACGCCTTTCTCATCCGGCATGCCAAAGCCGAAAACTCCGCCATTCACGCCTGCCTGAATAAAGCCTTTCTTTTTCACTGTATCAAGATCTTTTCCGGCAAAAGCAATGCCCGCGGCCAATAACGAAAGGATTGCAACCAAAGCTGTCAGTCTGTTCAGTTTCATCTGTATTCCTCCTTATAGGTTTAGAGTTGTCTGCCCGCATCAAAATAGCAACCGCACCAATAAAACAATGTATTAACTATACTTTGTGGTCATTAGACTGTCAAACATACAAACCCTTACCGCTCTTATTTAGTTTTCGTCCGGAAACTGTGCCTGTGTTGTCCGGAGTTTCCGGATAGGCACTATCTGAAGTGTATAAAAGCTGTTGCCACCTTTGTAGATAACAAGGGATCATACAACAACGTTATACTAAAAATAGTAAAAAATACTTTACATGGTTTTAGTGGGGGTGTACAGTGCTGAGCAACTTAACCTTTGCCAAGGAGGCATCATGAACTGCCCTTACTGTAACCGCCAGGATCATCTGGAAATCGACCTGCACGCTGACGGATTCAGTGCAGACCTTCTCGAATGTTCACAATGCGGTGCCCTGTTGACACTTAAAGGCTCGAGGCTGGAAACTGTACATGGCCCGGCCAAGCCGCTCGCACTTTAATAGCCCGGTCAAATTTCAACGGGCATAAAAACAACCGGCGGCAAACAATCATTCTCACATCAGCTATACTGTTAGAGAATTTCGGAGTTTGATTATGTTCCAGATTGTCGAAAAGAAATTGTTGCTTCGATTTCCGCTCAGGCAGCACCTGCATGCGCTCACGTGCCAGATTCCCACCTCCCTTGAACGGCACAACCAGGTCTATCGACTGGCCAATCCCGAGCGCAACTGGCAGACCATCGAGTCGGTCATGCGCTTGGCCATTGCCGGACATGGCAACCTGAAGAAGGCTAACTTTCTCTTCTTCCCCGAGTCCACCCTTCCCCTTAATCACCTCCGGGATGCCCTTGATCTGATTGACGTGATGCACCCTAACACCGTGACCATCATCGGCCTGGGCCCTATTAACCTGGGGGATTACAGGGAACTTTTGCAAGGCTTTGCTGCCGACAACCGGGAAACTCTCGACTCGGTACTCGAGGATATAAATACGGGAGACGTTGAGACACTGCCGGTCAACTGCTGCATGGTTGCCGTTAAAGAAGACGATGGACGCCTGCGGGTCTTTTTCGAAGCCAAGAGCCACCCTTTCGTCGGTGAAGAGACCCTCGACAGCGATCATTATCTTTATAGGGGCAAGATTTTCCCACTGTTTCGCTGTCAGCCCAGCTGCTTCAATTTCATGGCCTTGATCTGCATCGATTATGCGTATCGCGATCTCTACCAATCGAACATCAATGTTATTATCGAGAAAGCCAATCAGCTATTTTATGAAACCCGCCAGAGGCTCGATTTGCTGGCCGTTATTGAATGCAACCCCAAGCCTGAGCACTCCGCGTTTGGTGACGTCGCCAACGGCTTTTACGGTGAATATCTAGCCCGTACACCCGGAGTCAGCGATACCGTGACCCTGTTCTGCAACTCTTCGGATGAGACCCTGTGTGCCGGCAGCCCGCCGGGAGCGAACTTCGGGCATTCTTCAGTGCTCATTCATAAGAACCATAAACTCAAGCCGATTGACAGGGCGGAATATTCAACCGATGATTTTGCAGGCCGGCCAGTCTGTCGGTTGCGTTTCGGTGCGGCAACTCGTCTCTATTATTTCAGCCTGCCTTTTTTCCATGAACTCGATCCGCGTGCTACACGCACTCCGATTAAAGTCCACGCGGTTTTTCGCGCGGAACAGGGACATTGGATTCGCCTCACCAGTGACGAGCTCACCGGTGAGACCAGAGTGCCTGAAGTCTTGTCACCAAAGGCCTCCAGAAAAATTTTCTCCATTGAAGAGGGCGCCTATGCGAACACGCGAGCCGTTGCGCGTTCGCACAAGAGAGAACCCCGGAGTTAGTTCGTTGCCATCTGGAAACTCAGGGTAACACAAGCACAGTTTCCGATCTGGAAACGTGTTCATTTCGAAACAATCACATGATTATGAAGTGGCCCTTCGCTGGAAGAGCCACTTTTTTATGCCTGTTGTCCTATCCTGATTGTCATAGCCTCCCAATTCTGCCAAACTTGTTGCGAACATACTCACAAACAGGGATGCCTGCATGTGCCTGATCCTGATCGCTCATCAACTGACTGAGCAGATGCCGCTCCTGGTTCTGGCCAACCGCGATGAGTTTTATGCACGGCCAACGGTAGCAGCCGAATACTGGGACGAATCACCGGGAATGATCGCCGGGCGCGACCTGGCTTCGGGGGGCACCTGGTTCGGCGTCCGCAATGACCGCTGGGCGACAGTTACCAATATCCGCGAAGGCTTGAGGGATAATGGGAGCCGCAGCAGCAGGTCGCGGGGCTGGCTGGTGCGCGATTATCTGCAGGGGGGCTTAGCGCCGGCCGATTTCATTGCCAGCATCAAAACGATCATTGACGATTTCGCGGGCTTCAACCTGCTGCTCGGTGACGCCGAAGAACTCTGGTACGTTTCAAGCAAAGACAACAATCCCAGGCTTTTACCTCCGGGCATTTACGGCCTGAGTAATCATCTGCTTGACACACCCTGGCCTAAAGTCGGGCGCGGCAAAGCAGGTCTCAACAAACTGCTCAGGGAGTCTACCCTCGACCAGGAAGCAGCCTTTGCCCTGCTTGGCGACACCACCCGCGCAGAAGATGAGGATTTACCGGACACCGGCATCCCGTGCGAATGGGAACGCGCCCTTTCGGCGATTTTTATCAATATGTCAGAATATGGCACACGCTGCTCGACACTTTTGAAGGTCGAGGCTGGTGGCCAACGTTTGTTGATTGAACGCCGCTTTAACGAGGGGCCGCATAAATGGCAAGCGAACGAGTTCAGGTGGGAACCTCAAGGAAGTTTACTTGACAGATAAAATTTCTCGAATAAAAATGACCCCTTATCCTATCAAGGCACCTGAATCCGTGAGTTTGATTTGGCTCTGCCGATTTCAAGCCATTTTGCAGACCCCGGCAGGTGAGGCGTGAGGCGTAAGGGGTGAGGCGTAAATCTTCAGGCGGAAACCGGACCGTTGGTTTTTCTCCTCACTCTTCACCCTTCACTCCTCACGGATTCAGGGACAGAATTGTGGACGGTACGATTGAAACTACAGGATTTAGGTGAATTCAAACTGATCGAGCGCATCCGCCGGCAGGTTGTTGATGGTGCAGGGGTTCATCGCGGTATAGGCGATGATGCCGCCGTGCTTAGTCTGCCTGACGGACATCACCTGCTGACCTCGACCGACCTGCTCATCGAAGACGTGCACTTCTGCCTCGCCTGGACCGACTGTGAAACTCTCGGCCACAAAGCCGTTGCGGTCAACCTGAGCGATATTGCTGCCATGGGCGGCACCCCTCGCTTTCTTTATCTTGGTTTGGCCTGCCCCGGAGAAACTGAATGGGACGATATCAACGCTTTCCTCAAAGGTGCCCTTAGTGAAGCAGCGCGACACAATGTGACCCTTGTCGGCGGCGATACCTGCCGCAGCCCCGGCCCATGGATGATCTCGGTCACCGTCGAGGGAAGTGCTCCGGCGCACCAGGCCATCGGTCGTGACGGCGCGCAGCCCGGCGATCTGATCATGGTTTCCGGAACGCTGGGTGACAGCGCCCTGGCCTTGCACCTGCTACGTAACGGAATAGAGCCGGAGCCGGAGCTGCTGGCCCGTCACCATCAACCAACAGCGCAGGTTGAACTCGGCCGCCTGCTTGGCGAACAACGCCTCACCAGGTCTATGATCGATATTTCCGACGGCCTGGCCAGCGATTTGGAGCATATCCTGCAGGCATCACATGTGGATGGACAGATTGAAGAGGACAAACTACCCCTGTCGGAATGCTTTCGTATGCACGCCAACATGCAACCCGACCTGCTTGGCCTGGCTCTCGATGGCGGTGAGGATTACGAGCTTCTTTTTACCGTGGCCCCGGAAAAAGCGGCAGAGGTGGCTACCCTGTGCATTAAGCTGAATCTGCCGATTACGGCAATCGGGATGATTCAGGCGGGTTCCGGGAGCCTTTCGCTTCAAGACAAGTCAGGTGCAGTACGACCCGTTCTTGTCAAGGGATATGACCATTTTTGTCGCTCTTGAAGGCACTTTTGAGGCAGAATGACTGAGCCAACCGCCCAGCCATCGACGAGTGAAGATCTTTCCGACGATGAATTCACCGCGATCGGGGAGCTCCTGCGTGACCGGCGACAGTTCGATCTTGGCCAGTACAAGGACCGCTGTATCCGCGGACGGATT
This sequence comes from Desulfuromonadales bacterium, assembly GCA_051305875.1. Classification (GTDB taxonomy): domain Bacteria; phylum Desulfobacterota; class Desulfuromonadia; order Desulfuromonadales; family BM103; genus M0040. The sequence continues at coordinate 6,567 of JBPPMD010000379.1, read as the reverse complement.
GCCAAACGTCTGCGACTCTGCAAGGTCGACAATTTTGCATCCTATCTCAAGCGGCTGGAAATGGACAGGGATGAGCTGGACAACTTGCTGGCGACCCTCTCCATCCATGTTTCTCAATTCTTTCGCAACCCGGGCATCTTCCGGATTCTCGAGCAGAGAATTCTGCCGGATCTTTGTCAGCGGGTCCGCGCGGCCAAGCGTACCACGCTGACACTCTGGAGCGCCGGCTGCGCATCCGGTGAGGAGCCATATTCCCTGGCTCTGCTGGTTGACGACCTGGCAGCAACCGATCTGGACATTCGCATACTGGCGACAGACATCAGCAATCCCGTTCTGGAGACAGCTCGATCCGGATATTTTGATGCCACCCGTATGAAAGAAGTGCCACCAGAGGTCATCTCAAGATATTTTCGCGCTGAGAATGGACGCTATCGTCTCATAGAGCGTGTACGCAACAAAGTCGAATTTCTACGCCACAATATCCTGACTGCCAATGAATATCCTGCTGCGGACCTGATCCTTTGTCGCAACGTGATGATCTATTTTGTGCGACAGGAGCAGGAGCGCATTTTGTCCCGCTTTGCAGCTGTCCTGCCGGAACATGGAGCTCTGGTCCTCGGCCGGTCTGAAACCATGACCGGCAACATACGCTGCTATTATCATGCTGAGTTTCCTGTAGAACGGATCTACCGGCGTACCGCCGTACCCGTCTCCATACCTGTCATTTAGGAGACCGGCCCGGAAAAATTTCCAGAGTCCTGTCTGCGGCTCGTAAAAAGCCTGGAGAGGTCTGCCCGGTAAGGAGTGGAATCATGCGCGTCGAAATCAGTTATAAGTTTATCGTCGGTTTTCTCGTAGTGGTGGTTTCGGGAGTCATCGTCAATCTGGTGGTTCCTTATCTGCAAATTCCGCCGGAATTCCAGCAGTTTTTTAGCGTTGCCTGCGCCCTTGTGGTCGGATTGATCATCGGTGCGGTTTTTTCCCGGGCGTTCACCGCAAATATCCGTCGTCTGACCTCGGTTGGCGATCAGATCAGTCAGGGGAATCTATCCGAAACGATTCAACTGAAAGAAGGCCGCTTCCCGGATGAAACGAGTGATCTGGCAAAGTCCATGAATCATATCCAGGAGAGCCTGCGCGCCCTGGTCGGTGATATCCGCGGTATCGCCTTCAAGGTTGCCGGCTCGGCGCAGAACCTCTCCAACACATCACAGGAGGTCTCCGCTTCAGCCCAGGAGGTTGCCCACACCGTTAATCAGATCAACAGGGGAGCTGAAACCCAGGCAGAGATGGTGGAGAAATCGAAGCGCATCTTCAACGACGTGGCCAGGTCGATCAATCAGGTCGCCACTGCGGCAAGCAAGGTTGCTGAATCGGCCCACCAGACCGTGGATACGGCCAGGAGCGGTAGTGAACTGGCCGGCGCCAGTCTCGACAACATCCGCCAGGTCCTCGCCGAAGCGCAGAGCAGCAGCCAGCAGATGTTCAATTTTATTGGTCAGTTACAGAGAATCAGTAAGTTCGTTGAAGTTATCAATGGGGTTGCCCAGAAAACCAATCTGCTCGCCCTCAACGCCACAATCGAAGCAGCCCGTGCCGGTGAATACGGTCGCGGTTTTACCGTGGTCGCCGAGGAAATCCGCAAGTTGGCCGATTCGACCACGATCTCTGCCAACGAGATAACCGCTCTGGTGGAAGGTATTCGCACCGAAGGCCATCTGGTACAATCCTCGATGGGGCAGGTGATTGAGGAAATGGAGATTGGCCGGGAAGCGGTCGATCGGACCAACCATGCGTTCTCGCAGATCACCCAGAATGCCGAGGTCACCCGGTCCAAGGCCACCAACATCGCCGAGCTGACGGCACAGCAGATCTCCAGTGCCGAGCAGATCACCCGGGCAATTGACGAAATCGACAAGGTCGTTTCCGACAACGCAGCGGCAACCGAGCAGGTTTCGGCGACAACGCAGAAGCAGTCCGCCTCCATGGAAGAGTTAGCGCTGTCGGCTCAAAACCTTTCCACTATGTCCGAGTCAATGCTGCAGATCGTCAAGCGATTCAAACTGGTCAAGGAAGAGTAAGGCTGAGTCATGACGCTGACCCTGCTTTTCACACTCGGAGAAGAAATTTACGGTCTGGAGATCAGTGCGATCCAGGAGATCGTTGAAGACCCCCCTCTTTACTTTGTTCCGCGGGCTGAGGGAGCTCTCGTCGGCGCCATCAACTTCCACAGCCAGGTCCTCGCTGTGATTGACCTGTCGGCTCTGCTCGGCTTCCCGGGAGAAAAGCGCGATCATCGACGGGTGGTTCTGACTCCGCAATTCAAATCGCTGGTTTTAACCGTCGGCAGCATCCAAAGAATCGTCAACCTTGATCTTTCGGAATTGCAGCCAACACCGTCAAGCACCGGGGGCAAGGCTGTCCGCGGCGTGGCCAGCCTGGATGAGACGCCGATCAACCTGCTCGATACGAATGAAGTCATTAATCTTTTAAGCAATCAATCAACTTAGCTTGTGCCTATCCGGAAACTCCGGATGGCACATGCGTTATTGAACAGGAGACAGTTATGGCTTTACGGGTGATGGTAGTCGATGATGCGCTTTTTATGCGCAACATGCTCAAGGATATTTTCGTAAATGCAGGCTTTGAGGTGGTTGCTGAAGCAGACAATGGTGAAACGGCTCTTGGGCTGTATCAGGAAACCAGGCCGGATCTGGTGACCATGGATATTGTCATGCCCAAAAAGAGCGGTATCGAGGCACTGCAGGAGATTATGGCCAGTGACCCGGATGCGTGCGTGGTGATGGTCAGCGCCCTTGGCCAGGACTCACTGGTCCTCGAGGCAGTGGAAGCGGGTGCAAAAGATTTTATCGTCAAGCCGTTCAAGCAAGACAATGTGCTTGAAATTGTCAGACGGATTACAGGATAAAGGCCAGGTATTCGGAAACCTTTATGGACATGTCCCAGTACCGGGGGCTTTTCTTAAGCGAAACCCGGGAACACATCAATAACCTCAACCAACTGGTCGTCACTCTGGAGCAAAAACCGGGCAACCGGGAGACAATCGACGCCCTGTTCCGTGAAGCGCACTCGATCAAAGGCATGGCGGCAACCATGGGCTTCGATCGAACCGCACAGCTGTCTCATCATCTTGAAGACTTGCTTGACGGTTTCCGCGACTCTGGCGAAGTACCGTCTTCGACAGTTGACTACCTCCTGGCCGGTATCGATCTTCTCGATGGGCTCCTGGACGACCTGCAGTCCAACCAGTCGGAAAGATCAATTGACGTCTTCCTGGCCGAAACGCCTCATGGGAAGCCCACTCAGATTGCAGAAACACCGGGGGACAATCAGGGAGAATGCTCGCTTGCCGCAGCAAACGAGGAAGAACCCGAAGCGAGTACCGTTGCAGTAGAAGCGAACGTTTTCCAGGTGTTGGTTGATCTGGCCGAAGGCACTCCGGCTGCAGCCGCTCGCGGCATCCTGATCCTGCGTGAGCTGGAAAAATCCGGCGTGCTGATGTCGAGCAAGCCGGACTTGTCTACACTGCGCAGTGGCGCACCCTGCCAGCAAATTCATGCCTGGTTGCGCACCTCGCTAAACAGGATGCTTATCGAGGAGGCCTTGCTGCGGATCAGCGGGGTTGTTAAGGTGCGCTTTATCGACGACCGCCGCATGCAGGAAGGCAGTGATCGCGATGAAGGAGCGCACACCATTCGCGTGCGCACTGACCTGCTTGACCAGTTTGTCAACCTGACCGGAGAATTGATCACGAACCGTTATCTGCTTAACACCGCCACCGCTGGTCGCGACTGGAACCAACTGACGCAGACGCTCAGTCAAACCAGCCGTCTGATTGAAGATCTGTATCACCACGTTCTTCAGGCCCGCCTGATGCCGTTGGAAAACATTACCGGACGTCTGTCTCGCATCGTCCGCGATCTGAGCCGCAAAACCGGTAAAAAAGTCACTCTTCACCTGACTGGAGGCGAGGTCGGCATTGATCGTGCGATCCTTGAGGAAGTTACTGCTCCACTGGTACACCTTGTACGCAATGCCGTGGATCACGGCATTGAAACAGAAGGCACCGTGGCAGTTTCGGCCCTTCGGGAAAAAGATCTCGTCCTGATTGAGGTCGCTGACAACGGCAAAGGCATGGATCCTGAGGCATTGCGCCAGAAAGCCGTGGACCGGGGCCTGCTGACGGCTCTCCAGGCAACCGCTTTAAGCGATCGTGATGCCCTGATGCTGGTCTGTCAACCAGGCTTTTCCACTGCTGAAGCGATTACAGAAATCTCCGGCCGGGGTGTGGGCATGGATGTGGTCAAGGCAGCGGTCAGTAAGCTCGGCGGGACTCTGGAGATTATCTCCTCGCCCGGCCAGGGCTCTCGCTTCCAGATGCGTTTGCCCCTTTCCATTGCCATCATCAAAATTTTGCTGGTCAGTTGTGCCGGCCAGCCACTGGCCATGCCAATCTCCCGCGTGCAACGCACCCTGGATTTACCGACCAGCGAAATTCGGAACTCCGGACAGAAACGGGTTTTTCGTCTCGGTGAAGAAGTTGTCAAACTCTATTCGCTAGCAGAAGCTCTCGGCTTGCCGGAAGTCGCTGCAGGAGAAACCACATGGGTGGCCCTGATCGAAATTCAGGGTCGACGTGTCGGCCTGCAAGTGGAACGCTTTCTTGGACAACGCGAGGCCTTTGTTAAAAGTCTCGGTTTCCCCCTGAACCTCTTGACCGGTCTGAGTGGCGCAACCGTAGAAGGGAATGGCCAGGTCGTTTTCATCATCGACCCACAGTCGTTGATTGAGGACGGCCAACTTTTCACAAACGATTGTCCTGGAGAATTTGATGCCCTTTCGTGAGCTGAGCAACACCCAACTCGACGCTTTAAAGGAGATCAGTAATATCGGCATGGGGCATGCTGCCACCGCTCTTTCGCAAATGATCGGCCAGACTGTATTCCTGCAGGTTCCGCATGTCACGATCACCGAAATCAGTAAGGTTCCAGGTCATCTCGGCGGAGCCGAAAGACTGATGGTCGGCATCACCCTGCAGATTCTCGGCGATGCCCGCGGCAGCATCATGCTGCTTTTTCCCAAGGAGAGTGCCCATCGCCTTCTCTGCAGCCTGCTTGGTCGTCAAAAAAAAGCCCTGATCATGAACGAGGAAACCGTCTCTGCCTTGAAAGAAGTTGGCAATATCCTTGCGTCGGCATATCTCAGCGCACTCGGCAATCTGCTTAACAAAACCCTGATTCCCTCGGTGCCCCTGCTGGCCTATGACATGGCCGGGGCCGTGGTCGATTACGTTTTGATCGAGTTGAGGAAATCCGGAGACCTGGCTCTGATGGTGGAAACCGTTTTCAGCGGTGACCGGGGTCATGACCTTGCCATTAAAGGCCATTTCGTTCTGCTTCCCGATCCGGTGACCCTCGACATTTTCCTTGAAGCTGTTAGAGGATCTTCTGGCTGACACGAGTCTATATCGGCTAATCTTGCATCGCTTGTGCACCGGCGACAACCGTGACCGCACGCCAGCGTTTGATCTTGCTACCGGGGATATGATGGTTTACTGTGCCCATGACGATTATGTCCCCTTTGATATCCATTCTAAATCGGCCAGTCGGCTGGTTGTTTGAGGAGCCTGTAATGACAAACCGGAGCGTTATCTCGACATTGTGCCTGAGTCTTTTCCTGGCACTCGCGGCGTCTCCCGCATGGGCCGCATCCCTCAGCGATGTCACGCGCACCCTGGAGACCCCGTTCCAGGAGGAAACCGATAAAAAATTCAGAATCTACGACTACTCCGCTGACTTTGTTCAGGAATCGATGATCGTATCACTCGACCGTATGCAGCGTGCTAGCGGTCGTGTTGAAGTGGCCTTTGACTATCGGAAGGATCAGGCAGCCCCGGTTGTTAAATTCCGCTGGCAGTACAATCAACCCACCAACCAGGAAATTGTTTCCGACAACAAGACGTTGTCGGTCTACCTTCCGGAGAACAACCAGGTCATTCAGTCGGATATCGCGATGGTCAAGCAGGCCCGTCAGGACGATCCGATGACCTTCATCACCGGGCTCGGCAACCTCTCGCGGGATTTCCAGATCAGCTGGGCCACACCGAACAAGGATGCCGACGGTAACTACATCCTCGAACTGACACCACGTCAGGCCTCTCCGCTGATCAGCCGACTGGTTATGGTGGTCGATCGCAATGCTGTTGAGGCCTACCAGAGGCGCTGCCAGAAGGAACAGTCCGAGATCCCCCTGTCCGTTCCCGGCAACGAGGGCAGCCAGAACGATATCCGGCTTCCAATCTTGTCAACCGCAGTCTACGATCCCAATGGCAACAGCACCACCATCGTATTCGGCAACTTGCAGGTTAATCACGGCATCCCGGAGACGACCTTCAACTTTAGCGTACCACCGGGCGTTCAGGTGGTCCGACCAACCGGCGAGGAAATGGGCTTCTAAGAATCTGTGGTCCTATGCATGAGCCGCTTCTTTTGAGAAACATACGTTTCAAAAAAAAACACCGGCCAGCAGGAGCGCGCGATTTTTCGT